>CACJMP010000006.1:0-61223 GCA_902594595.1 uncultured Pelagibacteraceae bacterium | reverse complement strand
TAAAATAAAAGACAAGCTTAAAAATAAACTTAAAAAACTAGTCAAGTGAATACCTTTTTATTTATAAATATTATCATTTCTGCTTTAAATATCTTTATCTTAGCTTACGCTTATTCACTTAAATTCTTTCCAAAAAAATGGAGAAAAAAAGTTAATCAAGATACATTAGTAGGTTTAGCAATTATTTTTTTTACGATGCTGACAATGTTTGTTTGGATAATATATTTTTATATTAGACTATTTTAAAAACTACTATCTCTCCATCCACCTTTATTAGTTATTATATCTCCAGGTATAGAAAGTATTGAAAATAGTGTATCCTCATCATCAGCCGGCCCTGCAACATTGGCAAATAATTTATCACTGAAAACAACAAGTTCTGACAATATACCCTCTCTTACATATGCGCAGGCATTTGCATTTGGATTTTGCACATCTCCTGGTGTTTCTAACTGTAATTCAGTAGCATTATTAGTTCCACATTCATCATCAGCAGCACATATAAATGCATGTCCTTGGTTACAGATATCTTGGATAGGTGGTTGATAAACCGGATAATAAACCTTACCTTTAAACAAAGTAGGAGATGCTGATGCTTTTCTGAATGTTCTTATAGGGTAAAAGTTTCCACCACTATCTTTTTCGAGATGTATAACCCAGGCTTGCTTAGCTTCAGGTATAGGACAATTTACATCGCCAGTATTTCCAGTAACATTTAAACAACTGTCTGTAGCACCTTTATTATCAATACTGCTTGCATCATTAGCACCTGCATGTGCTTTTTTTATAAATTCAGGATTTATTTGTATATTCTCTCCACCAGTGCCTGCTGTACCGGTAGTTACAGTCGATGATGTTGAAACAGGTTTTGGAATAGTTACATTATTGAGATGTTTCCAATATGGATAATGTTTATCTTGTATACCATATAGAATATTATCGACGTCAACAGAACGATTACCAAGATCTATAAAGTTACCCGTTGAACCAAACAACCAAAAACCTCCATCGCTCACCCCTAAACCTGCATCCATTGAAAAATAAGAATATCTAGCATTTGCTTCATTAGCGTCCAATCTAAACAGTGTTGTTTGATCATAAAGTTCTGTCTGGTCTGGTATTAATTTACCATCTTCGAACCCTTGAGTGTTGCTAGATAAATTAATCTTTGTAATTTTACCCTCTAGATCATTTATGTAAACAAGTGCACCTCTCCACGGTATATTTGGTGCAGTGTCTGGAGTAATAACTACAGGGCTCGCTGGAACAGCATTTGTAATATCACTTCCATTTGGAGTTTCTTCTTTGTTTGTACCAAAATATAAACCTCGAGGTGATGTATCTACAATATGTATTGGTCCTGCATTAGCATCTGCTCCGTGCAACAATCCTGGTAAGCCGTCACCATGTGACTCAAGATCAACTAAGAAAAGTGCAGACCCTCCACACTTATCACCCTTACTCATACCAGCACCAAGTATCGCTACATATTTATCTTTATCAAGAGTACTATTTGTACTTGAAGGTATTCTAGCTATTTTCGGAGTTGACCATGTTTCTCCAAGCTTAGAATAATCATAACCAATCGGATCTGTACCTGAAGCACCTAGACAGGCAGTTATAGTAATTTGATTTGATAGTGAAGGTTCTATCTCTGAAGGACTGACGTTGAAAGTTTTTGCACTACTAAAAGTTACTTTTAATAAACCCCCTCCTGCACCGTCATCAACTATTTCAGAAGTTATAGGAATAGGAGTACTTCCTTCAAATGCACTCAATAAACCGTCAGGAATAGTTCCTCCAACATCAATACCAAGATCAATTTCAGGGAAGTGAAAACTAGAACCTCTGTAACAAGAATTTGTTCCATTATCTCTAAAATCAGTCGTGCTTTGACATGGAGCAATTTCATTTTGTCTTTCAAAACTGTCAGCACCATCTGCTTCATAAGCCTCATTATAATTACTTTGAGCCATATCTCCCTCCGCTGACTGAAGTAATGATGATGATGTAGAATTATAATCATATTGTCTTATATCTCCAAGATGGTCAGAAACTAAAACTCTTGATTTTATTCTATCATTATAAATTGAAAACATATGAACTGGTTGATAAGGATCAGTGACTTGAAGCACAGAAAATCCAGGACCACCTCTTCCATACGGGACGAACAATACAGTTTGCCAACTTTTAGACTCATCTGGTTCAGGTTTACCATTGGCCCCTACTGTAAAACCATAAGTAAATATATCATGGACTACTGGGGATCCATCAACACCAAAGATAGGATTAGTTCCACCGGTGTTATTTTCTCCAACTTTACCATCATAATCCGCATTTATAATTTGTGGTAATTGCATTGCAATAAATGGAGGTATGAAACCCCAAATTTCCTTACCGTCCTTTGCTGTGATAGCATGAAGTATTCCGCTATTAGAACCAGCATATATAACATTATCTCTGTTTGCATTAGCTGCCATGAAACTTTGATACCCGTTTTTAGCTCTCCAATAAGCCTCCTCGTTAGTTCCTGAAAAATTGGTAGTCATCTCTGGAGGTCCTACTTCTATTAATTGTGAATGATAAATATCCCCCATAACATGCTCTCTTACCTCTTCAATAGCTCCACAATCACCTGAATAATTAAAATAATCATTACCTTTCATAAATAAAATTATTCCATTAGTTTCATCGCCCAAAAAGGCATTTGCACCTTCTGTTGTACAATCCGAAGTTCCATCGGCTTTGTGATAATCTGGAATTGTATAACCTAAGTAATCAAATAAAACTTTTATTTGATCTGCGTTATCTGTATTAAAGTTATCAGGTGTACCTTCTCCATAATTAGTACTCGGAATGGCCGACCAAAGGTTTCTCCCATCTGCTTCAGCTCCCTTTTTAGACAGTGTTTTAAGTTCAACGGCCGCACTCCAATTATCAGCTTCAGTAAGCGTATGTGTAACCTCTCCTTTAGAGTCGATAGATTTTCTTAAAATTGTTCCTTTCCACTCTCCAAACTGTTCATAAGAAAATTGTGCTTGATATAAAGACCCACCCTCTTCAATTGTTGCCGTAATAGATGGAGCGGTAAATGCTAATCTGTCAGCGATGATTTGTCGTATTTTTGCGGTTAAAGTTGTTTTTAAATCCTCTGGGGTAAGAGCTACGATGGCTCTTTCGCAATCATCATCTGCAGCACAAGCTGCTGCATCAGCTGCATCACTTGTACCTATTCTTGAAAGTTCATGAAACCTATTAAGATTTTCACCTGTAATTCCACCGCCATAGGCAACATAAAGTGATTTAACTCCTTTTTTTCTTAATTTTTCCATTAAGCCTGCTGCACTACCTGCCTGACCTAAAACACCAGTATTCCTCATAGCTCCATCACCAATCACAATGACATAATTTAACTGACACTCAGCTTCGCTATTTATTAATTGCCCTCCAGCATCTTCATCAAAAAAATAATTATGCGCTAGTTGTGCGAATGCATTAGCGTCTGTTCCCCATGCCATTCCCAATGGTCTAAAAACGTCCATTATCCGATTTGCACCGGCTGGACTGACTGCAACATTCAAACATCCATCTACATGACATGTTGTGCTTGTTCCATTTGGATGCTGATTAGCTACTGTACCATCTCCCCAACCTCCGTAATAATTACAATCATTGTTGAAATGGCAATAACGGCCCCCTCTCGGTCCCCTTCTTCCTTGGTTTTCTCCTGCATTCCAGTGACCGAAACCAAAATGAGCTCCCGTTGTAAGAGTGGTGTCACTAACAATTGCTTGTATTGCTTGCTTTACACCATCCCATCTTCTAACTCTTGGACCTCCCATATTTTGAAGCCAAGCGCTATCTCTATCTGCATCTGTAAAAAGATCTTCATCAAATACATCCACATAACCACGCCCTGATGCAGTTAAAATTCTTGTGTTACCTGGATTTGCAATGCTTCTAACAAAATTAAGTCCCCAGGGTCGATCAAATTTAACATCATCGGCATCTATAGTGGCAGGAGTACCTGTACCAATATTTTTAGAAATATCTCTAAAACCTCTTCCTATACCTGTAACGACTGTGCAAGTTGTGTCCGTTAAAGTTAATTTTTGTATTGCGTGTTGTATGCCGCTTGAAATATATATTGTGTTACTATCATCAAGTGAAACTTCAACTCCGGTAGCATGCATTCTTTGTGTCCGTGGTGATGGACTATTTTCATCCTCGCATCTTCTAACTTCAGCTCCAATATTATAAGCGTTACCTACTTGTGTCAGAGTGAGTCCAACTAAATGACCATTTCTACTGTCAGAAATATAAAATATAGTTCCCTCATTGTTAACACTTATTCTACTTCCAAACTTCGTGATATCTTGACCACCAAAATTTTGTAATTCACATCGCAAGGTATTCAAATTACATGATTTAAAATAACCGCTTCTATTTCTAAATCCACTACCAGAAAAAAAGAGATAAGGAGTGCCACCTATAACCTTAATATCAAAATCATTCACCCTTGATCCTGCTGGTCCAGCTATAGCATATCTGCAAGTACGGCCATTTTCAGTAAAGCCAAAAATATAATTCCTTGTTCTATTTATCCTGCTATTTACAAAAATTGTATTTGCACCATTTAAATTTTGTATAAATTTTACTGTAGAAACTTTCCTTAAATTTTGCCTCGCAATGCCTCTAGTGCTATCCACTTCAGTGCCACATCCTGCATTTGGAATACGTCTAATATTAAAAGTTCTATCTCTGGTACCATCAGTATTATATCTCAATAAACCGCCGATTGCTCTTCTTGCATTTTGTCCAATCAAAAATCTATCTTGTGAGTCAAGTGCAACTCCTGTTGATTGCCCAAGTCCGTCTGTTCCAATCCACCTACCCATACTGGCAGAACTATCAACCAGAAATAAAATATTTGCAGGCACATCACCTTCTCCAGCACCAGGCGGAACAGGTTTTGCATTAGCATTATTAGTTAAAATCAATGCAATGAAAAATATAAATATTTTTAGTGTCTTTAACATAATTTATTGAATGAAATCTATAACCTGCTCTCCAATTGTGTTATTTAGCATTTTTGCGTTTGTAATTTTTAGAACTTCCACTATTTCACCCCTTAGTTCCATTTTAGTATAGTATACTAATAAATTACCAATACTTAAATCTTTAAAACCTTTCCAACTTTCCCCCTTAGCATCTTCACCTGGATCTTTAATATTAAATTTTGTAAATTCATAAATTTCATTATTAAATTCTTCATCTACTGAGGTTAATATTATTCCAGCAACTTTGTTGTCATAAATGATAACTTCAAGATCAGCATTTTCAAGTTTAGATCCCTCACAATAATCGATAGCTGCTGCCAAATATTTTACAGAGGCTTCTTTTTCATAAAGATCGGCATTGTGCGCATCTAGAAATTCAAACTTAGTTTGAGCGGTATTTATTGAAGTTCCAATTGGTACCTGAAGCAAATCACAAGCAAATACAGGGCTTGAAAAAAATAGGAATAATAAAATTTTTATAAAGATTCTTTTCACAATAAAATTATAAATAGAATAGATTATTATTTCAACAGGTGAAGATGATCATTTTAAGTATTATTTAATAAAACTAATGGGCTAAAATTATGATCTTTTCAAGTGGAACTAATATCTGGGGATTATTTGCATTTCCCATCATGCCACAGCCATAAATTTTATATGCGGTTCCTTTTTTCTGGGAAGTCGTAGAGGTTTTCTTTAGGCTCATTCCTGATCCTTTAAAGACAGAGGTGCCAGAGTTAACAGAAAAAAATTCATATCTAAATTTTTGGATGAATTCTTCCTCTTTTTCAAATGCATCTTCTCTTTTGTCTGCAACGTCAATAGAAGTTAAAGCACCTTTTTTTTCCTCTGAAAAAATTGGCGCAATTAAGTCATAAAAGCTTTGATCTTGAAGCTGTTCTACCACTTGAAAAGATGCTTCCCTAGACAAATTCCTAAAACTTCTATAACAAGGAGTCTGTTCTGGTGCATCATCATCTGCCACTCCATCATTATTTATATCTCCATTTCTTGGAATATACCTTTGAGCTCTTTGTCTTACTCCTGATGAGTCAACTGGGCCCATCATTTTATCAATTAAACTTTTTTCTGCCTGCATTAAGGCAGTTTCAGCAACATAAAATGCTTGTTGATAGTGGTCGCTACTATTATTACCTTCATGATCTGAGGATGCTATTACAACTAAGCCACCACCCATTAGAGACATCACAAGTAAAAGCACCAAGGATAACACTAAAGCAAAACCTTTTTGTTTATTCTTAATCATTGAAGACCCTGCCCTCCGATATTTCTAGTGTGAACTGAAACAACAACTGTATCTCTGAGAAATCTATCAACAGTGTTTTTATTTCGATTGGTTAATCCTGATAATTGTCTATTGGCAGCTTCTTTAAAAAAATTATCTTTCGATCTAAATATAATTTTTATATCAACTCCTCTAATATCATACATCCTATCATTTATTGATGCATGTTCTGGTGCTGGATAAACAAAAGAATCTCCAGAACTTTTTATTATCCGACCATTCTCATCAAATGGTATAAACTCCATGTCCTCTATGTGATCTCTTATCAGTGCTGGCTCTTCAGTGCACTCATCGCACGTAGTGACCCAACTTCCGTTTTCTGCTGGGGGAAATACGCAGGATGTTTCTATTCTTTGTTCCCAGCCCTGAATAAGTTTAAAGGCACCATATCTATTTATTTTTTTTATACCACTTGGGGTAACCACATCATCAGTGCCTGTTTTTTTTGCAAAATACGTAATTCTGTATTTTTTATATGGCTGTAAAAGATCTTGATCGCTAGCCAAATTAAAGTCCTCATAAACAATTTGAATTTGGTCACAACAAAGATCTTGTTCGCCTGTAACTGCAGATGAACCTCTCGTTTCAGTAGATCTATTTGGTCCTAATGTATTTCTTCTTATCACTAATGGATTATGACTTGTATCATCTATATACGTTGCAGCAGCACCATCATCAAAGCCATCATCAAAACCTAGATAACTTAGTTTCGGTAACACCATTCCAGGTGAACAACTCATTGGGGCTTCAGCTGTCTTAGCGGCATATTGAGCAATTTCATGAGTTCCAGCGTAATATTTAAATCCAGCCATACGTACGTCCCTCATCAACATTGAAACTAAATCTCTGCTCGCTCTGCTAATTTTAGCTTTTTCACTTACCTGATTGTAAGATTTATTAACTACATCATACGAAGTGTACATTGCAGCCATCATGATAGAAGTGATTATTATTCCAATTAATATTTCAATTAAGGACAAGCCAATTATAGATTTTGAAAATTTTTTATTCATTAATTTTTTAAGAAGTAATCGGTTTGAAAATATAAAAATTTTCTTTTTTTACCATCGTTCAAATTCATTTGAACTCTCCCAATGTACATTAAATCATCTTTCACATAAGGCTCTTCCACACCGTTAACCAAACGAGTATTATCATTTGGCATTCCTTCATCTAAAAACGTTCCTGGATTTTCTGGATCTTCTATTTTCATATTGGAATACGTGCTTGAGATCTTAAAAACTTCTATATTTTTTTTTTCGTTGGTTCCTTTACAATTCAAATAACTTTTGCTGTTAAGTAATGCTTCCCATTTTCTGGTTTTCATTAAGTGACCGTCCGTTGTAGAATTTCCGTAAACATTGCCGGTATTCGTTGAATTTGTTCCAGCACTTGCATTATTACAAAAACCAACCGCTGAGTTGATTTCGGCTTTCCCTTCGTCAGAAGCTAGAAAATCTGAAAAATTTATTGACCCACCTGCTCTATTTTCATAGCCCATTAAATCCTCAGCAATTAAATTAGTTAAGTAATTTGCCTTTGTTCTTTCTCCAGATGAGTAAATAGATTGAACTGAATAGTTCGTCATTTGTAAAATAGCAACAAATCCGATACCAATTATTGCAGTTGATACCAATGCCTCAAGTATTGATAATCCTAAAATTTTTTTTATATCTTTTTTCATATCAATCATCATTATCTTCATCTGTATATGGAAGATCTACCCAAGTTCCTCCTGAAAATACTCCTTCATCATCATATTCATTATTCATTTTACTAATTGTTACGTTTCCAAATCTGGTCCAATTAACCGTTTTATAAAAATCGTCGTTTTCCTCGCCACCCTCGGGTACTAGCCAATTATTACCCGTGCCGGTCTCCACGTCTAAGGCGCACCTATCACCAGAAAAGTCTCTCCTACAAACATATATAAAATTTCTTTGAAAGCCTAGATTTAAATCTCCATCTGTATGATAAAACTTTCCACCCTTCGAGAAACAGATTGTACCCTCATTTATATCAGTTGTGACATCTTCTAAGCTTATTTCATAAACATAATTTCCTATATCACCAGGATCAGTAGCGTCTGTATCCCAATAAGGAGAGGTCGGGCTAACAGGACATCGTTCATCGCTATTTATGTTCCAACCACTACTTCCATCATTCATTCTTGTAGCAAGGTTTTGCATTGTCATACCTTTTGATTGTACCGTAAGCGCATTATTAGTTCTCCTGATAAGAACCTGGACAAAGGCAAACGTTCCTCTCTCAATTTGAGCATTAATATTTTTTATTAATGATTGTATTTTCGCTGCGCCCTGTCTAACTTCTCTTTCTTTTTTCCATTTGGAAAAATTAGGATAGGCAGTTGCTGAAATTATCCCAACGATAACAATAACAACAATTAATTCTAAAAGATTGAAACCTTTAATGTTCTTTTCCTGCACCAGCATCAATTTTTCCTGCCTTGACTAAATCCTCTAAAGATTTTGCCATTGTGACCATTCCGTCTTTAACGGCAGTTTGCATGATGCTGGGTATCTGATGAATTTTTGCTTCTCTAATTAAGTTTTGAATTGGGGCTGTACACTTCATCACTTCAAAAGCACCACAACGACCCTGACCGTCTTTAGTTTTTAAAAGTCTTTGAGTAACTACCATCTTTAATGAGGTTGAAATTTGCGCTCTAATTTGTGCTTGTTGCTCTGGAGGGAACACATCGATAATTCTATTAATTGTATTAGGTGCACCACTAGTATGTAGTGTTCCAAATACAAGGTGACCAGTTTCTGCAGCTGTTAGTGCAAGTGAAACTGTTTCCAAATCTCTCATCTCACCAACAAGAATTACATCTGGATCTTCTCGAAGCGCTGCCTTTAATGCACTTGCGAAAGTTTCTGTTTGTTTACCAACTTCTCTATGTGAAACTATACTTTTTAAATCCTTATGAATAAATTCAACAGGATCCTCAACAGTTATGATGTTTGATGTTCTAGTTTTATTAATTTCATTAATAATTGCTGCAAGCGTAGTTGACTTTCCTGATCCTGTTGGACCAGTAACAAGAACAAGACCTTTGTGCATATCGACTATATCATATAATGATTGCGGTAAATCAAACTGTCCCATTTCAGGTATAACACTTTCTACCCTTCTTAACACTGCAGCAGGACCATTGATTGTTTTGTAAAAATTTGCTCTAAATCTTAAACCACTTAATGTAACTGACGAGTCTAATTCATGGGTGTCATTAAATCTTTTCATTTCTACCTCATTACAATTAGTAGATATCAAGTCTTGTAAATCTTGGGGTTTGACAACCACATCTGGAACTTTATGAATTTCTCCAGTTTGGCGAAAGGCAAGTGGCCATCCACTTCTAATGTGAAAATCTGAAATTTTTTTATTATTTTTTGCTAATTCTTCTAATTTTTCAAACATTCTATTATTTATGCATAATTATAATAAAAAACAATAATTTACTTCGATTAAAATAACCAAAATAGGTCATTAATTGATTTTAAAATTAGTTTGACGATTGCCCTCTTCATCTCTTAATTGAACACAATAATCATTTGCTTTTAAATAAAACCTTTTTGTATAAACCCTAATCCAAATCTCAGAATCCTCCACAAGCGTGATATATGACTGACTATTATAATTTTTTACGTAATTTTCTGAATTTTTCCATTTTTCTACTTCGCATAGATCATAAACGCTTGGTTCTCGGTTAAACATATTCTTAAATGTACCCGATAAATGAAAATTTTCCATCATGAAAATCAAGAGGGAAATAGGTAAAATGTAATAAAAATATTTTTTATTCAGTTTGTTTAATAAAATTGAAATAATTATGATGTAAAAAGGAAAAAGAAAAATATTATATCCAAACGTTTCTCTTAATATGAAAATAAGATTATAAATTAATAAACCGAATAAAAGCACAATTGATAGATATTTAGAATTTTTTTCTTTGATCTTATAGGAATAGAATAAAATTAATAAGATCAGTAAAACAAAATGTAAACCTCTAAAAAAAATTTTTAAATCTACATTTAAAATTTTTGGGTTGTAATTTTCATTAAATTGTCCAGTTAAATCATAATATCCTAAAATAGATTGAAATAGTGCTTTTATGGTAATTAAAATACTTACTTCATGACGCATTTCAAATGTTTGGTTGGTCATTAATTTTATAGGATTGGTTAATCTTAATAAGTTTAAATCATGGAAGGGAATAATGTTAATAACATCTAAGAATAATACAAATAACAACCCCAAAACAAAACCAGAAAATATCATTCCGAGAGAAACAATAATTTGATTAGAGTTAATTAAATAATATTTAGATAATAATTTTATAAAGATAAAATAGAATACAATAAAAAATAATAATAAGAATAAATCTTCATTGTGTAATAAAGAAAAAGCTGGATCATTTAGTTCATTTAAAAAAAATTTTGACAAAATAATTTGAGTTAAAATGTAGAGAAAAAAAGACAAAAATAATACAATCTTACTTAAACCCAAGAGATTATTAGTCTTTATTAGCCTGTTAAATTTTACAGACGAATTTAAGTGTTTAATTAAAAAAGGTATTGCAACCATTAATGATAAATAAAGAAAGATGACTTGTATTTTTGCAAGCATTGCAAGGCAAAAGAAGAGGCCAGTAAGGATAATATAAAATATCTTATGATTATTTAAAAATTTTATAAAAAAGTAAAAAGAAAATAAAAACATTAAAACAGAGACGATTTCAGATCGAAGCAGAAATAATAACTCATAGAATGGAAGAAAAAATAATGCTAACGATGTGGTTAAAATACTTAGCGATTGGGAAATTTTTAATTCTATTAAAATTTTATAAGTTAAAAAAACGATTAAAAAAACATAAAAGCTGTTTATAATCCTTGCAATATAGAAAAGTTTTTGAAATTCTTTGTCTATACTAGTAGATCCAAGTGTTTCATTAATTGTGAAGTTATCAAAAAAAATAGAACAAATTTTAAAGATACTCCCAAGTATCATAAATGTGGTATAGGCGGGATGGTCCCTGTATTCTTGTTCAAAACCAGATGAAATTAATAAAGAATTATAAATAATTTTTATATCTTGATCCAACATTGCAGTCCAATGTTGGTCATGCATTTGATAAATATTAAGGCTAAAAAAATATAGAAATAAAATTGATAGAAATATTTTTGCAGAATTTTTCTTGGATAAAATTACTATAAATTTATTTTTTTTCATTATCTAAATATTTGATTCCCTTTAAATGTCTTCAATAAAATTCCCACTAAAATAGCTAACATCATCGACATTATAAAATTGTCTATAATCGACTTAATTATATTTAAAGTTTCAAGGTTATGAGACATACTATAATAAAAAGTAGCAGGATATAATAAAAACTTCAAAATTAGTATTAAGAGTAGAAGTTTTGCAAAAAGACTTTGATCAGTCGTTTTAAATAAAAACGGCAATGTCAAAAAAATAAATATTTCTCTGTAGATAAAGTTGTTTTGTAAAAGATATGCAGCGATGCATACTATTGCTCCAATAAAAAATATTCTTTCATTATAGTTTTCAAAACTAAATCTACTTAAAAAGTTGTCATTCATTAATATCAAAAAAGATAACAAAAATAACACTGTCATTAAAAAAAAACTAAACATCAGTAAATGGACAAAAGAGAATTTTATATTAAGGCTTGGAAAGTTAGCAAAATGTTGGATGCCAAAAGCTAGTTTATAGCTCGGAGTATACTGACTGGCATTTAGAAAAACTTTCTCTAAATTGTTTCTGTCTAAAAAAAAAATGAGTGAGATCATTGAGACAAAAATTACAAAAAATAATAGATTTTTTTTATTGATACCCCTAAAGAAAAAAGCGACTGAAGTTATCAGAGGGTAAAACTTTGCTAACGAAATTAAAGATATTAAAATAAATTTAATAGTATTCGACTTTAAATAACATACATAAATTAATACTAAAAAGATCAATATATCGTTATTAAATCTTTCCATTGCAAGCAACGTTGCTGGACTAAAAACAAATAAAATATAAAACAATATCTGTCCAAATTTTTTAAAATTAATGTGAGAAATGATGATAAATAGAAATATCAAATTAAAAAAAATTGGCAGGTACAGATTGTAAAAATTATTTAAGTTTTCATGAAATGGTAATAGTAAAAAGATACTGCCATATACATGTGCTCTGCCCCAATAATCACAAGAATTATTTAAAAAAACGTCATTACCAAGTAATTTACATTTTATAGCAGAAATAATAACGGTCCAATCAGCAAAATAAGACTGTGGCGCCTGATCGCTAAAAGGCATTTGAAAAACAAAATATTCATAGAGAATTTTTGGATAGATTAAGAAAAGAATAATTATTGTAAAAAATAAGACTAAAATATTTGTTTTTAAATTTGTTATCATTGTAAAATATAAATAAATTAGGACTAATTTATCAAAAAAACATGCTAAATTTTCTATCAATTTAAGTGTATAGATGGACTAATTTTACATAAAATTGATAGAATCTGATGAATTTGTTAAAAAAAATTCTTGTTGTTTTTTTCCTTTTATTTCAAATCTCTAGCTCATTTGCAGAGATGGTGACTTTCAACCAAAGGGTAACTGTAAACGAAGTAGGTGAGACCGATAAAGGAGGAACTGGTTCAGATGATGCAGATTGGGGAATAGCAGCTGGTATTGAATTTAATCCTGATGGAACAAAAATGTTTGTCAGTTTTTCACAAAATTTTGACGGTACTGGAGAAATAGATCCTTTAATTATTAATACATACAATTTGTCTATTCCTTATGATATCTCAACATCGACTTATGCAGGTGACGGTCAAAGATGTACATTTGATCGAGATGTTGGACAATTAACTAATCACAGATTATACGACCTAGAAATATCTAATGACGGAATGAAAATGTTAGCGGTTACTAGAAATGCAAAAGCTAATGCAGACGATGACCATGCATATGTACTTAGTTTAACTTCGCCTTACGATATATCATCTTGTCAAAGAAGTTCCACAACTACGGACATAGATAGTGACGCCTTTTTACTTGGAAGTAATGCGGGTAGAACGAGTGATTTAAGTAAAAATCGATTAGAAGGTATAGAGATAAATGAAGATGGAAGTAAATTATTTTTACTTTTTATGGATAATGTCGCAAGTAATAATGTAGGAGGAAGAATTTATGAATTTAATCTTTCAACTCCATTTGACTTATCATCATCATCAATGTCTTTGGTTCTGAATGCGGGAATTATATTAAGTGAAGATACATCTACTGGTGTACACGGCCCAGCCTCAATGAGATTTAGTGCTAATGGAAAAAGACTATTTGTCACTAGTCATGCTCCTGGAGGCACAAAGAGAGTTACTCAAATTTCTTTAACTAATGCATATGATACATCGTCATTTGTGATTGACGGAAATTATGACTTAAGCGACGCATCATACAATAACTCGCAGCCAAGAGGTATCGCGTTTAATTCAAGTGGACTAAAAATGTATCTTACGAAAGATAGAAGTGGTAATCCTAATGCTGGATTAGATCAAGTTTTAGAATATGATTTAGTTTGTCCTTTCAATATTATAGCTGGTAAATGTCCTTCAATTACTGAAAATAAAGATAGAACTGGAATGGCTATAGCTCAGATAGAAATTGCAAAAAGAAATATTGATCATTCGACAAACTCTGTATTAAACCGTTTAAAGTGGATTAGAAGAAATAAAGATAGAGAAAATTTAACTAATTTAAATATTGACTTTAATTTTAATAATCAAAGATTAGCCTCTTTAACACAAGTTATTAAAACATCGGCTAACAATAAGAAGACTGCAAGGAATAAAAAAGATCACGATGTGTTTTATTGGAGTGAGGGCAGTATCGCAATAGGCAGAGTTGGCGATACCAGTATTTCTTCAACTAAAAAAATCGATTCAAATAGAATTACGTTAGGAGCTGATAAATTTATTAGCAATAAAGCATTAAGAGGTTTGGCATTTAGTGTTGGAAGAAATAATGTTGATGTTGGTACCAAGGGTAGCAACCTAGATACTGATACCTATAATATTACTTATTACGATACCACTCCTATAAAAGATGATACCAAATTTTTAGATAAAATTTTTGGTTTTGGTAAATTAAATTCAGACTTATTGACTGTTTTGGATGGCAAAAAACTAACAGCAGATAGATCGGGTTATCAATTGTATGGAACCATTAGAATTAAAGATGAAATTGAAAAAAATAATTTTACTTTTATCCCATCTGGAAGATTTGACATTGGTCATACTATGTTAGGAAGTTATGAAGAGACTGGTCAAGGAGCAATTGCTGTTGATGAACAACACATAAGAACAAGAAAAATTAGAGCAGGATTAGCGGCAGTTGAAAATTTATCTAATAATCAATACACTTTTAAAAGACATGGTAAAATAGAGTATGTTGCAGATATCGAGCGTTCATCTGATTTTAAATACAATTATGTTAGCGATGGTGGCACAAAATTTAATGACAAATTATATTCGGGAGCACTACACAACATCAATGGTGAGATAGGAGTTGATATAATTTTACCAGAAAATTTTAGTATTTTTCTAATATATGAACGTAATCAAGCCCTAGGCGTTGGTCATACAGATAACTTACATATTGCTATTGGCTATTTACCAAACAAGAAGACAAATTATTCTATCTTTTTGGATGGCACTGATGACACCAAAACAAACTATGTCATTAGTAAAAATATCAATGATTTCCTTATAGACTTTAAATTAACAAGTCATTTGATGAGACCAGAGGAATACGAGGAAGCTTCCTTTAATTTAAGACGTAAATTCTAGTAAAAATTAAAGTTTTTAATTATCATCAATTTTAGTTATATTTCACCGATTAAAATTTAACGGTACTATATTATAATGTCTATACTCAAAAGAATTCTGGTTATATTTTTCCTATCACTGCCAATCTCAAATTCATTTGCAGATATGGTTACTTTTGTACAGAGCACAGTTACTCAAACCCAAACTAATTTTCCTGGTGGAGTTCATTTTAATCCTGACGGAACTAAAATGTTTGTGCTATCTGCATTTAAACTTTCTGGAGATTACTCTAAAGTAAGTGAATTTAATTTATCTACACCATTTGATCTTTCTACCAGTAGTTATGCTGGTGATGGTGAAAGCTGCATATTAAATTCTGGTAACACCACTACTGGTCCAGTAAATAGGGTCTTTGGTTTAAAATTCTCAAAAGATGGAATGATGATGTTTGTTGCAACAGGCAGGTCTAGCCCCGATGACGACGCCGATTTAGTATTTAGATTTGATTTAACTTCACCTTTCGACATCTCAACATGCTCTTTTGCAAATCAAACAACTGGCCTTGATACCACTGCCCTACAAAATGGTAGTAACGCGGGACCTAGAGCATCAGCAAAAAATAAAAACTATATAAGAGGTTTTGACATAAGTGGTGATGGAAAAAAATTATTCGTAGTTTACCATGGTCAAACCACCGCTGACACAAGATTATTAGAGTACGAACTTGCAACTGCATTTGATTTAAGTAGTGATATATCACTTGTTACAAATGCTGGAATAGATATAGGAGATCAAACAGAAAATCCTAAAGGAATCAAACTAAGCCCTGATGGAAAAAGACTTTGGACTGTTGATCATCAATCTGGCAGTGTAGATGTATCTCAATTTACTCTTGATGTGGCATATTCCACATCTTCATTCACCATAGATGGTTCCGTTTCAATAGAGTCTACTAATGGTCAACCATCAGGGATCACGTTTAGTACCAGTGGGTTAAAAATGTTTGTTGGTCGTGATAATGATGCTGCTAATCGAGGTATTGTAGAATATGACTTAGTTTGTCCTTTTAATATAATTGCTGGCAAATGTCCTCCAATTACAGAAAATAAAGACAGAGCAGGTATAGCGATAGCTCAAATAGAAATTGCAAAAAGAGCGATTGATCAATCAACCGATACCGCTTTGAATAGATTGAAGTGGATTAGAAGAAATAAAGATAAACAAAATTTAACTAATTTAAATATAGACTTTAATTTTAATAATCAAAGATTAGCTTCTTTAACTGAAGTTATCCGAACTTCTGCTGTGAAAAAGAAAGCAAAAGATAAAGATGAGAAAAGAGATGTATTTTATTGGAGCGAGGGAAGTATTGCTATTGGCCGAGTAGGAGATACTCGTATTTCCTCTACTAAAGAAATTAACACCAACAGAATAACAGTTGGAGCTGATAGATTTATAGACGATAAAGCCCTAAGAGGTTTAGCATTTAGTGTTGGGAGAAGTAATGTTGATGTTGGCAATAAGGGTAGTAACGTTGATGCTGATACTTATAACCTCACTTATTACAGCACATCTCCCATGAAGGATGATAAAAAATTTGTTGATACCATTATTGGTATTGGCAAAATTCGCTCTGATATACTGACGGTATTAGATAGTAAAGAATTGACTGCTAATCGAAAAGGTAAACAAATATTTGGAACAATAAGAATTAAAGATGAAATAAAGGGAGATAAATTTACATTAATTCCATCTGGACGATTTGATATCGGTCACACTTTACTTGATGACTATGAAGAAATCGGTGTTGGTGGAATTATTGTTGAAAAACAACATATTAGAACCAAAAATCTTAGAGCATCTCTTTCAGCAGTAGAAGATGTATCAAACGATAAGTATACCATAAAACGCCATGGAAAAATTGAGTATCGGGCTGATATAGATCGATCATCCGATTTTAAATATAAATATAAAGAAGGATCAAGTGCTTTTAACGATACCTTACATGTAGGAGCTTTACATAACATTACTGGTGAATTAGGTATCGATATCGTTTTTCCTGAAAATTATAGCATTTTTATAATCTACGAAAGAGACCAAGCCATTGATTATGGACATACAGATAATTTACATATTGCAATTGGCTATTTACCAAATAAAAACACAAATTATTCTATACAACTTGATAGCATCGACAATACAAAATCAAATTATGTTATTAGTAAAAACATCAATGATTTCCTTATTGATTTTAAATTAAAAAATCATTTAATGAGACCTGACGATTACGAAGAAGCATCATTTAATTTAAGGCGTAAGTTTTAATTAAAAAAAGATATAATAAATCACCCAGGCAATTAAAGAATACTCAAGGAACGTTTTAAGTAATAAAAGATTTTTTTCACTAAACTTTGAAATTAGAAATTTCCTTAAAAAATAAAAACCTATGTGAACCAGTAATACTCCAGAAACTATCCCAATTACTGTAGACCCAATTGAAAAATTCTTATAACCAAAATAACAAGCGGCAATTAATGTAAGCCAAGAAACTTTTGATATAAATAATTTAAAGATTAATCCAGCTTTTTTATCAAAAACTGATTGTGTTTTTATTATTGAATATGACCAAACAATTCCTGTTAAGAACGTAATATATTTTATTATCAATTGATAACCTCAATTTCATTAATGATACTCAAAATTTTCCCACCTCTAATAACTGCATTAACTCTTGCACATTCGTAATAGGCAAAGGAAGTTTCCTCAGCTATTTGTTTCATTTCTAAACACTTAGATCTATTTTTTGTAAGTAAATGCTCTTTTAATTCTGGTGGATCACCTAAATACATCATTAAACCAATTACTTCGTCTTCCTTCTCATAATCCGCGAGTTCCTCTAATTGTGCCACTCTATCATCAACACCTATTTCAAAATTCTTAAAGGCAACAAATCCTTTATATGCAATAAAGGCTAAAGCTAAATAAAAGACTATCTTTATCTTACTCATTTGACTCTTTAAAAATTAAACAAACTCCATTATTACAATATCTTTTACCAGTTGGCTTTGGTCCATCATCAAAAATGTGTCCATGATGAGCTTTACAACTCTTACAATGATATTCTGTTCTGGCATACCCAATTAAATGATCCGTTTTAGTTTCAAAAACATCAGGTAGTGATTGGTAAAAAGATGGCCAACCCGATCCACTTTCATACTTTGTTTGAGAGTTAAACAATTTGACTCCACAATTAGCACAGTGATAACTGCCTTTACGTTTCTCATTATTTAATTCACTAGAACCTGGAGGCTCTGTACCATCTTCAAACATGACTAATTTTTGTACTGGAGAAAGGTTGGGGTTTTTTTTATCCATCTGTTGATATTAATTCAGCACACACTTGATGTAAATAAGAGTGTAGCTCAACAAGTTTGTTAAAATCTTTATTATATCCACCCCCTAAAACACCACACAAAGGAATATTTTTTGAAAAAAAATTTTCTATAACAATTTCATCTCTAGTTTTAATACCTTCATCTGAAATTTTTAATTTACCTAAACGATCATTAAAGTGAATATCAACCCCAGCAATATAAAAGACAAAATCAAATTTTTCTATATTAAGCTGATCCAAACAACTTTTAAGCGAATTTGTATATTCTAAGTCTTCAATATTATCCTCAAGTTCAACATCAAGATCACTAATAGATTTTTTTGCAGGATAATTAGATTTTGAGTGCATGCTAAATGTAAATACGCTTTTATTATTTTTAAATATATCCGAATTACCATTTCCTTGATGAACATCTAGATCTACAATTAATATTTTTTTTGCTAAACCTCTATCTAGTAAATATTGAGCAGCAACGGCCACATCATTAAAAACACAATATCCAGCACCGCTATCAAAAGTTGCATGATGGCTGCCGCCAGCAGTATTACAAGCCAAACGATTACTGATTGCAAGTTTTGCGGCTAAAACTGTTCCTCCTGTTGCAACTAGAGATCTTTGAACAACGCTATCAACTAATGGAAAGCCTATTTTTTTTACACCACTTTCATCTAACGTTTTGTTCTTTATATCCTTGATATATTTTTCTGAATGAGCTCTTTTTAATGTTTCATCAGAGCATGGATATGGTTTATGAAATTTTTTAACTATTTTATTTTTAATCAAATAATTTGCTAGTTCACCAAACTTATTAATTGGAAATTTATGATCATCACCTATCTTAGCAAAATAATCTTCATGATTGACAACTGGAAGATCCATTTTACTCTATCACACGTATTGGTTTACCGTTTACACAAGCTTCTAAAGCTTCAATCATTTGTGTATAAAAAATACTGTAATTTTCTGCAGTCACATATCCAATGTGTGGTGTGAGTAATGCATTTGGTAAAAATCTTAGCTTATTATTTTCCGGTAAGGGTTCTTTTTCATAAACATCTAAACCTGCACCAGCTATTTCATTAGTTGATAAGGCAACGATTAAATCATCCTCATTGACGATTGGACCCCTGGAGGTATTTATTAAAAAAGCAGTTTTTTTCATTTTATCTAATTCTTTAATCGTAATACAATTTTTATATCTCTCTCCACCTTGTACATGGATAGATAAAAAATCAGAGTTTTTAATTAAATCATCTTTGCTACATGGAAGAACATTTAATTCTTTGCATTTATCTAAATTAAGATTTTCACTCCAAGCCATGACTTCCATACCAAAAGCTTTACCAATTTTTGCAACTTCTGTGCCTACTCTTCCAAGACCAATAAGACCAAGAATTTTACCTTTAAGTTCAACACCTAAAGTTGTTTGCCAGTAACCTTGATACATATTATCAATTTCCTCTTTAAAATTTCTTGCTAAACCCAAAATCAACGACCAAGTAAGCTCAGGTGTTGGATTTATATTCATCTCAGTACCACAAACAATTATTTTCCTCTTTTTTGCAGTTTCTAAATCTATTGATCTATTTCTTAAACCACTGGTAATGACAAATTTTAATTTTGTTAAATTATCAATTAAATTTTTAGTAATCGGTGTTCTTTCTCTCATAATTAATAATGCTTCAAAATCAGATAATTGCTCTATGGCATCAGCTTCATCTGCAAAGGCCTCACTAAAAATTTTAAACTCGTATTTTCCTGATAGCTTTTCAATATCTACAAATTGTTGAGATACATTTTGATAATCATCTAATATTGCAACTTTAAGCATAAACTTTTCTATTAGATAAATAAATCCCAGACAATATAAAAGTAGCTCCTACAAAATGATAAAGTTCAAATTTTTCTTTAAAAATAATAATTGCCATGACAGCGCTGAATAAAGGCATTAATTGAATAAACATGGAAGCTCGATTAGGTCCAATTATTTCAATTCCTTTTTGCCAAAAATAATAAGCAGCTATGGCTGGAAAAATTGCTACATATATAAGTATTAAAAAAAAGTTTTTATCTAAATTTAACTCTAAACCAATTGATTTTTCATAAAAAAATTGAGGAATTAAAAAAAGTATCCCTACTGAGACCATTAACTGTATTAAAGTAAATTGTGAGAACTTGAAATTATTTTTTTTAAGTAAGGTTGAATATAAAGACCAAGTAATTACACAAACTAGCATCCACATATCCCCTTTATTAAAATCTAAAGAGATAATCTTTTGAATATCTCCATTTGAGATAATTGATCCAATGCCAATAATTGATAGTACTAATCCGAGCAGTTGAAAAATATTTGTTTCCTCTATTTTCATTAAGGAGGAAAGAACAATCGTTGCAGCAGGAATAGCGGAAAGCATTAAAACAGCGTTTATTACTTGTGTATAATTAAGTGCAAAATAGACTACAGAGTTAAATGTACTAATTGTAATCACTCCCATAAAACTAATCACAAGCCAATTCCTCTTTATATAAGGTAAATTTTTAAAAATTTCTTTGTAAGTAAAAGGGATTAGAATAAACCAAACAGAAATCCATCTAAAAACATTTAAAGTTAAAGGGGGAATTTCGTATACGGTTGCAAATTTTCCTACTATAAAATTACCTGACCAACACAATGTTGCCAGTACTAAAAATAAATAAGCTGAATAGTTTTTATTAGACACAAAATTATGAAAATCTTGTCGAACTATAAGGGCCTAAGTTTAAATTTGTATTTTCTTTAGCTATCATTCCTGAGACGATCTTTCCAGAAATTGGACCTAATGTCCATCCCAAATGATGATGACCAAAACAATAAAATACGTTTTTATGATTTTTTGAAGGACCCATCACTGGTAAGAAGTCAGGCAAAGTTGGTCTAAATCCTAACCATTCATCTTCATGTTCTGGAAGATCATCTAACATATACTTTGCATTGTTAATCAAATTTTTTATTCTTGATTTGGACAATGGATTATCCAATCCTCCAAATTCAACTGTACCAACAACTCTTAATCCTTGCTCCATAGGCGTAATTCCAAAACCTCTGTTTGAAAAAATTACCGGTCTACTTAACAAATGATCACAATTTTTAAAATGAATGTGATATCCTCTTTCAGTATCTAGTGGAATTTTTTCACCTAATTTATCAGTTAGTCTTTTTGAAAAAGCACCACAAGCTATTATAATTTTATCAAAGTTAAAATTTTGATTGTCAGTTTTTATTTTAGGAAGTTCATTATTAAATTCTATTTGTTTGACGTCTCGTTTTTCAAATTTTCCACCTTTTTTTAAAAAAAGCTCAAAAAATTTAAGTAATATCTTTTTTGGGTTTCTTGCATGTCTTGCATATGGATAATATACACCTCCGTGATAAAAAGGTTTTAAATTTGGCTCCAAATCATGAATTTCTTTTTTATTTACAAGTTGTTGTTTTACTCCTAATTCATCTCTTACTCTAATTTCTAATTCTCTACTCTTTAAATCTTTTTCATTCCAAATATAAAGAATACCTTTATTTTCTACCAACCCTTCTAAGTCGATTTCATCAAACAATTCATCATAAGCTGGTAAGGCTAAATCTAATATTTGATGCATATTTTTAGCTGTATGCATCATTTTGCTTTTAGTTGTATTTAAAATAAATTTTATAAACCAAGGGATCATTTTTGGTACATAGTTCCACTTCAATGCCAAAGGGCCTGTAGAACTTAATAACATTGCTGGCACATCGGTAAGTATGTCTGTTCTATTTAAGGATAAAGATGCATAAGGTGAGAAGTGTCCTGCATTGCCATAAGATGCAACATGACTACCTGGTTCATCACGATCAAATATTGTTACTTTAAAGCCTTTTTTTTGTAAAAATAAAGCGTTTGAAATTCCTTGTATGCCAGCACCAATAATTCCAACGTTTAAATTTTTATTCATTAAATAATTATATAATTAATTAACAAAATTTTTGCAGTGACAAATTATGCAATCTTTATGAGATATTCTGTCTGTGATTAATGCTTGCACTCAGAACTATAGAAAAGCCAATCATTGTAGCTAATAAAGATGAACCTCCATAGGACATGATTGGTAAGGGAGATCCAACTGTAGGTAGAAGACCTAGAACCATTGATATATTAGTTGCAACATAAAGAAAAATTGCAAAAGAGAAACCAAAACAAAAAAGTCTAGAAAAGAAACTTCTTGAGATCAAACCAGCACGGATAATTCTATAAATAATAATTGAATATAATAATAATAATAGAATAGAACCCACAAATCCAAATTCCTCAGAAAAAAGAGTGAATATAAAATCAGTATGTTTTTCAGGCAAAAAATCTAAATAACTTTGAGTCCCTTTTAAAAAACCCTTACCAGTAATTCCTCCTGACCCAACGGCTATTTTTGATTGGATAATTTGATATCCTGATCCCAATGGATCCCTCTCTGGATTTATAAAAGTTAATATTCTAAGTTTCTGATACGGTTTTAAAAAAGAAATTATAAATGGTAACGAAGTTATAAATATTAAAAAAGAGTAAATAAAATATTTAATTCTTAAACCAGAAAACCATAAAATTATTAAACCTGAGAAAGATATTAAAATTGCTGTGCCTAAATCAGGTTGAGTAATAACTAAAATAGAAGGTATTATAATTATTGTTAAAGAAACTAATATCGATGTAAAAGAATTAGCGCTAGTTGTTCGAATTCTATGAAAGAATTTAGCAAGACAAAGTATGACAGCTATTTTCATAAGCTCAGAAGGTTGTAAATTCAGAAAGTATAGATTTATCCATCTTCTAGATCCTGAAGCTGTTACGCCATATAATGCCACCCAAACTAACAAACCTAAAATAAGTACATAAAAAAGGTAACTGGCTGCATGCCAATATTTTATATTGATAAATGAAAGAACAATCATCATTGGGAAGAAAATTGAGAATTTAATAAAATGACTTTTGGTATGAAACAATACTTCTCCTCCGTCAGTTGAATACATCGTAAAAATACTTGTTATTCCGAGGATAAGAATACAGAATAATAATAAAAAATCGTAATTTTTAATTTTTTGAAAAAGAGTTAATTCATGTGAAAAATTATTGAACGACATTTTATATATCCAAGTATTTTTTTTCTTTAATTGATTGTCTTAATTTATGTCGATCAATTATTAATTTAAAAAGTTTTTTTGCAATCGGTGCTGCAGTAGTACCCCCTGATCCCCCATGTTCAATAATTATACTGGTAGCATATCTTGGGTTTTTGTAAGGTCCAAAAGCAACATACAATGCGTGATCTCTTTCCTCATAAGGGATTTCAAAAGTTTTGAGATCTAACTCACGATCTTTCTCAGTTATTCTTTTAACTTGCGCTGTTCCAGTTTTACCCGCAAACTGATATTTAGGATCATCAATTCGAGATTTATATGAAGTTCCTCTAACTTCATTAGTTGAACTAAACATAGCTTTTTGAATAATTTTAATATTTTTTGAATTTTTGAATAAGGCTTTGTATTTATCTAAATATTGCTGATCATTATTTAATACTATTTTAGGATAAATTTTATATCCACCATTTGCAATTTGTGCTGTCATTAAACACAATTGTATTGGTGTTGTTTGAATAAAACCTTGACCTATTCCAGTAATGATTGTTTCACCAAGTACCCAGCTTTGTCCAAGAGCATTTTTTTTCCATATCGTATTTGGCACCAATCCTTTTTTTTCATTTTCAAATAATTCTCCAAATACTTTTTCTCCTAAACCGAATTTTTTAGCTGTTTCACTTAATCTATCTACACCAAGTCGCCTAGATATCTCGTAGAAATAAGTATCACAAGATTGTTTCATTCCCTCTCTCAAATTAACAAATCCATGCCCCTCTTTTTTCCAACAATGATAAGTTTGACCATATAATTCCAAAGGATGTTTGTGTCCTTTGCAATGAACAGTAAACTCTGGATTAATAACCTCATTTTCTAAAGCTGATAGGGCTACTATAGGTTTAATAGTCGATCCAGGTGAATACATTCCATTAATTGTTTTGTTTAATAAAGGTTTCATTGGATTATTTCTAATTAATTGCCAATCATCTTGATTAATACCAAACAAAAATAAATTAGGGTCAAAGGATGGTGATGATTGCATGGCAATAATTTCTCCAGAAAAAATATCCATCACACATATTGAGCCTGCTTTATTTTTTAAAAGTTCAGTGCATAATTTTTGAATCTCAGTGTCTATTGTAAGATTAAGATCTTGACCCTTTGAACCTTTTTGATAATTCAATTGGCTTATCTTTCTTCCATATGCGTTTACCTCAAATCTTTGGATATCATTTTCTCCTAACAAAACATTTTCAAAAGTTTTTTCTAAACCTGTCTTTCCAACTCTAATGCCCGGTACAAATTTTTCTTTAATATTTTCATTGTCAATTATATCCCTCTCATTTGCTTGACTGACGTAGCCTAACACATGAGTATAGTTTTCATTAAAAGGATAAATTCTTGAAATTGATAAAACAGTCTTAACACCAATTAATTCATGTAAATAATTATTAACTTTTGAAAACTGTTCCCATGTTAAATTGTCAGAAACAACAATAGTTTCCCAACCTTTTATCTTTTTTCTTTTTTTGTGTATTTTTTGAAATTCTCTCTCAGATAAATTAAGTATATTTTTTAATCTTAAAGTAATGTATCTAAAATCTTCTACTTGTTCTGGTATAATATGAAGCTGATAAACTTCGTTATTTCCTGCTATCACATTACCAAAATAATCTCTAAACTCTCCCCTAACTGGATGAAGTTTGGACTCTCTTATTCTATTTTTATCAGAAAGGGTTAGGTATTTATTATTCTGTTTGACTTGAAGAGAAAATAATCTTGATGTAAGTCCAAAAAATACCAAGATTTTTGCGGCTGTAATTATAAACAGTCTTCTATTAATTATATTTATTTTACGAACATTATCACTTTCATCAAACATCAGATTTCCTAAAAAATTTTTTATAGTAAGCGTTAAAGATAATATAAAATAAAAAGAATATCAAAAATGTAGCTATGTTATTAGTTAACAAGAATCTGTAGTCAATACTTACATCGAAAAAATAAGATGATATAATGTAATATATTGAATTGACGCACGAAATAGTTATTAAAAAAAATAACCAATCTTTAGTTATATTAGGTCGTAGGGTAATTTTTCTGAAATAAGCTGTTGCCACACAAATGAGCATGTATAAAAAACTGCTCAAGCCCAAAGGAGAGCCTGTTACAACATCATTTATAATTCCTGCTAAAAAAATATATCCATAGCCAAATTGCTCGATATTTTTTAATGTCCAAAAGAAGATTAAAATGAAAGCTAAATTAACTGATAAAAATGGGATACCAAAGTAATTTGCATCAAATTCATTTAAGACTGCAATGAATAAAATTATTAAAGGTGCTGATTTGAAGATGTGTTTTAAGAACCCGCTTTTTTTCAGATAACTCATTTTATAATCTTCCTTTTTTTAACACGCAATTTTTGTATTCAGGTGTACCAACTTTAAATCCTTTTTTTGAGAAAGTTTTTTTTCTACATCTTTCACCATATTCTAAGTTTAATCTTAGAAAGTTTAATTCATCTTTGTCAATATTATGAGACTTAATTATTTTATTTTGTTTTTCTATAATCTGTTGTCTATTGATTATTTCGATTTGACTATTTGAAAGCTGACTTTTTAAATTCTCATTTTCAATCTTGATTTTATTGGTAATCTGGTCATTAATTTCCTTCTCTTTTATTAATAAGTCCAATTTCTTTTTTAACGTTGGTAACTCTATATCTTCATCATTTTCAGTTTCTGAAGTTTCTAAATCAATTTTTTCTGTCACTTTTGTTTCTACTTTGTCAAAAGCAACAACAGACACATATTGTAATTGTGAAAAATCGCTAAAAAATTCAATATTGATGTCTTCATCAATTTTTGAGTCAAAATTTATTATTCGTCCGATTGGAACTCCACTTTTTATTAAACCTCCTGTCCCAGAGGAATATACTAATGAATCGTTTGTTATTTTATCAAAATGGGTTTTTTTTAAGAAATTTACCTTTGCTTTATCTTTACCAGTTCCAGTGGCTATAGCTAATAAATTACCTGGAGAAATAGTAATAGGGATATTTGAATTGATATCAGATAATAATAAAACTCTAGATGTTCCAAAATTTACTTCGATTACTTTACCGACTAAATATTGTTGATCTAAAACTGCCATTCCACTTTTAATACCATCTCTTGATCCCTTATTAATTACAATTGATCTTAAAAATGGACTTTTATTATCAATAATAATTTTAGAGAAAACTATTTCTGTAGAAATTAAATAGTCATCTAGCTGTTGTCTAAATTTTTGATTTTCGAATTTAAGGATATCTAGAGAAATTTTTTGTGATCTATATTCGTTTAACTCTTTCTCCATTTTTTTTGAATTGCTATAAAGCCCAAAATGATTTCTTATTTCAGTGTTGAGGTTTTTTACAATTTTCTCAGGAGCTGATATTACAAATGATCCTCGATAAATAATTTCATTAATTCCTGATCTTACAGTTTTTATAATCTTATAATCAAAATTGCTTAAAATTAATATGATTATAGATAAAGTTATTAGGGATAATAATGAAAACTTTTGTTTAGTTTGTTTTTTTAAAAAAGCAGATCTGATTGCAATTACAAAATCATCTCTGCTTACATTCATTTTTCCTAATATTCAGTAAGCATAGTAGAAAAGGTTTGTTCTTGCTCTAGTGCTTTTCCAGTCCCTATTGCAACACATGATAATGGATCATCTGCTATATGAACAGGTAACCCAGTTTCTTTTGAAAACCTTTTATCAATATTTTTTAATAATGAACCACCACCCGTTAAAGTTAATCCCATATCGACTAAGTCTGCAGATAATTCCGGCGGAGTGCTTTCTAAAGCATCTTTAATTCCATTTACCATATCTCTTAAAATTTCATTTAATGCTTCAGCAGTATCTTCCTCTGTAATATTAACTTCCTTAGGAGTACCAGATCTTAAATCTCTTCCTTTAACAGCGTAAGTATTATTATTTGATGGAATTGCTGTGCCAATTTCTTTTTTAATTTTTTCTGCAGTACTGTCCCCAATCATTAAATTATACTCTTTTCTCATATAGTTAATCATCGCAGCATCCATTGCATCTCCAGCAACTCTCAAAGATTTAGAGTAAACAAGTCCTCCAAGAGACATGACTGCTATCTCACTTGTACCTCCCCCGATATCAACGACCATTGATCCAGTTGCCTCAGAAATTGGAAGACCCGCGCCGATAGCTGCAGCAATTGGCTCCTCAATTAATTGAACACGTCTCGCACCAGCTGCAAGAGCACTATCTTGAATAGCTTTTCTTTCAACAGGTGTAGAACCTGTTGGCACACAAATCAATATTCTTGGGTTAGCAAAACTGCTTCCCTTATGTACTTTCTTAATAAAATGTTTAATCATCTCCTCTGTGACTATAAAGTCTGCAATGACACCATCTCTTAAAGGTCTAATTGCGCTTATATTTCCAGGTGTTCTACCAAGCATAGTTTTGGCCTCATCCCCTACTGCCAATACATTTTTTTTACCACCATTTTCTACGATCGCCACAACAGATGGTTCATTTAAAACTACTCCCTGACCTTTAACAACTACAAGTGTATTAGCTGTTCCAAGGTCAATGGCCATATCTTGGCTCCAAATATTTTTTATTTTATCAAACATTCCCATTTAAACTCCTCCTCTTATTTTTTGTTTTTCTATATCTTTATAAAGAGATTTTTTTTCTCTCTTAATAAGCATTTTATTTAAAGCATTCAAATATGCATTTGCGGATGCAACTAAAGTATCTGTATCTGCAGACTGTCCTACAGTAGTTCTATCATTTTCTTCAATTTTTACACTCACTGTTGCTTGAGCATCGGTTCCCTCTGTTACAGCGTGAACCTGGTAAAGAGATAATTTTACATCGTGTGGGTAAAGATCCTTGATACATTTGAATATTGCATCGACTGGTCCATCACCTGTTTGCGAAGTTTTTTTAATATCGCCAAAAACATCCAGTGTCATTTCTGCTTTTTGTGGCTCTCCTGTTCCAGCAAAAACTTTTAATGATTTAAGATTAATTGCATTAATTTTGTTATCAATAATTAAACTATCATCAACTAATGCAACAATATCTTCGTCATAAATATGTTTCTTTTTATCAGCTAAAATTTTAAATTTTCCAAATGCAGCTTGAACAACGTCATCTGTAACATCTGAGTAACCTAAATCACTCAATTTGTCTTTAAAAGCATGTCTTCCAGAATGTTTTCCCATAACTAAAGATGTTTTTTTTACACCTACGCTTTCAGGTGTCATTATTTCATATGTTTCTCTATTTTTAAGCATTCCATCTTGGTGAATTCCAGACTCATGTGCAAAAGCATTTTTTCCAACAATTGCTTTATTAAATTGAACAGGAAAACCTGTTGCATTTGATACTATTTTAGATGCTTTACTTATTAATTCTGTTTTAATACCTGTTTCATAAGGCAATAGATCTTCTCTTGTTTTAATTGCCATTACAATTTCTTCAAGAGCAGCATTTCCCGCACGTTCTCCAATACCGTTTATAGTGCATTCTATTTGTCTTACACCAGCTGAAAGTCCAGATAATGCATTAGCGACTGCAAGTCCTAAATCATTATGACAATGTGCAGAAAGAATTGCTTTATCAATATTAGGCACATTATTTTTTATTGATGTAATAGTTTTTGCAAATTCTTCTGGTATAGAATAGCCAACTGTATCGGGAATATTTATTGTTTTTGCACCACAATTAATTGCAAGTTCAATTGTTTTGTACATAAAATCTAAATCTGTTCTTGTTCCATCTTCACAAGACCATTCAACATCATCCGTAAATTTTCTGGCATACGTGACACTCTCTTTAATTGCGTCTAGAACCTGCTCGTTATTCATATTAAGCTTATGTTTCATGTGAACTGGACTAGTAGAAATAAAAGTATGAATTCGAAATCTTTTTGCAAATTTTAAAGACTCATGACAAGCATCAATATCTTTTTTAGTTGCGCGTGCTAATCCACATGGAATTGAATTTTTTACACTTTTACTAATTGCGCTAACTGCCTCAAAATCACCTGGTGATGATATTGGAAAACCAGCTTCAATAATATCAATTCCCATTTCGTCAAAAACTCTAGAAATTTGGATTTTTTCCTCAACACTCATAGAGGCACCTGGTGATTGTTCACCATCTCTCATTGTTGTGTCAAAAATTATTACTTTGTCTTTATCTGGCATATGTAAATTATTTTCAAAATGGAATATACAACCTATCGTTTAGATTGCAAAATAAATCACTAAATTTTGCCCAATATGGGACTACAAATTAGCCCTTGTCGCTATCTACTAATTTCTTCTTACTAATCCAAGGCATCATTGCTCTCAGATTAGCGCCAACTTTTTCCACTGGGTGTTCAGCTAGTTTAGCTCGAGTTGCTAGAAAGTTTTTTTGACCACTTTTGCACTCTTCCATCCATTCCTTAGTAAATTTTCCTGATTGAATATCATCTAGAACTTCTTTCATTCTTTTTTTCGTTTCTTCTTTATTAATAATCCTTGGTCCTGACTGATATTCACCGTATTCTGCAGTATTTGAAATTGAATAGTTCATGTTAGCTATTCCACCTTCATAAATTAAATCGACAATCAATTTTACTTCATGAACTGTTTCAAAATAAGCCATTTCTGGTTCATATCCTGCTTCAACTAAAGTTTCGTATCCATTTTTAATTAATTCAACTAAACCCCCACAAAGAACAGTCTGCTCACCAAATAAATCTGTTTCTACTTCATCTTTAAAAGTTGTTTCAATTATTCCAGATCTACCACCTCCTACAGCTGAAGCATAAGACATAGCAAGATCTCTTGCCTTTCCAGATCCATTTTGATGAACTGCAAATAAGCAAGGAACTCCTCCACCTTTTTCAAATTCACTTCTTACTAAATGTCCTGGTCCTTTAGGCGCAACCATAAATACATCTAAATCTTTTCTAGCACTGATTAAATCATAATGAATATTTAAACCATGGGCAAAAGCTATCGAAGTTCCTTCTTTAACCCTTTGCTCAATATGATTTTTATATATAGATGCTTGTAATTCATCAGGAGTTAAAATCATAACAACATCTGCCCACTCTGCAGCATCTGATAAATTCATTACTTTTAAACCCTTAGATTCAGCTTTTGCGATACTTGAAGAACCTTCTCTTAAAGCTACAACAACTTCTTTAACTCCACTGTCTTTTAGATTTAATGCATGAGCGTGTCCTTGACTTCCATATCCAAAAATTGCAATCTTTTTGTCTTTAATGAGATTTACATCAGTATCTTTTTCATAAAACATTTTCATTTTTTATCTCCTATTTAATTATTTAAAAACGTCTGCTCCTCTGGTCATTGCAATTGCACCTGTTCTGGAGGTGCTTATTAAGCCAAGAGATTTTAATTTTTTACTCATTTTGTCTATTTCACGTCTTAATGCAGTGATTTGAATAACGACTGACTTGCTCGATTTATCCAATATAACTGGATTGTAGGTTTTACATGCTTTAAGACATTTTTCTATCTTTTTTTTCTTTCCCACAACCTTTAGTAAAGCCATTTCTTTAAATATTACTTTTTTATCCTCCCTTTTAAAATCCGCTACTTTATGAACAGGAACCAATTTTTTTAATTGCAATTTTATTTGGTCAATTACTTGAGGTGTTCCAGTAGTTACTATTGTTATTCTGGAAATATTTTTTGCTGCATCGATTTCAGCCACTGCTAAAGACTCAATATTATATCCTCTTCCAGAAAATAATCCGACCACTCTTGCTAACACACCAGCTTCATTGTCTACCCACACCACAATAATATGTGTATCTGGTTTACCCTTTTTTGTTGGTATGCTGTATGCTGATTTTGGATTTGCCATTAAACTAGAGCTTTTCCTTTTCCAGTAATCTTATTTTCTTCCTTATCACTAGGTCCTAAAATCATTTGATTATGTGGTTTACCTGATGGAATCATTGGGAAACAATTTTCATTTGGGTCTACCTGGCAGTCAAAAATTACTGGACCTTTATGGTCAATCATTTCTTTTATTTTTTCATCAAGTTCCTGAGGATTAGAGGCTTTAATACCTTTGCAACCATAGGCCTCAGCTAATTTTACAAAATCAGGTAATGCCTCAGAATAACTCTCAGAGTAATTTTTTTCATGAAGCAATTCCTGCCACTGTCTAACCATTCCCATATACTGATTATTCAAGACAAATATTTTAATCGGTAAATTATATTGAACTGCAGTGGACATTTCCTGCATCGTCATTAAAACAGATGCTTCTCCTGCAATATCTATAACTAGTTTATCTGGGTGCGCAATTTGAACACCTACAGCCGCTGGAAGTCCGTAGCCCATAGTCCCAAGACCACCTGATGTCATCCATCTGTTTGGTTTATTAAACTTATAATGTTGTGCTGCCCACATTTGATGTTGACCCACTTCTGTAGTTATAAAAGTATCCTGAGATTTTGTGAGTTCATATAATCTTTGTACAGCGTGTTGAGGTTTTATAGTTTTATCACTATTGATAAAACCTAAAGAGTCTTTCTCACGCCATTTTTGTATTTGCTCCCACCATTTTGATATTTTTTGTTTATTTGAAACTTTAATACCATTTTGTTTTTGATTAATCTTTTTTATAGTCGATTTTAAAACCTCGTTTACATCACCAACTATAGCTAAATCTACTTTAATAATCTTATTAATTGATGATGGATCAATATCAATATGAACTTTTTTTGATTTAGGAGAAAACTCATCGATCTTACCAGTTATTCTGTCATCAAATCTAGCCCCAATATTAATTAACAAATCACAATCGTGCATTGCATTGTTTGCTTCATAAGTTCCATGCATTCCCAACATTCCAATAAATTGATTATCATCCCCTGGGAACGCCCCTAAACCTTGAAGTGTAGATGTAATAGGAAAACCTACTAGTCTTACAAATTCTCTCAATGCTTCGCTTGCTTTTGGTCCAGAATTTATAACACCGCCTCCAGTATAAATCATTGGCTTTTTTGCTTTTGAAATTAAATTAATTAATTCATTAATTTCATTCTGAGTAAATTTGTTATGAGACTTGCCATTAACTTTTTTAATTTTTTTTGGTTTTGAATAATTTGTCTTTGCAAATTGAATATCTTTTGGAATATCAACTAACACTGGTCCTGGTCGGCCAGTTGTTGCAACCTCAAATGCTTCATGTAAAATCTTTGGCAAGTCTTTAATATCTTTTACTAACCAATTATGTTTTGTACAGGGTCTTGTGATACCAGTTGTATCACATTCTTGAAAAGCATCTGTGCCAATTAAATGTGTTGGCACTTGACCCGAAATACAAATTAAAGGAACTGAGTCCATATACGCATCTGTTAAAGCTGTAACAACATTAGTTGCACCTGGTCCTGAGGTAACCAAAACTATACCAGGTTTACCGGATGATCTTGCATATCCTTCTGCAGCATGTCCTGCTCCTTGTTCATGTCTAACCAATATATGTTTGATTGATGAATGGTTTTTTAACTCATCATAAATAGGTAAAACTGCTCCACCAGGATAACCAAAAATAAATTCAACCTCTTGATCTTCAAGACATTTAAATACAATTTCAGCTCCTGAATATAATTTTGACATTAAACCAATCTAGCTGAAGTTGTGCTAATTGGTCAAGACTAAGTAGGTAATATCTAAATCTTTTTTAGAAAGTCAGTTAACTGAATTGGATTTATTTTGTTCCAATTTTGCATATTTCCGTTTGCCCATGTCCTTTGTCTTTTGGCGTATTGTCTTGTCTTTATTGATATTTTCTCAATAACCTGAGCAATTTTAATTTTTTTTTGGATATACTCATTTACTTCTTTAATACCTATAGCTTTATAGGCTGTTTTATCATTTCTGACTTTGAGGCTATTAAATTTTTTTACCTCTGAAATTGCACCTTTTTTTATCATTTCTTGAGTCCTAAGATGTATTCTTTCTACCAATTTGTCTTTAGGAAAATCTATATAAATTTTATAAAAATCCTTTTGTTGATAATTTGATTTTGTTTTTTTAAACCATTCGTAAATTGATTTTTTAGTAAAAGATTTTACCTCATAAGCTCTTATTGATCTTTGGGCATCAGAGGATTTAATTCGGTTTTTGACTAGTGGATCAAGTTTAATCAATTTTGAAAAAAATTTTTTATTCCCTATTTTTTTGTGCAAAGACCTTACATTTTCCCTAAATTTGATAGGAATATTTGGAATGCTCACTAAACCATCCGTTAGGGATTTAAAATATAAACCTGTGCCTCCTACTAAAATTGGAACTTTTTTTCTTTTTTTAATATCTTCAATTTTTTGATTAGCTAATTTTAACCAATCGCCAGTAGAAAATTTTTTTTTAACACTGTGAAATCCAAAAAGATGGTGCTTTATCTTTTTATATTTATTTTTAGAGGGTCTTGCTGACAAGACTTTAAGTTCTTTATAAACTTGCATGCTATCAGCATTAATAATTTCACCATTGATTTTTTTTGAAAGTTTAATAGCAAAATTCGATTTTCCAGATGCTGTTGGACCATAAATTAAGATAATTTTGGATCTTAAATCCATAAACTAATTCAATTTGACACCAATATATCTTCTTTGATTTTGACTGTTATAGATAACTAATAACAAAGTTTTTTCACTTGTTTTCATCACTTGATCTAAAGCTTGATTTAAATCATCTATCGATCTTATTTTCTTTTTTTGAGCCTCTAAAATTATACTATTTATATCAAGCGATTTTGCCAAAGGACTATCAGCTTCGATCTGAGTTATTACTAAACCAGAGGTTTGATTTGGTAAATTCCTATTTTTAATATCTTCTTTATTAAGTTCTCTTACTGTTATTTTTAATTTTTCTATTCTTGTTTCCTTAGGTTTAGATTTTTTTTCTGCAACTTTAAAGTCCTCTGATGTCTCTAGCCTGCCAAGTGTAATAGTTTTAGTTATCTCTTTTTTATCTCGCCAAATTTTGACTTTCACTTTTTTTCCAACTTCTGTTCTTGCGACTATCATTGGAAGTTCTTTCATTACTTTAATTTTTTCACCATTGAACTCTAAAATAATATCTCCGGCTTTAACTCCTGCTTTATCTGATGGACTGTTTTCTGCAACACTTGCAACAAGTGCACCTCGTGGTTCATCTAATTTTTCTACTTCAGCAATTTCTTTTGTAACGTCTTGAATTCTTACTCCTAACCATCCTCTTTTTGTTTCACCAAATTCAATTAATTGATCAATTACAATTTTTGCACTATTGGATGGAATAGCAAAACCAATTCCAATAGAACCGCTTCTTCCTAAAATCGCTGTATTAATTCCTATCACATCTCCATTCATGTCAAATAAAGGACCACCAGAGTTTCCTGAATTTATTGAAGCATCGGTTTGTATATAATCCTCGTATCTTGATAAACCAATAGATCTATTTCTTGCTGAAATTATTCCTGACGTAACAGTTCCACCTAAACCAAAGGGATTACCAATAGCAATAACCCAATCACCAATTCTTGCATTATCAGAGTTACCAAACTTTACTGGGGTAAACTTTTCTTTTGTTTCTAACTGTAAAATAGCAATATCTGATAATGGATCAGAACCTATTACTTTTGCCCTAAATTCTTTATCTCCATTCACTCTAATAATTATATCCTCTGCATCTTGAATTACGTGGTTGTTTGTAACCACTATACCTTTTTCATCTATAATAAATCCTGATCCTAAGGCCGAGGATTTTCTCTCTTGAGGTGCACCAAATTCTTTAAACATATCCTCAAATGGTGAGCCTGGGGGAAATTGGAAAGGAAACGGATTTGATTGAGTTGTAATTGTCGTTGTCGTAGAAATATTAACAACTGACGGCATTAATTTTTCTGCTAAATCAGCAAACGAACCTGGTATTTCTTTAGAGAAAGATTTTACTTGGAAACTTAAAATTAATAGAGTTGTTACAAAGAGTATCTTTAATTTATTCATATTAGCTTTTAATAAAGTAAATAATGATAAACCCAATTAATGCAAAAATTAGTCCAGCACTTCTAAGCTGATTATCATTAATTAATTCCAATTTTTTTAACATACTTTTCATTTTTGCTGGAAATATGGCATATAAAAGACCCTCTATAAATAAGAATAGACCAAAAGCTATGATCAATTCCCTCATCAAAGTTTAATTAGATTGGGGCTGCTTTATATTTCCAAAGAATTTAAAGAACTCACTGTCAGGTGATAAAATTAAAGATGTTTCACCGCCAATTAAAGCTTTTTCATATGCTTGCATTGCTCGATAAAATGCAAAGAATTCTGGATCTTGGCCAAAGGCGCTAGCAAATATATTATTTCTCTTACCATCACCTTCACCTTTCATAATTTCAGATTTTTTTTGTGCATCAGCTAAGATGACAGTTACTTCTTTATCCGCTGTTGAAGTAATCGTTACAGCCATCTCTGCACCTCTTGCTCTAAATTCTTTTGCTTCTCTTTCCCTCTCAGTTTGCATTCTTCTAAAGATCGCATCACTGTTTGCTTGAGGAAGATCGGCTCTTTTTATTCGGACATCATTAATTTTTATCCCAAAGTTTTCGGCCTCATTATTAACTCCTTCTTGAATTAAAGCCATTTGCTTTGTTCTATCTTCAGATAATAAAGTTTGAAGTTCTTGCTGACCTAAAACATTTCTAATTCTTGAATTGATAATTGTCGCTAATCTTGATCTAGCAACCCGTTCATTTCCCACAGAAATATAAAATTTTAAAGGATCAACTATTTGAAATCTTGCAAAAGCATCCACAATTAATCTTTTTTGATCTGAGGCAATTACTTCCTCTGGTGGAGTGTCTAAGTTTAAAATTCTTTTATCTAAAAATACCACGTTTTGGATAAATGGAATTTTGAAATTCAAACCTGGTTTTACAATTATTCTTTTCGGATCTCCAAACTGTAAAACGATAGCTTGATTTACTTCTTTTACAATAAAGATTGAAAAAAATAATGTAGCTGCAATTGCAACACTTATACCAGCAATAACTTTACCCATATTCATAATTTAATTAGTCACTTTCTTTTTTAATTCAGGCAGTGGCAAATACGGCACTACACCTGATCCAGCATTCTTTTCAATAATTACTTTATCTATGTCTGCTAGAACTTTTTCCATTGTCTCTAAATACATTCTTTCTTGTGTCACTGATTTTGCATTTTTATACTCATTATAAATTGCTAAAAATCTACTCGCTTCACCTTCTGCTTTTGCAACAACTTCTTTTTTATATGCTTCAGCAGCTTGCAATATTTTTGCCGCTTCACCCCTAGCTCTTGGTATTACATCATTCGCATATGCTTCAGCTTCATTTTTAGATCTTTCCATATCAGCTCTTGCAGCTTGGACATCTCTAAAGGCGTCAATTACTTGATCTGGTGGATCGGCTTTTTGTGTTTGAACTTGGGTAATTTGAATACCACTTGTGTATTCATCCAAAATTTTTTGAATTATTTCTTGTGTGTCGGTTTCTATTAAAGATCTTCCCTCTGTAAGAATAGGTTGAATATCTGATCGAGCAATAACTTCTCTCATTGCAGTTTCAGCTGCAGCTTTTACAGTACCTTCTGGATCTTGAATTTTAAATAAAAAATTTCCAGCATCTTTAATTACCCAAAATACTGAAAAATCTATGTTAACTATATTTTCATCTCCAGTTAACATTAAGCTTTCTTGTGGAACATCAGCAACTCCTCCTTGAGAAGAAAATCCACTGTCTCTTTCAGATCTAAAACCTATATCTATTCTGTTAACCTTAGTAACTTTTGGGGTTAGTACAGACTCTACTGGAAAAGGGATGTGATAATTTAATCCTGGTTGAGTAGTTTTCACAAACTTTCCAAATCTTAAAACTACACCTTGTTCATCTGGCAGTACTCTGTAAAGACCACTTGCCAACCAAACAAAACCTAGAATGATTAAAACTAATATCGCTTGTTTTCCGCCTGACGAACTTCCACCTGGTAAAAATTTTTTTAATTTTTCTTGAAATTCTCTTATGATTTTATCGATATCTGGTGGAGTTGGACCTCTACCTGAACCGTTTCCACTTCCTCCTCCTCCTGGAGGCTTACCCCATGGGCTTCCACCGCTTTGTCTAAAATCATCTGACATAGTGCCAATCTATATAATGTCTTTATACGGAAAAACAAGGTAAGATCATTAAATGCCAAAGGAAAAGCCAGAATTAAGTGACGCAATGAGAAAAAAACTGAGTGGAAGCTCACGTGAAAAGAAGCCAATTAACGGAACTAAATTTACCATTGCCATTTCAAGTGCCAAAGGGGGTGTCGGAAAATCGACTTTTGCAACCAACCTTGCTTTAGCTTTAAAACAAAATGGCTGTAAAGTCGGATTATTGGACGCTGATATATATGGACCCTCTATTCCAAAAATGTTTGGAATAAATGAGAAACCAAAAAGTGATGGTCAAAAATTAGAACCCGTTATCAAATATGACATCCAGTGTATGTCTATAGGATTTCTGACAGATGAAAAAACTCCAATGATATGGAGAGGCCCAATGGTAACAAGTGCAATTAAAACATTTACCCAACAGGTTAACTGGAAAGACTTAGATTTTATAATCGTAGATATGCCTCCAGGAACTGGTGATACACAATTGACTTTTTCTCAAGGCATTGAAATGGATGGAGCAATTATTGTATCCACACCGCAAGAGGTTGCCCTTTTAGATGTTAAAAGAGGAATAAAAATGTTTGATAAATTAAATGTGAAAGTTTTAGGATTAATTGACAATATGAGTTTCTTTGTTGGGGATGATGGAAAAAAATATAATATTTTTGGAGAAGGTGGGGTAAAAAAAACTGCAGAAGAATTTAATAAAAATTTCTTAGGAGAAATACCTATAAATCCAGACGTTGGAAAACAAGGAGATCTTGGCTTACCTATCGTCGAAAAAGATCCTCAGAATGAAATATCAAAAATTTATTTAGATTTAGCAAAAAAATTAAAATCAATTTTTTTCTAAATGAGAGAATTATTATTTAAGAATAAGAATTTTTTAATTTTTTTTTTAATTCTAATTTTCTCATTATACGATAGAACTTTATGGTCAAATATTTCACAGTGGCAAGTTGATGAAGCGTCCACTATGTGGATTAGCTTGAAATATCCCTTTTTTGAAATTCCGGTTGGATTAATAAGTTCTAAAAATATTCCAAATCCTAATGGAATGATTTACTTTTCAAAATTATTAAATAAATTACCAAGTTTATGGCTTAGTAGTTATTTTTTAAGTTTATTACAATTAATGTTAATATGTGTCCTTGGATATATATTATCAAGAAATAATCAGAAACTATTTCTTTTTATTATCATACCTTTAATACTTAGTTTGTGTTTGAGATCAATTTCTGCTCATCTTTCTAATCAATGGGTATTAACATTAGTAAATCTTTTATTTTTTATTTTAATTATATTGTATTTAAATAAACCAAGTATTAATAAATTTGCAATTTTAGCCTTACCTGCTTTTATGGCTCCATCTATTTATTTATCAGGAATTTCAAATTCGATTGCATATTTATTTTCCTCTTTTTTTGTCTTTTTCTTTTATCCATCAGAAATTAATTTTAAAAAGATACTAAAACCTTTCCTCGCAATCTTTGTAATGATAATTTTATTTTCTTATTTTATTTGGTACCCTTTTTTAAAAAATCTTATTATCAATGATATAAAGTTGTTTGGCTATTTAGACCAATCAATAAATTTAAAAGAATTTTTTAGTATTATAATTGGTTATCCTTATTGGAGTATTTTTTATGCTGCAGGAGATATCAGTGGAGCTTTTAAACATAATGGTTTAGATACAATTTCCTCACCCTTTTGGAGCATCTTTCATTATAGCCAACAACAGTTGCGAGAGTTAAAAATTATTTATGATGGTCCACTATCTGAAATCTCAATTTTACTTCTTAAAATTAATTCTATTATTCTAATTGTCCAATCAATAATATCTTATCTGTTACTAATTTTTTATCTATTCTTTAAAAGATTTTTCACAGTCAAAGATAAGAAAATTTTATTTTTTATCTTCACATCTTATTTGTTCATATTTTTAGTTATAGTATTTGGTGCAATCCTGGGTTCACCCAATTGGGTTAAAGGTGCGCGATTAGATATGCAAGTTCACTTATTACCATTATTTTTTATTATTTGGTTTTTAACTCCTTGGATAATTCAGTTTTCACAAAGTTTTAATAAATATCTAAAATTTTGCACCTTATCTTTATTAGTGACTTTTATTGCTGTTAATTTGTGTGGTGGATATTTTATTTACAACGATCATAAGGATTATAAAGGAAAAATTTTAACAGATGCAGACGTTCCCTTAATTCAAAAACAACAGGCTATAGAATATATTGTAAAGGATTGGAGAAAAAACGTTAATGATGAAATCATCAAAGTTGGATATGGCTTTAATGATAAAAGATACAATTGGGTCAACAGGTTTGGAGAAAAATATTTAAAGTATTATCCTGGAGTTTATGTAAGAGGTAGAGAGTACGATTATATTTTAATGAGATCCTATAACTTAAAAAATAATCAAGAAGGAATTCAAAACAGATCAATTGAAGATAATGATTATATTATTACTTACAACATATCTAATCCTCCATTAAAAAAAGAAAAAATTATTTTATTAAAAGAAATTGGTCGTCTTAATATTTACAAACTAAGATAATACCTTTTTAAAAATATCTTGCTGTTTAGATAATTAATGAAATAAAGTCCTAAGATTAATAAAATCAATTTATGAAACTTAGTATCATTATACCCTGTTTTAATGAACAAGATACTGTTGCGGTTATTTTAGACAGAGTGAAAAATGAGAAAACTATTGAAAAAGAAATTATCGTTGTAGATGATTCCTCAACTGATAATTCTAGGAAAATTCTAGAAAATTACAAAAAAGATAATGAAATTAAATTAATTTTAAACGATCAAAACAAAGGTAAAGGGTATTGCGTAAAACAAGGGCTTAAAGAAGCAACTGGAGACATCATATTAATCCAAGATGCAGATTTAGAATATAGCCCATCCGATTATAATAATTTGATAGACCCTATCTTAAATAATCACGCTGATGTTGTTTATGGATCAAGATTTATAGGAGGGCAAGAGACTAGAGTATTATATTTTTGGCATACAATTGGAAATAAATTTTTAACTCTTTTAAGTAACATGTTTACCAATTTAAATCTAACCGACATGGAATGCTGTTACAAAGTTTTTAAAAAAGACGTTATTAAAAATATTAATTTGAGAGAAGATGGATTTGGTTTTGAACCAGAGGTAACGGCTAAAATTTCTAAAAAAAATCTTAAAATTTATGAGGTTGGAGTAAAATATTTTGGTAGAAAATATGAGGAAGGTAAAAAGATTACGTGGAAAGATGGATTAGCAGCAATTTATTTTATTATTTATTACAATTTAAAAAAAAACTAGTATTCATTAGAGACCTTTAAATAAACTCCGTATTCTGGATCATCTTGAAAAAAGTCATAATGACTATCTAAGTTAATGTTAAAACCGTTAATTTCTCGGTTATGAGAAAGCTTAGTTGAAGTATCTTGCACAGACATAGCATAAGAAGAATTTTGAGAACCTCTATAATCCAAAGCAATAATAAAATTATCATTTTTACTATTTTGGCTTTGATCTCTGGTGTATTTACTCATCAGCGTAAGCCCATTTTCTGAAATAAAATCAAATCCAATACCACCCATAAAATTATGAGTAGAATTTTCAATATTTTTTAAAGTAAAACTCTCACCATTAGACACATAAGAGAATTTTTGTTTTGAAGCTGGACTCATATCTGCATAATACTCAAAATCAAAATATGGAATAAAGGATCCTACTTCAAAATCGTAAGTATTATCTAAACTTGTTCCTATAGATGATGTAAAGTTTCCAATATATTGATCCTTATATTCTAAGTTCAATCCTGCAGCTCCAGTTTCTTTGTAAGCTCCTAGATGTGTTATTCCATAATTAATTTTCAATTTAGGTGTAAAATTTAATCGGTTTTTTGAAAATGTATCTCTTAAACTTAAAGAACCATATAATTGTTCACCGTATCTTTCACCATCTGTTGAAGCAGAACCACTATTATTAACTAAATTAGAATTTATAAAACTCATACCTAATAAGCTGTCTGTAAATCTTTGGTCTCCCTTTGGTTTACTTGAATAAAAAGTTAAAGCAAAAGAGCTCATATCAAGTGCACTTCCTAAGGTACCAACATCTATATCATCAGCGCCAAATCTTAATGCAATACCTCTCATGATATTATCTTCACCTTTTTTATCTGCACCGAGTGTAAGTGCTGATGAGCTGATATCTTTTGCAGAGGAAGCTGAGTCGTCACCAACTTTCCCAATACTTATAGTGCCCTCGCTCCAAAAAGACCAGTTTGAACTTTGATCATTTACATCATTTGAATTACCATTTGAGAAATAAAGAGGAATTAATGCATCTGTTAAGGAATTTAAAATTTCATTATTAAATTGAAACTTTATATTTTGATTTGTTAAATTTATTCTCCCGCTATTTCGCCTTAACCATTCCATTCGATTGAGTACTGGATAAGTTGTATGTTGTATCAATTTTTTTGTTGCCTCTGACTGAGATTCTATTGAAGCAACATCATCTTTGTCATTAGTCGGATCTGTACAAGTTTTAACACCAAATCCACAAGATAAAGTATATTCGTACACATTATTATTCGTAAAATCAGTATGAAACATTTTCGATCCATCATTATTAAATGTTAAACCAGTAATTCTAAAATCATCTGCGTAACTAGGTTGAAAGTCTCCATTATTAGTAGGATTTGAAATATTAAATGGTGAGATTAAAGAAAATTCCCTTATATAATTTCTTTCTTTCAGAGGGCTTATTGCAGATGTTGCAGAATTTGAGATGAATAATTTGTAACCATCTGAACTAAAATTTATACCTTGACGTCTTCCTTCACCAGAAAAAGTTGATGTTAAAGTATTTGTTTGACTTAATGTGTCAAGATCATAAGCAACCGATAAAGTATATTCGGTAACTGTTCCTACAGTCGATGAAGTTTGAGTTATTGTGAATAATTTTTTTCCATCATTAGAAAATTTAAATCCCCTTAAATCTCCATTTAATGAAGTACGTTTTCCGTCTGTATCAGTAAGACCACCTATGTCATAAGGTGTATTTAAGTCCCATTGATGTATTCCTCTATTTCCAATTTCTCTATTAATAACAAATAAAACTGTTCCATCTGAATTAAATTCTATATCTTGAGGTGCATCTTGAATTGATCCTATGTCGAAAGTCTTTACTGCTACAGGTGGAGATGATAAATCAAATGCAGTACTAAGTGAATATTGTCTTATAGTATCAGTGTTAACACCTAAAATAAACATTGTCTTACCATCTCGACTAAATTTTACTGTAGTCGAAGTTGTTTCATCACTGATATCAAAATTATCAACATTATTAGGATCTGTAAATGCAAAAGCATTTACGTTCAAAAAAAAGAAAATAATTATGAAAAATATTTTTTTTATAAGTTTCATCAATACTTTGTTTTTTTTGGAGACTATATCAACTTATCTTTTAGATCAAAAGAAGTCATTAACTCATTCCATTCACGTTTGGATAATCCTGATTTTTCAGGATTAATTTTTTCACCACTAATTAATTTTTTAATTATTTCTTTACCATTTGAGGATACTTCGGTGCCTCCCACTCTATAATCTAAGAATGCTTCATAAGTAATTGGTACCCATCTTTTAACAGTATCTAACATTGCATCGGCATAAGCTCTGATTTCAAATTGTGCATGATGATCAGCTCTTAATCTTAAAAAATTCATTAAATTTAAAAGATCGGTTTTCCAATACCACTGGGTATAAGTATTAAGTGTTAAATTCATCCTTGCTAGTTCTCTTGCTAAACCAACTTGTTTTTCATCGATTACAGAGCCATCATATCTTTCATTAAGCATAGTTTCATAATTGTCATAAGTTTGTTCTGCATCTTTTTTTAATAAATCTAAAACTTTTTTGGCTTGATCGCCTGAAAGAACGTCTCCTCTTCCTTGTCTATTACTTTGAGATTGTGCAGCTAAATTTTCTACTGCTGGTAAATAAAACTCTTTATCTAAAATGGAATATCTTGCAGAATATTCATTTACGTTTGCTGTCCTATGTCTAATCCATTGACGGGCTATGAAGATTGGAAGCTTAACATGATATTTTATTTCGCACATTTCAAATGGAGTACTATGCCAGTGTCTCATTAAATACTTTATAAGTCCTGCATCTGTTGAAATTTTTTTTGTACCTTTACCGTATGAAACTCTAGCTGCTTGAACGATAGAAGTATCGTCACCCATATAATCAATTACTCTTATAAAACCATGATCCAAAATAGGGATAGCCTCATAGAGAATATTTTCAAGTTCAGCAACTGTAACTCTTTTAGTTTTATTTTCCTGAGACTGCTGATCTTTAATTTCTTGTTGCTGTTCTTTAGTTAATTTCATGAATAATTTGTTGAATCTTTAACAATTACTTTTATATTAATCACGTTGGTTTTCCAACTATGACGATAAACGAATCTCGTAATAACCATTGCGGACGTGGGGGCAGTACCCACCACCTCCACCATTTACAACTTATGGGGGTGAACTAGATTCGACGGATGACTAAAGGTTATTCTTTCGTTCGGAATTGTTCCTCCGTAAAGGGCTATTTTATAATTGCTAACGAAAGTTACGCACTTGCTGCTTAATTAACTTTGTTAATTAAGTAAACGGGGTTCGGGGCACCTGGCAACAGAACGCCCCTTTAAATGACTTTAAGTCACAGTGAATATTTCTTGTAAAAAATTTATTTTATAGTCATGGAAACAGTCATACTTATTTTGTTAGCTCTAGTAGTAGTTTGGATTTTATTTAGACCAGTAACAAAAAAAGAGCTTGATAGATACAATGATAAAGATAATTGGTCCAATATGGGATTTTGATATTAATCCGATAATTAAAATATATTAATAAAATTCAAAATTTTGGTGCGGTCAGAGAGACTCGAACTCTCATGGACTAGGTCCACACGGCCCTCAACCGTGCCTGTCTACCAATTTCAGCATGACCGCAATATGACCCACATTAAATCAATGACAAGAAGGTTTCAAATTGATAAATTTAGTTATGGAATTTAGTCAAGAAGTAAAAAATGCTACTGATCCAATCTATCAAAAGATTTCAAAGGTAATGCCTGAAATCGAATGGTCAATTCATGCCCCATACATTTATGAGATTAATAAACTTAAAAAAGAGAAAAATGCTGTAGTTCTGGCACATAATTATCAGACGCCTGAGATTTATCATGGTATAGCAGATTTTTCTGCAGACTCATTAGCGCTTGCTGTTGAGGCTTCTAAAACCTCTGCTGATATAATTGTAATGGCTGGAGTACATTTTATGGCTGAAACAGCCAAACTTATGAGTCCAAATAAAAAAGTTTTGTTACCAGATATGAAAGCAGGATGTTCATTATCATCTTCGATCACTGGCAAGGATGTTAGATTGTTAAAACAAAAATATCCTGGCGTACCAGTGGTTTCATATGTAAACACGTCTGCTGATGTAAAAGCTGAGACTGACGTTTGCTGCACATCAGCGAATGCAGTTAAAATTGTAAAATCATTAGGAGTCAAAAAAGTAATTTTTCTACCTGATGATTACCTTGCAAAATATGTGGCCTCTCAGACGGATGTGGAGATCATATCTTGGAAAGGAATCTGCATTGTTCATGATCAATTTGATGAAAATGAAATAATTAATATAAGAAAAAATAATCCTGGTATTAAAATTATTGCACACCCAGAATGTCCACCAGAGGTAATCAAGGCAAGTGATTTTGCGGGATCAACTTCAGGTATGATAAATTATGTAAAAGACAACCAACCTAAGAAGGTTATGATGGTAACAGAATGTTCAATGAGTGATAATATTCAAGTAGAAAATCCAAATGTGGAATTTATTAGACCATGCAATATGTGTCCTCATATGAAAAAAATAACTTTACCAAAAATCTTAGATTGTTTGAAAAATGAAACTGGTGAAATTAAAATGGACCAAGAGACAATCAAGAAAGCAAGATTGTCAGTTGAAAAGATGGTTGCTATCGGAAGATAACAATTTGTGGCAAGAATTAAACTAAGTAATAATTTTATAAAAGGTGCGGTCAAATTAGCTCTTAATGAAGATCTATACCCATTAGGTGATATAACATCAAATTTAATAAAAAATAAAAAAAATATTAAAATTAAATTAATATCAAATCAAAAAGCCATTGTTGGGGGTTTGTTATTTGCAAAAGAAGCATTTAAATTAATTGACAGTAAAATTAAATTTACTGTCAAAAAGAAAGATGGATCACCAGTAAAAAAAAATTCATTAATTGCTATCATTCAAGGGAATGCTCAAAACATATTAATTGCTGAGAGAGTTGCTTTAAATTTCTTATCTCATGTTTCAGGCATAGCTACAATTACTAATAGATTTTTAGAATTAACCAGAAAAAAATGTAAAATTTGTTGTACAAGAAAAACTATTCCAAATTTAAGAGTTATTCAAAAATATGCTGTTAAATTAGGAGGTGGTACAAATCATAGATTTAATTTAAGTGATGAATTTTTGATCAAAGATAATCATATTGCTAGCTCTAATATTAGGGATCTAGTTTTACTAGCGATTAAAAACAAGAAAAAAAAAAAAATTACTGTTGAAGTTGATCGCTTAAGTCAGCTTAAAAAGATAATGGGTTTAAAATTTGACACTGTTTTATTTGATAATATGAATATTAAAAGTTTAAAAGAAGGAGTTAAGATTGCTAGACAATATTATGAAACTGAGGCCTCTGGAAATATTAATATAAAGACTGTTAAAGCAATAGCTGCTACGGGTGTTGATAGAATTTCAGTTGGGAGCATTACACACAGCGCGCCAGCGATAGATTTTAAATTAGAAATTTAGGCAAATCGCTAAAATTTGAATTTTATTCTTTTTTTTAACTCAGCTTGTGCAGCTGCAAGTCTAGCTATTGGAACTCTATAAGGGGAACAAGATACATAATTTAAGCCAATCTTTGAGCAAAATTGAATACTATCAGGATCTCCTCCATGTTCTCCACAAATTCCTAATTTAATTTTCTTATTTTGTTTTTTTCCTTTTTCAACTGCAATTTCCACTAAATCTTTAACACCATCATCAATAGATACAAATGGATCAACTGTAAAAATTTTGTTATCAATGTAATCATTTAAAAATTTACCACTATCATCCCTACTTATTCCAAATGTAGTTTGAGTTAAATCATTTGTACCAAAACTAAAAAATTCAGCGTGTTTTGCAATCTCTTTAGCTTTTATTGCAGCTCTAGGTAGCTCAATCATAGTACCAACTAAGAATTCTATCTTAGTTTTTTTCTCTTTTTGAACTTCTTTTGCAATTTTTATTACAAGGTCTTTCATAATTTTTATCTCTGCCTCTGTAGAAACTAACGGGACCATTATCTCAGGAAAAGCAGATTTATGATTAGCTTTTTTTAAATCTATCAAAGCTTCAAAAATTGCTCTACATTGCATCTCATAAATTTCTGGAAATGAAATTCCTAACCTACAACCTCTATGACCTAACATAGGATTTTGTTCGTGAAGTTCGTCTATTCTTGCTCTAATTTCATTTACATCTGTATTAACAGCTCTAGCAACTTCAGTAATTTCTTTTTCAGATCTAGGTAAGAATTCATGCAACGGTGGATCTAGTAATCTCACTGTAACTGGAAGTCCTTGCATGATTTTAAATATTTCAATGAAATCTTTTTTTTGAAAAGGCAAAAGCTTTTTAAGAGCACTTGATCTATCCTCTTGATTTTTTGATAAGATCATTTCTCTAACTGACAAAATTCTCTCCTCATCAAAAAACATATGCTCTGTTCGACACAGGCCAATACCCTCAGCGCCAAAATCTCTTGCAATTTTCGTATCCGTGGGAGTTTCAGAATTTGTTCTAACCCTTAATTTTCTAATATTATCGGCCCATTCCATTAATTTTGAAAAATCACCTGAAATTTCAGGCTTAACGGTGGGTACATTTCCTAAAATAATCCTTCCTGAAGAACCATCTATAGTTATTATATCACCTTCTTTAACTTCCCCAGATAATGTTTTGAAAATTTTTTTTTCATAATTAATATCAATTTCACTTGATCCAGAAACACAAGGTCTGCCCATTCCTCTTGCTACAACTGCAGCATGACTAGTCATACCACCTCTTGAGGTTAAAATTCCCTTTGCAGCATACATACCTTGAATATCTTCTGGAGAAGTTTCAACTCTAACTAAAATCGTATCTTGCATCATATCATTTAATCTTTCAGCTTCTTCAGAAGTGAAAACTACTTTTCCACTTACTGCACCAGGGGACGCGGGAAGACCATTTGCTATAACGTTGATTGAACTTTTCTCGTCTAAAGTGGGATGCAAAAGATTATCTAAGGAGTTTGGATCAACTCTTAAAATAGCATCATTTTTAGTAATCAACTTTTCTTTAACCATGTCAACAGCAATTTTTACTGCAGATTTTGATGTTCTTTTTCCAGACCGAGTTTGTAGTATCCAAAGTTTACCACTTTCAACAGTGAATTCTACGTCTTGCATATCCTTATAATGTTTCTCGAGTTTTTTTAAAATTTTATATAATTCGTAATATACTTTTGGCATCGACTCTTCCATAGATTTATCATTAACTTTCGCCTCCTTTCTTGCCTTCTTTGTAATATACTGTGGAGTTCTGGTTCCAGCTACGACGTCTTCTCCCTGAGCATTAATCAAATATTCTCCATAAATATTATTTGATCCATCTGAAGGGTTTCTAGTGAAGACAACTCCTGTTGCACAATCATTGCCCATATTTCCAAAAACCATAGATTGAACATTAACAGCAGTTCCCCATTCAGAAGGAATTTGATTCAACTTTCTATAAACTTTCGCTCTTTTGCTTTCCCAAGATAAAAAAACAGCACTTATTGCCCCTAATAATTGATGATAAACATCTTGAGGAAAATCTTTATTTGTCTTTTGTTTAACCACATTCTTAAAATCTTTTATCAACCCATCCCAGTCCTCTTCATCAAGATCTGTATCCATCAAAACACCCTTGGTTAGCTTGTAATTTTCTATTAATTCCTCAAAGTTGTAACTTTCAACACCCATAACCACATTTCCATACATCTGAATGAATCTTCTATAACTATCTTTCGCAAATCTTCCATTAGATGTTTTGTTAGCCAAAGCAATAACTGTTTTGTCATTTAGTCCTAAGTTCAGAATTGTATCCATCATGCCTGGCATTGAAACTCTTGCACCAGACCGAACTGATAAAAGAAGAGGATTTTTCAAATCTCCAAATTTTTTTGATACATCTTTTTCTATTATTTTAATTTCTTTTTTTATTTGGCTAATTAATTTGGAGTTTAATTTTTTTTTATTCTTATAAAAAATTTCACAAACTTTTGTTGAGATAGTAAAACCAGAAGGTACTGGTAAACCTAGTCTTCCCATTTCAGATAAATTTGCGCCCTTACCACCTAAAAAATTTTGGGGACTTTTTATTTTTTTTGAATCTTTAGATTTAAAATTAAGAATTAACTTATTCATTATGAGCTTTTAAAAATTGAAAATTTATATAATTTTGAAACGTTTTACATAACATATTAATAAGTTCCAAACGATTTTTTCTTAAAGTTTCATTATCTTCATTAACTTTAACATTATCAAAAAATTCAAAAACTTCTTTTTTAGTTTCAGCTAAAATTGATAATGATTTTTCATAATTTTCATCGCTGTTTATGGTTGAATAATATTTTTTAATATCATTAATTTTTTTATATAAGTTTTTTTCAAAATCACTTTTAAAAATACCAGGATCAGTTGTATCATTTATTTCAATCTCATTATTTTTCATTTCGAGATCTAAAATATTTGATGCTCTTTTATAACTTGAATTGATATCTATACCAATTTGACTATTAATTACCTTATTAAGACATTTTGCTTTTTCAAAAGAGGAAAATAACTCATTTATTGAAAATGATGATAAAGTAGCCTCGATTATATCGTAACGTATTTCTTTCTCCTTAAGATAATATCTAAATCTATCTTTTAAAAAATCCTGTAATTCTTTTTGTAAATCTTTATTTTTAAGGCTGTATCCTTGATCATCATAAAGACGTGCGGAATAATTCAAAAGATCATTAAATTTAAAATTCTTTCTATTTTCTATAGCGGTTCTTATTATACCTAGAGCAATTCTCCTTAATGCTAATGGATCTTTTGAACTTGTTGGTTTCTCGTTAATACCAAAAAATCCAACTAAGGTATCAACCTTATCTGTTATTGATAGAGCGACACTGAATGGTTTTTTTGGAACAGTTGAATTGAGTCCAATTGGCAAATATTGCTCAGAAATAGCAATATAAATATCTTTATCAAATCCTTGATATTCAGAAAAATACCCTCCCATAATTCCTTGAAGTTCAGGAAATTCACCAACAAGATCAGAAGTGAGATCAGTCTTACAAATTGATGATAACAATTCTACTTTCTCTTTACTAATTAACAATTCGTCTGAAATCATTCCACCAATTTTTCTCATTCGTTGAACTTTGTCAAAATAAGATCCAAGACCTTTAAAAAAATTCATTGATTTTAATTCTGACACTTTTTTTACTAAATTTTGAGTTTTATCTTTATTCCAGAAAAATTCTGCATCACTTAATCTTGCATCAACTACTCTTTCATTGCCCATCTTAATTAGTCCCTTTTTGTCTTTTTTATTTATTACAATTAAAAATTCATTCGTAATTTCATTTTTGTCGTTAAATGTTGGAAAATATTTCTGGTGAGACTCCATTGTTAAAGTCAAAATCTCTTTAGGAACTGATAAAAATTTTTTATCAAATTTGCACAATAAAATATTTGGGCTATCTACTAAATTTACAACTTCATCCATTAATTTGGGATTTTCATTAATTTTTAATCTTTTTTTTCCCAATATATTTAAAAAAGATTTATTGATTATTTTTAATCTTTTATTTTGATTAATAATAACCCCATTGTTTTCAAAAAATTTTTCATATTTCTTAAAATTTTCAAAAGATCTTTTTTTATCCTCAAAATCTTTATCTAAAAAAGTCAAATTAGAAGAAATCAAATGATGAAATTTAAAACTTATAATTCTTTTATCAAATATTGATAAAATTGATTTCAATGGTCTTCCCCAATTCAAATCAAATTCGCCCCATTTCATTGATTTTTTCCATTGATAGTTACTCAAAATTTTTGGAATGAATTCAGTAAGTAAATCATGTGTATTTAATGAAGTTGCTGCAGTTTTGTAAAAATAAAATTCATCCTTTTCAGTTTTTTTTTTAAATAAATCCTTTTTGGCAATTTTGTTTGATCTCAAAAAACCCTCCAACGCTTGTTCAGGAGCGCTAGTTTTAGGACCTCTTATCTCTTTAGATTTGCTTTTAATTTGTTTATCTAGATCCTCAAAAACTAAAACTAACCTATTCGGAGTTGAAAAAGCAAAATTTTTTTTTGATTTTATTGATTTTTTCTCAAATAAATTTTTAAAGTCTTCAAAAATTTTTTCTCTTAAATTTTTTTGAAGACCAGCAGGAATTTCTTCACTAAATAGCTCTAAAAAAAATTCTGACATTCTATGTTTGCGACTGTACCCAAATTCTAGCAGCTTGTTTTGTGATTTCTCTTATTCGACCAATATATTCTGCTCTTTGAGCAACACTAATTGCTCCACGAGCATCTAATACGTTAAATATATGGCTTGCTTTCAAACATTGATCGTATGCAGGTAAAGATATATTTTTTTCAACTAATGATTTTGCCTCACTCTCATGCATATCAAATATTTTAAATAAATTTTCTGTATTGGCATGCTCAAAGTTATAAGCTGAGAATTCTTTTTCTGATTGATGGAAAACTTTCCTGTAATCAATACCTTCATTATTCCAAACTAAATCATAAACATTTTTTTTCTGCTGGGTAAACATACAAATTCTTTCAAGGCCGTAGGTTATCTCTACTGAAACTGGTTTACATTCAAAACCTGCCATTTGTTGAAAATATGTAAATTGAGATATTTCCATTCCATCACACCATACTTCCCATCCAAGTCCTGCAGCTCCTAGAGTTGGGCTTTCCCAATCATCCTCAATAAATCTAATATCGTGGTCTTTATGATTAATTCCAATTACCGACAAACTATTTAAATAAAGTTTTTTAATATTTAGTGGAGAGGGTTTTATTATAACTTGAAATTGATAATAATGCTGAAGTCTATTTGGATTATCTCCGTATCTTCCATCTGTAGGTCTTCTTGAAGGCTGAACATAAGCTGCTTTCCATGGCTTGGGCCCAAGTGATCTTAAAGTAGTAGCTGGGTGAAATGTTCCAGCTCCAACTTCCATATCATAAGGTTGTAAGATTACACATCCATTTTTACTCCAAAACTTTTGAAGATTAATAATTGTATCTTGAAAAGTTTGAAATTTTGGTTTTTTTTTATTTTTTTTAGAGGCCATATTTTTGCCAAACTGATTTTTCCTCTAATATATTTGCTAATTGATCGATATGGTCATTTGAAGACGATAATTTTTTACTAAGCCAACTTTTTGATTTTTCAAATTTTTTAATAACAACATCCTCTCCAAATTTTTCTCTTAATACCTGATTTGCATTTCCTATCTCATCTATCAAACCAAGATCTTTGGCTTTTCTACCTGACCAAAATTCACCTGAAAATAATTCTACCTCAGATTTTTTAAGTTTTGATGACCTGCTTTTTTCAACCACCTCTATGAAATCTTTATGTAAATCTAATTGAATATTTTTTAATCTTTCAATGTCTTCCTTTTTTTCATCTAAAAATGGGTCCAATGTACTTTTGTTTTTCCCAGCAGTATGCACTCTTCTCTGAACACCTATCTTTTTTATTAATTCTGTAAAACCAAAAGAGGAGTAGATAACTCCTATCGAGCCTATTATTGAACTTGAGTTTGCGTAAATTTCATCACCTGCACATGCTATTAAATACCCACCGGAGGCTGCAACATCCTCAGCAAAAACTATTACTTTTTTTTTGTTTTTTTTTGCCTGTTGTCTAATTAGGCTATAAATTAAATGTGATTGAACTGGAGAACCTCCTGGAGAGTTTATTGTAATAGCTACACATGGCGCTTTTTTAACTGAAAATGCTTTTAAAATGATATCTTCTTGACTAGAAAAATCTATGCCTTGTTTAAACTTTCCTACATTCCCAATTACACCAATTAGTTTAATATGAGGAATAATTTTTTTCTTTTTAAAATAAGAGAGCATTTTAAATATTTATAGAATTTTTTTATGAATATAAAGACACCTTATAATTGAAGATTCAGGTGCGTCAATTGATAAGTATCAAAAGTAACCTAATATACTAATTTGCTCAATTAATGGGTAAGGTCATACAATTAAAAAACAAGATTAATAATTCATATTTTCAACTTAAAAATTCTGTAGAGGATAAATTAATGTTAGTTGAAGAAAGAATAAAGTCAAAATTAGAGAGTGATGTAGAGTTGGTTCAAAAAATGACAAACTATCATCTCGATACAGGTGGAAAGAGATTAAGGGCTTTACTAACTCTAGGTTCAACAAAATTATGTGGTTATACAAAAGGAACGAGGGACATAAACCTTGCAGCTTGTGTTGAACTAATACACGCAGCAACTCTAATGCATGATGATGTAATAGATAACAGTTCAGTAAGAAGAGGCAAAAAAACATTAAACAAAATTTGGAATAATCATTCCTCAGTTTTAGCAGGAGATTACTTACTGAGCAGATGTTTTGAAATGATGGTTGAAGATGGAAATATGGAGGTTTTAAGATTATTGTCATCAACATCCTCAAAGATAGCTCAAGGAGAAATATTGCAACTTCAGCATCAAGGTGAAGTTGACATGCTAGAAGAAACTTATTTAAAAATTATATCAGCAAAAACTGCAGAACTATTTGCAGCATCTACAAAAGTTGGTGCTATATTATCGAATATGCAAACTAAAGAAAAAGAGGCTTTAGAATTTTATGGTAGAAATTTAGGACTAACGTTTCAAATAGCTGATGATACTTTAGATTACAATTCTGAATTAAAACTGTTTGGAAAAAAAATTGGAAAAGATTTTTACGAGGGCAAAGTAACTCTTCCTATAATTTTATTATTTCAAAAAGCTAATCATAAAGAGAGAGAAAAACTTAGAAATATTTTCTCTAAAAAATCAAGAGATGAGATCGATCTAGATTTTGCTTTATCATTAATTAAAAATTATAAGATAATTGATGCCTGCTATCTTAAAGCTCAACATTATATTAACTTGGCTTCTAATTCTTTATCAATATTCAATGACACAGAGGAAAAAAATATTCTACAAAATTTAACATCTTTTAGCTTATCAAGAAATTTTTAGGGACTTAAAAGTTTCTTTTCCCAATTATTATTTTTATTTAAAAAATATTTCAATCTCTCGTGAATTCTATTTTCCCCATCTAACCAAAATTCAATAGTTGATGGTGTTAAATTCCACCCAGACCAATAATCAGGTCGAGGAACATTATCTTTATCGTTATATTTTTTTCTAAAATCTTGCAAATTTTTTAAAAGTTCGTCTCTACTTTTTAAAACACTGCTTTGTTTGGATGCCCAAGCTCCTATTCTACTTTCGTAGGCTCGAGAGTTATAATAATCATCAGCAGTTTTATCATCAACCAATTTTAATGTTCCAACAATTCTTACTTGCCTTAGCAAACTTTTCCAGTGAAAACACATTGTAGCGATTGGATTATCTTTTAATTCTTTTCCTTTTTGACTGTTCAAATTTGTATAAAAAATAAATCCATTTTTATCAAAACCTTTAAGTAAAACCATTCTCACAGATGGAACACCATCTCTACTAGCGGTGCCTAAAGCTAAAGCATTTGGATCATTAATTTCTTTCTTTTTAGCCTCCTCAAACCATTTTTTAAATAATTCAAAAGGATTATTAAGATCTAAAAAGCTTTTATTAAGGCCTAAAGAGTTTTTTTCATTCATAATTTTAACAAAATAATTTATATAATATAAATAATGTCATTTAACACTTTTGGAAAGTTTTTTCGTTTTACAACATGGGGGGAATCTCATGGGCCAGCTATTGGCTGTATTATTGACGGTTGTCCACCTTTAATAAATCTAAAAGAACAAGATATTCAAACAGAATTAGATAAACGAAGGCCTGGTCAATCTAAATTTACTACTCAAAGGAAAGAGAATGACAAAGTAAAAATCTTATCAGGTGTCTTTGAGGGTAAAACCACAGGAACGCCAATATCTCTAATAATTTATAACGAGGACGTGAGATCAAAAGATTATAAAAATATTAAAGATAAATTTAGACCTGGCCATGCTGATTTTACTTATTTTAAAAAGTATGGCATTAGAGATCATAGAGGAGGTGGTAGATCCTCTGCTAGAGAAACAGCTGCAAGAGTTGCAGCAGGAGCAGTAGCTAAAAAAGTTTTAAAAATAAAATTAGGAAAAAAATTTAAGATTTCTGGTGCCGTAACACAGCTTGGTATTCTTGGTTGTGATACAGCAAAATGGAATGATAAGATAATATACAACAATCCATTTTTTTGCCCTGATAAATCAATGTTAAAAATTTGGGAAAAATATCTTCTAAGTGTTAGGAAAGCGGGATCCTCATGTGGTGCAATAATTGAAGTCAGAGCAGATGGTGTGCCTGTGGGTTTAGGTGCACCTATTTACTCTAAACTAGATTCCGATATTGCATCTGCAATGATGAGTATAAACGCAGTTAAAGGTGTAAATATAGGCTCAGGCATGAATTCTGCTCAGCTATCTGGTGAAGAAAATTCTGATGAAATTTCACAAAATAAAAAAAAAATGAAATTTGCATCTAATAATGCTGGTGGTATTCTTGGTGGTATTTCGTCAGGGCAACAAATAATCGTTTCGTTTGCAGTGAAACCAACCTCCTCAATACTAAAGAGGAGAAAAACAATTAATAAATTTGGAAAAAATACTACTATATCAGTAACTGGTAGACATGATCCTTGTGTAGGTATTAGAGCTGTTCCAGTTGGTGAGGCTATGTTATCTTGTGTTTTGCTTGACCATTATTTAATGAACAAAGCTCAGTGCAGTTAAATATATTATTTTTGTTTTTGTAAAATTATATTTGAATTTAACAAATCTAAAACTTTTTCCTCAATAGAAATAGCATCTAAATTAGCAAACTTATACATGTTATTCGGTGTGTCCTGATCTATGAAAATATCAGGTAAAGTCATTGATCTAAATTTTAAACTTGAGTCCATTAACCCTTTTTTGGTCAAGAAATCAACCACATGTGAACCAAATCCTCCTATTGACCCTTCCTCAATTGTCATGATTGCTTCATGGGTGGTCGCTAGTTGCCAAATAAGATTTTCATCAAGAGGTTTAGCAAACCTTGCATCTACGATTGTAATATTAACTCCCTTCTTTTTTAAATTTTCAGAAGCTTTCAAAGTTTCACTTAATCTAGCACCAAAGTTTAATATAGCCATTTTTTTTCCTTCTTGAATTATATTGGATTTACCAATTTCTAGCTTTTCATTAATTGAAGGTAAAATTGAACCTACCCCAGTTCCTCTTGGATATCTAAAAGCACTAGGTCTATCATTTATTTCTATAGAAGTGTTAATCATTTTAACAAGTTCGGATTCATCACTTGCAGCCATCACGATAAAGTTAGGCAAGGTTGATAAATATGTTATGTCAAAACTTCCCGCATGTGTAGATCCGTCAGCACCAACTAGTCCAGCTCTATCTATTGCAAATCTAACAGGCAAACTTTGGATTGCTACATCGTGAACTACCTGATCATAAGCTCTTTGAAGAAATGTTGAATATATAGCTGCATAGGGTTTATAATTTTCAGTTGCTAAGCCTGCTGCAAATGTAACTGCATGTTGTTCAGCAATTCCTACATCAAAAGTTCTTTCTGGAAATTCTTTTCGAAAATTATCTAAACCAGTGCCATCAGGCATAGCTGCTGTGATAGCAATTATTTTGCTGTCTTTTTTAGCGTGCTTAATGAGGGTATCAGAAAAAACTTTGGTATAAGAAGGAATTTTGCTATTACTCTTAAATTGTTTTCCTGTTTTTACATCAAACTTAGATACTCCGTGGTAATGATCTTTTGCCTCTTCTGCAAATGAATATCCTTTACCTTTTTTTGTTTTGATATGAATTAATATTGGCCCCTGATGTTTAGTATCTCTGGCATTCTTTAAAATTGGTATTAAAGAATTTAGATCATGACCATCAATTGGGCCTATATAATAAAAACCTAACGAACTAAATAAAGTTCCGCCAGTCACTGCTGATCTTATTAAGTCTTCTGCTTTTCCAGCTTTCGCACTAAATCTTTTTGAAAATGCTGACATGATTAATTTTAAAGTTTCCCTTAAACTGAAGTAAATTTTGCCAGAAAAAATTTTTGCTAAATAAGTGCTCATTGCACCAACAGGTCTGGCAATTGACATATCATTATCATTAAGGATGACAATCATTTTAGTTTTAGTGGCACCCGCATTATTCATTGCTTCATAGGCCATCCCCGCACTCATAGCACCATCACCTATCACTGCAATCACGTTATCTGATTTGTTAGATAATTTGTTAGCTACAGCTATACCTAGGGCAGAAGATATTGATGTTGAACTATGTGCAGCGCCAAACGGATCGTATTCACTTTCAGATCTTTTAGTAAACCCAGAAAGACCTTTGCCTTGTCTAATAGTTCTTATTCTATCTTTTCTTCCAGTTAAAATCTTGTGAGGATAAGATTGGTGACCGACATCCCATATTAATCTATCGTTAGGTGTGTTAAAAATATAATGTAATGCTACACTTAGTTCTACAACTCCTAGACTTGCTCCTAGATGACCACCAGTAACTGATACCGCGTCAATCATTTCCTTTCTTAACTCATCAGCTATTTTTTGTAATTTTGCTTCAGGAATCTTTTTTAAATCAGAAGGAAAATTAATATCATCTAAGAATTCGTATTTTTTTTTCATTTATTTCTATTCAAAATATAATTTAGGGTTTCTGATAAATTTTTTTTGTTTGAGCCATATTTTATCAACTTTTTATTAATCTTTAAAATTAGGTTATTAGCGTATTTAATAGTATTTTTATATCCTAGTAAACTAATAAGAGTGGCTTTACCTTTTTTTTTATCCTTTCCTGTTTTTTTTCCAGCTATCAGTAAATTCCCTTTATGATCTATTAAATCATCAGCGACTTGAAATAGTAAACCTATGTCAGATCCTATTTGCTCAAATTTCCTAACTTCTTTTTTACTTTTGCCTTTTAAGATTAGAGGAGCAGCACAAGCAAAACTAAAAAGTTTGCCTGTCTTTTTTATTTCCATTTCGATAACTTTGTTTCTGGAAACTTTTTTGTGCTCATAATTAAGATCTAAAAATTGACCACCGGCAATTCCGAGATGGCCAGAACATTTAGAGATTTTGCTTATCAAATCCACTTTAGTTTTTTTTGGAATATTAAAACTTTCATGGCTTAAAATTTCAAAAGCTAATGTTAAAAGAGAGTTACCAGCAAGAACAGCTGTTGACTCTCCAAATTTTTTATGTGTGGAGAGTTTGCCCCTTCTAATGGAGTCATTATCCATACAAGGCAAATCATCATGTATAAGAGAATATGCGTGAATACATTCAATAGCAGAACCTACAATAATCAAAGATTTATAATTCAATTTAAATAATGTGCCAATATCAATCAAAATTTTTGATCTAATCTTTTTTCCGCCAGAAAATAAACCATATTTCATTGGGATAATTAATTCTGATTTATTTTGTTTTTTTATAAAATTTTTTAAAAATAAATTTGTATCACGAGCGATTTTATTTAGCTTTTTTTGCATTTATCCTTGATCTAATTTTTGATATATTTTCTTTAGTTTTTTCTTTAATCTTATTAATATTATTTTTAAATTTTTTTTCGATAAAATTATTAAGCTTTAATAATTTTTGATATTTTTCAATAGAAACATCTAAATCTTTTTGGTTTTCTAAATCCTCAATCATCTTATCAGCTAAATTTGTTAATTCCTCAACAGATAAGGCGTTATAATTATTTGGTATATTTTTTTCTTTCATATAAAACTCTTTATTAATACATGAAAATTAATCTTGCACATATTAAAAAAGCTAAGAAATACCTTAATAAAAATGAATGTGTAGCGATACCAACCGAGACCGTTTATGGGTTAGCGGGGAATGCTTACTCCGATAACGCATGCAAAAAAATATTCAGATTAAAAAAAAGACCAAAATATAATCCTCTTATAGTTCATTACTATGATTATAAAAATTTAAAAGATGACTGTGACCTTAATGAAAACTTTTTTAAATTATATGAAAAATTTTGTCCAGGACCAGTCACATTTATTTTAAATTTAAAAAAAAAATCGAGAATTTCAAAAATTATAACTAATCAAAAAATGATGCTTGCAGTAAGATTTCCAAAACATGCTGTCACACGAAATTTATTGAAAAGAATTAAATTTCCATTGGCAGCTCCAAGTGCAAATATATCTTCTCGACTAAGTCCTGTTTGTTCAAAAGATGTAAAAGAGGATTTTGGTAAAGAAATTAAATTTATACTTGAGGGTGGAAGATCATCGATAGGAATTGAGTCCACGATAATTGATATCAGAAACGAACCAAAGATTTTAAGATTAGGTGGTATAGATGTAAAAACTATTCAAAAAATATTAAATAGAAAAATTATACTAAAAAATAATCCTTCTATAGTTTCTGCTCCTGGTCAATCAAAAATTCATTATTCTCCAGGTATACCTATTAGATTAAAAGCAAAAAAAGCCAAAAACGAAGAGGCTTTTTTATTTATTAATAAGAAGAAAAAAACCAAGTCAAATTATTATTTTTTATCAAAAAAAGGTAATTTAAATGAGGCTGCAAAAAATTTATACAGCACTTTAAGAAAAATAAAAAAAGACAAATATAAATCTATTGCTGTGGCTAAAATTCCAAATCAAGGATTAGGTAAAGCTATTAATGATAGATTAATGAGGGCATCTAAGTTTTAATGAAAACGACACTTGAAATTATTGAATTATCAAAGAATTATAATCAAAAAAAAGCTGTAAATAATATTTCATTCAAATTAAACAAGAACGAAATTATTGGTATTCTAGGACCCAATGGTTGTGGAAAAACTACAACTATTGGAATGATATTAGGATTATTAAAGCCGACAAGTGGCAAAGTGTTAATCAATGGTATTGAAATAGAAAAAAATAGAGTTCAGTTATTAAACAATTTAAATTTTATTTCTCCATATATAGAATTGCCGAAAAAATTGACTGTAAAACAAAATCTAATTGTATATGGCAAACTTTATGATGTAAAAGACCTTAAAATAAAAATCGAATATCTTTCAGAAAAGCTAAGACTGGGTGACATCATTAATAAAATTACAGGAGAACTTTCATCTGGCCAAAAAAATAGAGTGAGTCTTGCTAAATCTATAATAAATGATCCATTAGTTTTACTTCTTGATGAACCTACTGCATCTCTTGATCCTGAGACAGGAGACTTTGTTAGAAGTTTTTTTGAAAATTATCAAAAGGAAAAAGGAACTTCTATTCTATTAGCTTCACATAATATGTCAGAAGTAGAGAGATTATGCTCGTCAGTGCTAATGATGAATAATGGATCTATAATTGACGAGGGAAGTCCTGATAGATTAATCCAAAAACATGGTCGAAGGAATATGGAAGAAGTTTTTTTAAAGCTTACGAGGAAAAATTATGAATTTTAATAAAATGCACGGACTTTTCCTTAGACATTTTTTCTTAATAAAAGGTTCTTTGCCGAGGATTTTAGATCTTGTTTATTGGCCAACTATACAAATAATTCTTTGGGGTTTCATTTCTAAATTTTTTTCTATTCATAGCGATTATTACAATAACACTCTTGGAGTAATTCTTACTTGCGCGATACTTTATGACATTCTTTTTAGATCAAGTATTAGTTTTAATATGCTTTTTTTGGAAGAAATTTGGAGTAGAAATTTTACTAATCTATTTATTG
>CACJMP010000005.1:0-64034 GCA_902594595.1 uncultured Pelagibacteraceae bacterium | reverse complement strand
AAGTAATAAAATGAGCTTAAATCAAAATATATTAGTAAAGTTAGATAATGTCGGTATTAGTATAAATGATAAATGGTTAGTTAAAGGAGTTTCGCTTCAAGTAGAGAAAAATAAGATAGTTACTTTAATTGGTCCAAACGGATCAGGAAAAAGTACTACTGCTAAAATTGCTCTAGGGATTTACAAAAAAATTCAAGGTAAAGTTGAGAAATATACTAATAAAGTGGGTTATGTACCTCAAAAAATATCAATAGACTGGACGTTACCTCTCAGAGTTAAAGATTTTATGACACTAACTGAAAGTCTTGATAATGAAACTATCACTGAAGCTTTGTCTTTAACTGGCGTTATACATCTTAAGGAAAAAAACTTAAGTGATTTATCTGGTGGTGAATTCCAGAGAGTTTTATTAGCAAGAGCAATTTCAAAAAAACCAGAGTTACTAGTCCTAGATGAACCAGTTCAAGGAGTAGATTTTACTGGTGAGATTGCATTATATGAACTGATTAAAAAAATTTGTGATGAATTAAACTGTGGAATCCTTTTAATTTCTCATGACTTACATACAGTTATGACTGCTACAGATCATGTAGTATGTTTGAATGGTCATGTATGTTGCTCAGGATCACCAATAGATGTAGCAAAAAATAATGAGTATAAAGCATTATTTGGTGAACAAGCTTCTCAAATACTAGCTAGATATGAGCATAGACACGATCATATACATACAGATGAGGGAGAAATAAAAAAAAATTAAATGTTTGATGATTTCTTTATAAGAGCGTTAGTTGCTGGTATAGGGGTTGCCTTTGTAACAGGTCCTCTTGGATGTTTTGTTATATGGAGAAGATTATCTTATTTTGGTGATACTTTGGCCCACTCTGCTTTATTAGGAGTAACTTTAGCTTTTACGATGGAATTTAATATTGCACTTTCTGTATTTATTATTTCATCCCTCATAGCTTTGATCTTAATACAACTTCAAAAAAAAACTAATTTACCTGGAGACGCTTTACTTGGTCTTCTCGCTCACTCTTCTTTAGCTGTAGGCTTAGTTGTAATTGGGTTTCTAACATTTATTAGATTTGATATTATGGGATTACTATTTGGTGATATTTTAGCTGTTACTGTTGATGATCTAACCATCATTTGGGTTGGTGGCGCATTAATCTTGTTAATATTAAAGATAATTTGGAAACCATTATTTGCTTCAACAGTAAATTATGAATTAGCAGAGGCAGAGGGTCTAGACCCTGATAAAGCAAAAGCAATTTTTACAATCTTAATGGCTGCAATAATTGCAATATCAATAAAAATGGTTGGGCTTCTGTTGATAACAGGAATGTTAATTATACCAGCAGCTATGGCTAGAAATATTTCTGATAGCCCTCAAAAGATGGTTATATTTTCAATTATAGGTGGGTTATTATCAGTAGTTATAGGATTATTTTCTTCATTAGAGTTTAATACTCCTTCAGGTCCATCAATTATAGCAGCTGCTTTATTACTTTTTATAATTTCGTTATTGAACATTAAACAGTCGATTAAATTGAAAAATTAAATGAGAACCAGTAATATAAATAAAATGCAGAATCTTTCAAAAAATCAACAAATTATATTTGATCTTATTGATAAATCTCCAGAACCCATAAAAGCTTATGCAATACTTTTTAATGTTCAAAAAAAGGGCATTAAAGCCCCATTACAAGTTTATAGAGCATTAGATAAATTAGTAAAAATTGGAAAAATTCATAAGATAGAGAGCCGTAACGCTTTTATTGCATGTAATAATTCAAGTTGTCAGGTATCGAATGCTACTGTATTTTCAATTTGCGAAGTTTGTGAAAAAGTTACTGAAATAAGTAATACAAACCTCTCAAAATATTTATCCAACTTTAAAGACAAAGAGGGAATGAAATTCAATAAATATAATCTTGAATTCTTTGGATTATGCAAAAAATGTAAGAATAAATAGAGTAATTTACTCAACAATCAATGTATCCTTTGAACCCCCTCCTCTAGAACTATTTACGATTGTACTACCTTTTTTAAGAGCAACTCGAGTTAAACCACCCATTGTAACATATGTATCTCTTCCGGATAATATGAAAGGTCTTAAATCTTGATGACGAGGTTCAAATAAATCTCCCTGTAGAGTTGGAGTTGTAGATAATATTTCTAGAGGTTGAGCAATATAATTTCTAGGATTATCTATTATTCTTTTTCTAAATATATTTCTCTCTTTTAATTTTGCTTTAGGACCAATCATTATTCCATAGCCACCAGATCCATCGGCAGGTTTTACAACCATTTTTCCAATATTCTCAATTACATGATCACATTGATTTTTTTCAAAACATCTAAAAGTTTCTACTTGTTGTAATTTGGGATCCTCACCTAAATAATATTTTATTATTTCGGGCATGTAAGAATAAATTAATTTATCGTCTGCAAATCCTGTTCCTGGTGCATTTAGGATTGCTACATTTCCTTTTCTGTAAGCTTTAAATAAACCAGGTACACCTATTAATGATCCTTTGTAAAAAGCTTTAGGATCTAAAAAAGTATCATTTAATCTTCTATAGATACAATCAACTCTAATACCTCCACTAATAGTTTTCATGTATACTTTATCATTTTCTACATAAAGATCTTTTCCCTCAACTAAAGCAACTCCCATTTGCGCGGCTAAAAAAGAATGCTCAAAATAAGCAGAATTATAAATACCAGGTGTTAACACTACCATATGAGGATTTTTAGTCTGGTATGGAATAGCTTCCTCCATGCAGTGGTAAAGTCGATTACAATATTGGCTAATAGGTGAAACTCTATATCTTGTAAAAATTTGAGGAAAAACTTGACTCATTACCATTCTATTTTCCAGCATGTAAGATACCCCGGATGGAACTTGTAAATTATCCTCTAAAACTAGAAAGTCGCCATTTATATTTCTAATTAAATCTATACCAGATATATGTGACCAAATTTTTCTTTTAGGACTAAAACCTTCACATTGTTTGAGATAATTTTTTGACTTAAAAACAATATTTTCAGGAATGATTTTATCTTTAAATATTCTTTTCTTATTATAAACATCATCAATAAATAAATTAATAGCCTCACTTCTTTGAATTAAACCTTTTTTAACCTTATTCCATTTGGATTTTAAAACTATTCTAGGGATTATATCTAAGGGCCATTTTTTTTCCTCTGCAGCTTTCTTATCAGCAGAGTAAACTTTGAAGTTTATACCTCTGGAGTCAATTGTGCTCATGCAGTTTCTATCAATTTCTTGAAGTTTTTTTTTACCGTGTTTATCTAAAATACTTGAGATAATTTTAGCCTCTCTCCTCAATTTTTTTTCAGGAGTAAGATATTCATCATATGATGAATTAGCATCGTAATTTTTCCAAAGACTAGTCATATATCTATTATGTAAAAATAATATTTCTATTTTAAGCGCAAATTTTATATACCTGATATGAAAATTTAAGGTATATATAGGAAATTATTAAGGAAATACAATGACATATTGCATAGGAATAAAAACTAAAGATGGAATCGTTGTTGCATCAGACTCTAGAACCAATGCAGGTCTAGACAACGTAAATATTTACTCAAAAATGTTTACTCATGATGTTGGTGATAGAACAATTTTAATTGTTACTTCAGGTAATTTAGGTACTTCTCAAGCTGTTTTTAAATCTATCGAAAAGGATCTTGCCGATAAATCGGGCAAAAAAAATTTGAATACATGTGAAGATTTTGACCAAATTGCAAAATATGTAGGAGCTTTAAATCTAAAGCATTCCTCGCCTAAAGGTATGAACACTGATACTGTTTTGTTAGGTTCAACATTTATTGTAGGTGGTCAAATAAAAGATAAGCCAATGGAGCTCTTTTTAATATACCCGCAAGGAAATTATATTAAACCTGCTGATAGCAAACCCTATTTAGTTATAGGTGAAGTTAAATATGGAAAACCTATTTTAGATAGAGTAATTACTCCGAATGTTTCTTTGGGTGACGCTTCTAGATGTGCTTTAATATCAATGGACTCAACACTAAAAAGTGATTTAACTGTTGGACCTCCAATTGATTTTGTTGTTTACAAAAAAAATGAATTAAAAATAGCATCACAAAAGTGTTTAAATCTTAATGATGAAGAATTTTCTAAAGTATCAAAAGAATGGTCAGAGGGAATATTTAGAATTTTTGACTCTTTTCCAAGATTTGACTGGGAAAATTAATAATATTATCATTACATTTTTAATAAAATCTTAACATAATAGTCGTAATATTAACAATAGGTATAAATATGTTTATAAAAAAATATTTAAAATGGATTAGCACATTTCTAGTTTTAGTTGGTATTCTATTAACAAACCTAAATATATATCCATTAAATATATATTTTCATGGATTAGGAGTTGTTGGATGGACTATCGCTGGATTTATCAGCAAAGATAAAGCGATACTTACTAACTTTGGATTACAAATTCCATTATTTGTTATTGGGATTTATAAGATTATTTTCTAAATGAAGAATATATTGTTTGTATGCACAGGTAATTCAGCAAGAAGTATTATTGCTGAAAGTATTATAAATAATGAGTATGACGATTTGTATAAAGGTTTTAGTGCGGGGAGTAATCCAACAGGAAAAGTAAATGAAGATGTGAAGAATTATTTATTATCAAAACATTATGATCTTTTAAATTATAGATCTAAAAATTTTAATGAGTTTATTAATGGTAAAATTAAAATGGATTATGTTATTACAGTTTGTAATAATGCCAATAATGAAGTCTGCCCCATTTGGCCAAATAAAGATCAAATAATTCATTGGGATATAGAGGATCCTGTAAAATTACTTAATGAAACAAACGACTTAAATAAAAAAGACGAAATAATTGAAAAAGTTTACAATAATATCCATAAAAGAATAAAGAAACTACTTAATGAAAAATAAAAGTCGTTATTTTCTTGCCGAACTATTAGGCAGTTGTTTTTTAGTAATGATTATTGTTGGTTCAGGTTTAATGGCTGAAAACCTAACTAATGACGTTGCTGTAATGTTAATAGCTAATACTATAGCAACAGGAGCAGGTTTATTTGTGCTGATTACAGTTTTTGCTGATGTATCAGGAGCTCACTTTAATCCATTTGTAAGTATCGCAATGGCAATAACAGGCAAATTAAAAAAGAAACTATTACCTTACTATATCATTGCTCAATTGGTTGGTTGCTTGATTGGTGTTGGTTTAGCTAATTTCTTTTTTGAACATGAAATTTATGAATTGTCTACTAAATCAAGAGATGGAATTTACATATTCACATCTGAGGTAATAGCAACATTAGGACTTATAGTGATAATTTTTGGGTCTATGAAGTCAGGCAAAATTGCTGTTGCTGCTAGTGTTGGTCTTTATATTACTGCTGGTTATTGGTTTACTTCTTCAACTTCTTTTGCAAATCCTGCGGTTGCTATTGCTAGAACATTTACAGAATCTTTTACTGGTATTAGTTATTTAAATACTCCTTATTATATTTTAGCTGAGCTTATTGGAATGTTAATTGCTGTACTTATTGTTAAAAAGTTATTTTTAGAAAAAAATTGAAAAATATAAAACTTACCAATCGAATAAGTTTAATTAACAAAAAATTTAAAAAAAAAGAGTTTTATCATTATCTTAAAACTTCTAATCTTTCATTAGTAATACCTAAGATTAAAGACAAATATGTAGTAGTTTCCCAAAAAAGAGTTCCAATTAATAAAATTAATTACGAGTTTCCTTCTGGCATAGTGGAAAAAAAGGAAACAACTCTCCAATCAGCATATAAGGAATTAAGAGAAGAAACAGGATATAGATCAAGATCAAAATTGACTAAAATAATAACTTTTTATAATGAACCTGGAAGACTAACTACTAAAATTACTGGTTATTACACAGAAGACTTAATTAAAATTTCGAAACCAGAACAAGGTATTAGAATTCATCTTTTTAATCAAAGAGAGATATTTAAATTAATATTAAATCAAAAATTCAATAATAGTTCTCATATAGCAATGTTTTTTTATTTAATAACAGTTCTTAAAAAAATATAAACTAAAGGTTGTATCAAAATATCTTTTTTATTTAAGGATTATATGATTAAATCAAATATTAAATAATTCGGAGGCAGTAATGAGAAAAAAACTAAAAAAAAATGAAAAGAAAAAAACAAAGATATTAAAATCAATAGACAAACTTAAAAATAAAATTACAGCAAAAGAAAAAAAATTATCAAGCCTTAATATTAAAATTGCTGGTCTAGAAAAAAAGGTTGCAGAAAAAAAAGCAAAAAAGCTTGCTAAGAAAAATGCAGAGCAGTCTCCTGCATCCATAAATAATTAATTCCAAATCGTCTTTCTCCCTTCTCATTTAAGAGAAGGAAGAAAGTAGTTAATCAACAAAATTTAAACATATGACAGAAAATTTAACTAATTATTTAATTTAAATTAAAATAATGTTACAAAAAAATAACACTCAATTAAAAATAGAATTAAATTTAATTTATCTTGAATTATTTGAGTAAATTACTCTTGGTTCTAAAAATAATTCTCTAGCAAGAGCTTTAAATCTTTTAGTAACTTGTTTTGAGATTATTTCTTGATGTTGTGATGGAATTTTTAAAAATACAGCATTACCTCTTTTATACAATTTAAACTCTTCAAGAAATATCGTAGATATCGAGGTCAATGATTGTGAAAATCTCAATGCTGCTCCAACTTGTTTGCTTGAAAAAATTTCATTATTATTTAAAAAAGTTAGATACTCCATCTTTGGATTATACTTGATACTACAGTACCGCCAATAACATGACAAAGCTAATTGTATTCTTTCTTTATGAGTCAATCTAAGTAAAGGAGTATTTATTGTTTCTTGAAATACCAATTCAGCTTTTTGAAATGCTCCTAATCCCCAATCCATATGACTTAATACACATGCCAGATATAATAATTTCTTATTAAAATGTTCATTGCCTTCAAAAACTGGCTGAATAAAATCATAATATTTTTTATAGTTCGATCCTAGATCACCTCTTTTTTTTGCAATATTCTCAAGAGCTTTATGAAAAATTTCTGATTCTTTTACATCTTTAAAATAGTCAATTGATAAAGAACCTTCACGCAAACCGCTTATAGAACAAATTATATTTCTTGGATTTGTAACTCTCATAATTTCATCAAGTATAATGCAACTATAAGGTAAATACGCTGTTCTAGATTTTGAAATATACTCAACTGTTTTAAGTTTAGATTTATTAAAAGATGAAATTTTTTCAACAAACTTAGATAAAACATTGTTATCAATACTATATTGATGAATTATATGTACCGGATGATTATTTTGAAAAAGATGTAATTTAAATAATGCTCGCCAGGTACCTCCAACTAAATATAGATTATTAAATTTCTTTTTTGAAAGCCATTTTTCTTCTCTTAATAATTTTTTGATATATTTTGCTAAATTTCTTTTTTTAACTATAGGATTATTTAATAATCTTAAAACTCCAACAGGTAATGAGGTTTTATTAGTAACTATATTATTTTCAACTCGAGCTAATTCTAAACTTCCACCTCCAAGATCAGCAACTAATCCATTGACATTTTCAAAGCCTATTTTTACTCCCTCAGCTGAGCATTCAGCTTCTTCTTCACCAGATAATATATTAATCTTAGTTTTAAAAAGTTTTTCAACTTCATTAATAAATGGTTTTGTATCAGTTGCTTCTCTTAAAACTGCTGTTGCAATGATTTTAAGATTTGTGATTTTTGAAACATTTAAAATTTCAGAGAATCTTTTTAAAACTTTTAAAGCATATTCGGTACCAGATCTGTGAAGTTTTTTGGATTTATCTAAATTTTTTCCAAGTTCACAAATTGCTTTTTCATTAAAAAAAGGCACACGAGAAGAACTGAAATCTTCATAAATTAGCATTCTTATAGAGTTTGATCCAATGTCTATTATAGCTAATTTTGCCTGATTTAATTTTAAACTATTTTTACTTTTAATTACTTCCACTTTTAATCAATCTTAAGTGCAGTTGTTTAGGCTGCATTCTTAGTTTAGCTTTACCTCTTCCAGATAAGCTCGGATTATTCATAAAATATTCATGAGCTGAAAAGGAATCGCTCTTACTATATTTAATTTTTTTATAATTACCATCAGCTTCAAGTTCCCAGCTCTGATTAGTATCAAGATAATTTGCCAACATTATTTGATCTAAGATCTGTTCATGAACAGTCTCATTTTCAATTGGGACTAGAAGTTCTACCCTTCGATTTAAATTTCTCGGCATTAAATCAGCTGACGAAATATATACTTTTGCATTTCTATTAGGCATTTTTTTTGTACCATTACTAAAGCAGTAAATTCTAGAATGCTCTAAAAATCTTCCTATGATACTTTTTACAAATATGTTTTCTGATCTATCTTTTACTCCTGGTCTTAAACAACAAACACCCCTTACAAATAAATGAACTTTTACACCAGCATTCGAAGCTTCATAAAATTTATCAATAATTTCTGGATCTACTAAAGAGTTCATTTTTGCCCAAATAGCTGCAAATTTTCCATTTTTAGAATTTTTAATTTCATTATCAATATTTTCATTTAGGGTTTGTCTCATATTTACTGGCGAAATAGAAATTTTATTTAAATTTTTTGGTTTTGCGTATCCTGTTACATAATTGAAAAACTTTTCAACATCTGATGCCATTTTCTTATCACAACTAAATAAAGACAAATCAGTATAAATTTTAGCATTTACTGGATGATAATTGCCAGTTCCTAAATGAAAATAAGTTTGTATTTTTCCCTGTTCTCTTCTTAAAACTAATGATGATTTTGCATGAGTTTTATATTTAGCAAAACCATAAACAATTTGAACACCTACTTTTTCTAAACTTCTTGATAGTTGAATATTAGCTTCCTCATCAAATCTAGCTTTAATTTCAATTAAAGCGGTAACTGTTTTTCCGTTTTCTGCAGCTGTTATTAAAGCTTTAACAATAGGTGAGTCTAGAGTTGTTCTATATAGAGTTTGTTTTATAGCTATAACTTTTTTATCATTTGCTGCTTGGTTTAAAAATTCAATTACTGAGTCAAATGTTTCAAAAGGATGATGAACAACTAAATCTTTCTTTTTAATAGTTTCAAAAAAATTATCATTATATTCTTTTAATCTTTCAACTTCTCTAGGTGTAAAATGTTTAAATCTTAATTTTGGATTTTTTACTTTACATATTTGATCTATATCTTGAATTCCAACAAGGCCAGCAACATCATAAATATAGTCAGGATTTATATCTAATTTATTAGTTATAAATCTTATCAATTCGTTATCACTATTTTCAAGAACCTCTAAACGAACAATATCACCCGTTCTACGTCTTTTTAAAGCCAATTCAAAAGATCTAACCAAATCTTCTGCTTCCTCTTGAATCTCTACATCGCTGTCTCTTATTACTCTAAAAATCATTTTCTTTTCTAAATCATGATCTGGAAAAATTTCATTAGCAAAAAAACTTATTACATCATCTAGAATCACAAATTTCTTATGATTTTTTGAAGGCTCAATTTCAATAAATCTAGATAATGCTTTTGGTATTACTATTATTGAGTTTAAAATCCTTTTTTTATTTTTTTTTCTTAACTTCATTACAATTGCTCTTCCTTGATTGATTATAAATGGAAATGGATGTGCAGGATCAATTGCTGATGGTGTTAATAAAGGGTAAATCTCTTCTTTAAATATTTCTAAAAGTTTTTTTTTATCCTTAGTATTTAAATTAACTGGTTTAACTAAATTGATATTATTTTTTTTTAATTCCATAATCAGTTGAATAAAAATTTTGTTCTGTTTTTTTAATAGATTCTTAGTTTCAAGCACGACCTCATCCATTTGCTCTTCAGGTGTCAAACCATCAGAGCTTAGTGAGTCAACTTCTTGTTTTATTTGACTATATAACCCAGCTACACGGACCATAAAAAATTCATCTAGATTAGACCCAGCAATTGATAAAAACTTTACTCTTTCATAAAGAGGATTTTCGATATTTTGCGCCTCTAAAAGTACTCTATCGTTGAATTTTAACCAAGAAAGCTCTCTATTTATATATTTAGATTTCAACTCTTCTTTATGTTGTTTTTTTAAAGCAGTCATATATTTAGATTTTATGTATCAATTATACGTCATGAGACACGCAAAATCTAGTTGGGATGATTTAAGTATTAATGATTTTGATAGACCACTTACTAAAAGAGGCAAGAAAAATGCAAAAATGATTTGTGAATTTTTTGTTAAAAAAAAATTTGAATTTGATTATGCATTAATTTCATCATCAAAAAGAACAAAAAAAACTTTTCAAATTTTATCCAAGAAAATTAATAAGCCAAAAAAAGTTAATTTTTCAAAAGATTTATATTTAGTTGATGAGAATGCAATTGTAAAAAAAATTAAAGAAATATCCAGTGAATATAAATCAATTTTGATTATAAACCATGAACCATCAGTGAAAAATTTAGTACGAAATCTTACAAAAAATCATAATACGAATAATTTTAAACTAATGAATTATAAATTCCCAACAGCAGCATTTGCAAAAATTGAGTTTGATATTAAATCCTGGAATGAAGTTGAGAAAAAGGGAGTATTAAAAAAATTTATAAGACCCAAAGATCTTCAAGATTCTAAAGAATAACCAGCTGATCTTACTGTTCTAATTAAAGGTTTTGTATTTTGTATGTTAATTGCTTGTCTTAATCTTCTAATATGAACATCAACTGTTCTAGACTCAACATATATATTTTCTCCCCAAACATTGTTTAAGAGTTGTTCTCTTGAATAAACTCTTTTTGGATTTTTGATAAAAAAATCTAAGAGTTTAAATTCAGTTGGACCCAAAGTAATTTCTTTATCTTTTCTATAAACTCTTTTTGTAATCCGATCTATTTTTAAATCAGTAAATTCTACAATGTCCGATGATGATTGAGGTTTAGATCTTCTCAATAAAGATTTAATTCTAGCATTCAATTCTTTTTGACTAAAAGGTTTAGTTACATAATCATCTGCACCTGTATCAAATGCTTTTAATTTGTCTTCCTCCTCCCCTTTTGCAGTTAACATAATGACAGGAATATCATTAAACTTATTACTTTTTTTTAAGTTTTTACAAATTTCAACACCAGATAATTCTGGTAACATCCAATCCATTAATATTAAATCTGGCTGTTTTAATTTTATTTGTTTAAGAGCATCTTCTCCATTTTCTGAATGACTGACTTTATAACCTTCTTTTTCAAGATTGTACTTTAACAAACTAACAATTGATGCTTCATCTTCAGCTATGAAAACATGAGCTGACATAAATCATTTTTCTCCGGTTACAATTGGCTCTGTTCCCTTGGGTCTATCACCTTCTAAATATTCGCCTTTAACTAAATAATAAACTTGTTCTGCAACATTTGTAGTATGATCACCAATACGCTCTATGTTTTTAGTTACAAACAATAAATGGGTTCCATCTTCTAAATTTTTTTCATTTTCTTTAAGATATTTTATAACTTCTTGCATACAAAGATTTGTTAGATCATCTATTTGCTCATCACCTTCCCAAACATTTACTGCCATTGGCGCAGATCTTTCTAGATAAGCATCTAATGTTGATTTTAATTGTTTTTGAACATTGGTAGATACTCTATTCAATGAGTCTACCAAGTTCTTTGGAAGATTTTCGTTAAGCAAAAGTGTTCTCTTAGATATATTTTTTGCTAAATCACCTATTCTTTCTAAATCTGAAGACATTTTCAAAGCCGTTACTGTCTCTCTTAAATCAATTGCCATAGGTTGTCTTAAAGCAATTAAATTCACAACTTGCTGTTCAATTAAAGTCTCATATTTATCTATTTTTTCATCTTCTTGAATAACAGCTTCTGCAATATTGGTATCTCTTGTTGTAATGGCTTGAATTGCTTTACCTAAAGAATCTTCACATGCACTTCCCATTTTAATTATATTAGCATTAAGATTTTTTAGTTCTTCCTCGTAAGATTTGACTGTATGTGGTGCTTCAGACATTATCCGAACCTCCCTGTTATATAATCTTGCGTTTTTTTATTATCAGGATTCTTAAATATTTTATCAGTAGATCCATGTTCAATCAATTGTCCTAAATGAAAAAAACCTGTATTTTGAGAAACACGTGCTGCTTGAGCCATAGAATGAGTTACAATTATTATTGTATGCTCTTTTTTTAACTCATCAATCAATTCTTCAATTTGTGCTGTTGCTATTGGATCTAATGCTGAACAAGGTTCATCCATTAATATAACTTCAGGTCTTACAGAAATCGCTCTAGCAATACAAAGTCTTTGCTGTTGTCCTCCAGATAATCCAGTTCCAGGTTCATGCAACCTATCTTTTACCTCTTCCCATAGTGCAGCCTTTTTCAAACTAGTTTCAACAATTTCATCCATTTCTTGTTTTGATTGAGCCATACCATGAATTGTTGGACCGTAAGATACATTTTCATATAAAGTTTTTGGGAAAGGATTGGGTTTTTGAAAAACCATACCAATTTTTTCTCTTAGTCTTACGACATCACAACTTTTATCATTGATATTAAAATCATTAATTAAAATTTCTCCTTTAACACTACAGATATCAATTACATCATTCATTCTATTAAGACATCTTAGGAAAGTTGATTTACCACAACCAGATGGACCAATTAATGCCGTTACTTGATTTTCCTCAATATCTAAACTTATATTAAAGAGCGCTTGTTTTTTTCCATAAAAAACATCAACATCTTTTGCTTTAATCTTTATCATTTTAACTCCATTTTTTCTCAAACTTATGTCTTATTATTTGGGCAAATAAATTCATTATTATTAAAAAGCCAAGTAAGACCATTATACATGCCGAAACTTTTTCTACAAATCCCCTTTCAGCACTTTCAGCCCAAATATAAATTTGAACTGGTAAGCTTGCAGCAGGATCCATGGGTGATCCAGGTATCGTGTTAACAAAAGCAACCATTCCAATTAAAATTAAGGGTGCAGTTTCTCCTAAAGCTTGAGCTAAACCAATTATTGTTCCTGATAACGTGCCAGGCATAGAAAGAGGAACTGTATGATGCATTGTGGTTTGCATTCGACTTGCTCCCATAGCAAGTGCTGCCTCTCTTATACTTGGTGGAACTGCTTTTAAAGATGCTCTAGCAGCTATAATTATTGTTGGTAAGGTCATTAAGGACAAAGTGATACCTCCAACTAATGGGGTAGACCTTGGTAATTGAAATATAGCCAATAAAACTCCTAACCCTAATAGACCAAAAACTATAGATGGAACCGCTGCTAAGTTGTTTATATTAACTTCAATAAAATCAGTAAATCTATTTTTAGGGGCAAATTCTTCAAGATAGATTGCAGCTAGAACCGCAACAGGAAAAGCTATCATTAAACAAACAAGTATAGAAAAAATTGAGCCCATAAATGAACTTGCTATTCCAGCTAGCTCAGCTTCTCTTGAGTCAGCATTTGTAAAAAAACTTATATTAAATTTACTTTCAACCTTACCATTTGCAACAAGTTGATCAAAAATTTTTAATTGATAATCGCTTACTCTTCTTTGGTCTTCAGGTAAATCTCTTGGATAATTTCCTTTAAAGACTTGGTCTAAATCATCTGAAGCAGTTAGATAAACTTCCTTTGTTTTTCCTATTAAATTAGGGTCATTTAAAAGTTCATTTTTAATTTCTTTTTCAAAAAAATAAGACACCATTCTCTTCAATTCATTTTCTTGATCTTCATTGGCGTTTGGATCTAAATCAGCCATTGATTTTAATGCTATATCGTAATAATCAGCGTCCTGTAAATCTTCTTTAGAAGGATTTTGGTCTAACATCATTAATTCAGCATCGAAAGTTACTGGAACAATAAGCCATGTTTTTTGAAAAGCTGAATAGCCAGTTGAAAAAATTTTAAAAATAAAGATTGTTAAAAATAAAAGTGCCATAAAAATTGCACTCAGACCGTATAAGCGAAATCGCTGTTCAGCTTTATATCTTTTATTTAATAATTGTTCTTTATTTTTATTCATATTTTTCTCTATATTTTTTAACTACTCTCAAGGCCACAATATTTAAACAAAGTGTTACTAAAAATAATGACATACCTAAAGCAAAAGCAGCTTGCGTTTTTGGGTCGCCAAAAGCTTGGTCACCAATTAGAATAACTACAATTTGAGCTGTAATCGTTGAAGTAGACTCTAAAGGATTTAAAGTTAAATTAGCAGCTAAACCAGAGGCCATAACAACTATCATTGTTTCTCCAATAGCTCTTGAAACACCAAGTAAAATAGATCCAACTATCCCCGGCAATGCCGCGGGAAAAATAACTCTCTTAATTGTTTCTGATTTAGTTGCTCCCATAGCGTAACTTCCATCTCTTAAACTTTGAGGCACACTTGTAATTACATCGTCACTTAAACTTGAAATAAATGGTATAATCATAATACCCATTACCCCTCCTGCTGCTAAAGCACTTTCAGCTGAAACTTCAAGACCCATTGAAGTTCCTAATTCTTTCAAAAATGGTCCAACAGTTAGGGCAGCAAAAAAACCATAAACAACTGTTGGTATACCAGCTAAAATTTCAATTAATGGTTTTGCATATTGTCTAACTTTAGTTGATGCATATTCAGCTAAATAAATTCCACTCATTAATCCAATTGGGATAGCAACGCACATAGCAATAAATGCAATAAAAAAAGTACCTGCAAAAATAGGGACTGCTCCAAAAGTATCTGAATACATTGTCGGATCTAAAGCCTCAGAAGAATCTCTAACAAAAGCTTTTGCTGGATACCAGTGAGTTCCAAAGACAAAATCAAATAATGGAATTACTTTAAAAAAATCTATAGTTTGAAATATAAGTGAGAAAACTATTCCAACAGTAGTTAATATTGCAGCTAAAGAAGCTGTAAATAAAACTGCGTTCAAAAATTTTTCAACTGGTTCTCTTGTTCTAGAATTAGATGAAATTCTTTTATACGCATAAGCAACAGAGGCAATAATTGCAGATAATACTATAACAACTTTTGAACTTTGAGCTATTGATCGAAGACTTAAATATTTTTCAGCTGAAGCTTCAATAAAAGGTGTAATTTCTCCAGTGAATTGCCCTCGAGACAATGCTTTTGATTTTTCGTATAATAAATTTAATTCATCATCAAGATAACCTTGATTTGAATAATCACTTAAGATTAATAGTTTTACAATTGTGGGCTCAAAAATTGCCCATAATGAAAAAATTATAAAGGCTGGTATTGCACACCAGATTGCAAGATAATAACCATAAAATTGTGGTAATGCGGTTAATCTTTTTTTTGTAGATTGAATTGTATATGCTTTTTTGCGTCCAAAATAATAGCTTGTGAAACCTAGAAGAACAATAAATGTAAATAATATTAGGTTCACAGAATCTCCTTAAGTGAGGACTTTACTCTTTTTTTAAAAAAAAGGGGTCTAAAAAGACCCCCTTTTTAATCATTTGTTAACTGAGGAATAATTAATTACCCATAGCAACTAGCTTCGTAGCATTAGTTCTAGTTGTTTTATACAACTTAGAGTCTAATGGCACTAAACCAATGTCTGCTAAGTAACCACCTTTTCCAATAGCTTTCTTAGTTGTGAATTCTTTCACAAACTCATGTAAGCCTGGAATTACTCCAACGTGTGCTTTTTTCACGTAGAAGAATAAAGGTCTAGCAACAGCATAACTGTAGTCTTGAATAGACTTTAATGACGGTTGTCCACCATCAATACTTGCTGCTTGCAATTTATCTTTTGCAGCTAAGAAATAACTGAAACCAAAGAAACCAAACATTTCTTTATCTTGAGTTAACTTTTGGATGATTAAACTATCGTTTTCTCCAACTTCAATAGCAGCACCATCTTCTCTGTAAAGTTTTTGAGGTTTTTTGTATTTTTTATTTCCAGCTTCAAAACCAGCTTTATAAAGAGCTTTAGCTTCTTTAGTCATACCTTTTTTCATTACCAAAGAATTCCAAGCATCTCTAGTTCCTGATGTTCCTGGTGGGATCATCACTGAAATTTTTTGTTTTGGTAAGCTAGGGTCAATTTGGTCCCAAGTTTTATAAATATTTGGAACTAATTTACCATCAACAACTGTATGAGCAGCAAGTGCTAAATATAATTGTTCTTTAGTAAAGTTTACTGGTTTTGCATCTTTGCTGTAAGCTAATGTAATACCATCGTTACCAATTACGATCTCAACGATGTCATTAACACCATTTTTCTTACATAGAGCTTTTTCTTTATCTTTCATAGCTCTTGATGCATTTGTAATATCTGGATGTTGTTCACCTACACCAGCACAGAATAGTTTAGCTCCACCACCAGTACCAGTAGACTCGATTACAGGAGTTTTAAATCCTGAACCACCAAATCTTTCAGCAACAACTGTCGCATAAGGGAATACTGTAGAAGAACCAACTATCTTAATTTGATCTCTTGCTTGAGCAACAGTTGCAATTGAAAGTGCAACTAAAGAAGCAATTACTATAGTTAGTTTTTTCATTATCTTTAATCCTTTCGTTATTTATTAATTAAAAGATGATTGACTCGTATAAATTTATTGAATCTTTAATATTACAGAATTGTTACACTTTTGTTAAAAAGGTAACTTTTTAGTTGTATTTTTTTGATATAATTATTTGATCAATATCAGTTTCTAAGCCACCAATACATGAAACAGGGTTTACCTGTTCATTAAGAGCTAGTTCTTTGGTTGGACGTAAAGTTATTTCTAGTTTTACTAAGTTTACTAGTTCCTCTCTAATTTCTTCATCATATCTCCAGTCTGGCCATGAACTTGGGGTTGAAAATATAGAGGTTAAATAGCTTGTAGCCATAGTATATCTATAATTACTCAAATTTTCATTCCTCAATAAAAAATCTCTTACAGAATTAAAAATATTCCTACATCTAAAAGAATCTGAAAAATAATTTTCCTTCTTGAGATTTCTATTCATAGGAACAGAAACAATTAAATCAATTGAATTTTTAGAATACGAGGTAACTACGTCTGTATAAAATTCAGCTTCAGTAACTTCTAAGTGATCTTTAATAGAAGGATATGAAGTTTTCAAATCTGCCTCTAATCTAAAAATTCCAATATCAAAAACTGTAAGTTGCTGATTTCTTAATAATGTTGTGATATCTTTAGAAAAAACACTTGTTGTTATAGAGCTTAATAAAAAAGCAAAAATCAAAATATTTTTGAATATTTTAACCATATAAAAAAATTAATTAAAAGATTAACATTAATCAAGTAAAGAATTGTTAAAAAAACCTTCTAAAACTATTACAATATAATATTTTTTAAATTTAAGTTTTCGCTGGTAAATAAATTTGAATTTCAGTTCCTTGATTTTCCTCACTTAGAATCTCATAGTGTCCACGATGTTGAGTAACTATATGTTTAACAATAGCTAATCCTAAACCGGTTCCACCAACCTTGTTACTTTGTTCAAGATCTACCCTAAAAAATCTTTCTGTAATTCTAGAAATATATCTTTGAGGAATGCCAACACCTTCGTCTTTAATACTGATCATAAAATTTTTTTCTAACAATTTACCATCGCTAATTTTGCTTGATATAAAAATAGACTTATTTTCCTTTGAATACTTAATTGCATTATCTAAAAGATTAGAAAAAACAGTTTGTAATTTTTTTTCATCTCCAATAACAACTGTTGGATTGGCGAGAGATAAATTAATATTTAATTTCTTTCTTTTTAAAACAATCTCAAAATTACTGATGATTGTTTTGAAAAGATCATTTATATCAACTAAAGAGTTTGGCCTTATGTGTTCTTCTAATTCAATTCTTGTGAGTATTAAAAGATCATTAATTAAATTTTCCATTCTATTTGATTGATCAGTCATTATTTTCATAAATTTTTTTTTAGCCTTTTCATCATCAGACGCTGGGCCCTCAATTGTTTCTAGTGATCCTTTGATTGCCATTAAGGGTGTTCTTAATTCATGGCTTACATTTGCTACAAAATCAGTTTTAAATTTTTGTGCTTTTGTAATTTCAGTAAAATCTTTTAAAAATAACACAACAGAGTCTGGTTCAGTAAACAAATGAGTTGGGCCAGGAATAATATAAACTTTATAGAATTGATATGATGGGAGGTCTATTTCAACATCAATATTTTTTGTTTTATTTTCTACGATAGCTTTTTCAATATTTTCTATTAATTCTGGTTTTCGAATTATAGAAGATATGTTTTTATCAATTAAATTACTTCCAAATCTTTTTAATGCACTTGGATTGGCATATTTAATTATGTTAAATTTATTTAATGCAAAAAATTGATCTTCAAGCTCATCAATAATTACTCTTTTTGTTTTTTCTTCTCTTTTATTAACTATTGTAGCGGTATTTATTGATTTATTTTTTTTTTGATTAAGTAAATAGAGAAGATAAACTATCACAACTATAAGTAGAATGACGAAATATTCCATAAATTTAGGTGGCTTAATTTTGCATCATTACACTTTTTAATGCAAATAAATTAAGGAAAAATTAACTAATGATTTGGTGAAATATTGTTAAAAAATATTTTTGCTGTTTCTTCCCAAGTGAATTTTTTTGCAAATTCAAGACAATCATTTCTGTCAACTTTTAAAGCTTTTTGGGCTGATACTTTAAGATCATCATCTAAACAATTTATTTTGGATCCTTCAAATATATCTTTAGGACCTGGAACAGGATACGCAGCAACAGGTGTTCCACAATTTAAAGCTTCTGTAACTACAATTCCAAATGTATCTGTTTTACTAGGGAAAACAAAAACATCAGAGGATGCAAAATGTGATGCTAATTCACCATTTGTTTTTTCTCCTAAAAAAATATCTTTAGGGAATTCTTTTTTCAATTTTTTTAAATCAGGTCCTTTTCCTATAATTATTTTTGTACCTTCTAAATCACATTCTAAAAAAGCTCTTATGTTTTTTTCAACTGCAACTCTTCCAACATAAATCCAAATAGGTCTTTTATGAGGTAAATCAATTTTTTTAGGGTTCTTAAAAGCTCCATGATTTCCTCCTCTAGTCCAAGTAATCATTTTATTGTCATCTATACCTATATCGATTAATTCTTTTCTCATAGACTCTGTAGTTACTAAAATTCTCTCAGCCTTATTATGAAAATTTGCTAAGAATTTTTCAGCCCATTTTGCTGGTATAATAGGAAAGTAAAGTTTTAGATATTTATCAAATCTTGTATGGAAACTCGTAGTAAACTTTAGATTATTTTTTAAACAATATCTTCTTGCCATAGTGCCTATCGGGCCTTCGGTAGCGATATGAATTGCATCTGGATTGATTTTCTTTATTAAATTACCAACTCTTGGCCATACATTTATAGACAACTTAATTTCATTATATTTCGGCATCGGAAAAGTAAAAAATAAGTCAGGTGTAATATATTCTATTCTATGACCTTGTTCTTTTAATACATTGCCTGTTTCATGTAAGGTTCTTACGACACCATTTACTTGTGGAAAATATGCGTCTGTAGCAATTAAAATTTTCATTAATTATGAAGCTTTTTTTAATTCTTCAGTTTTAATTGGTTCAATTATTTCTTTATCGTCTAAATATTGTTCTCTTATTTTGTCCCAATATAATATTTCAAAACTACCATCATAATTTTCGGCTAATGCGGTACAAGATTCAACCCAGTCTCCACAATTTAAATAATTGACCCCATTAAAGTCTCTATCCTCAGCATGATGGATGTGGCCACAAATAATTCCATCAAATTTTTTTCTTTTTGCATAATCTGAAAGTGTTTTTTCATATTCACCAATATATTTAACTGCATTTTTGACTTTATACTTTAAAAATTTTGCAAGAGACCAATATTCTTTTCCTCTCAATCTTCTAAAAAAATTAATTATTACATTTAATTTTAATAGTAAATTATAGGCTATTGATCCAAGTTTAGATAACCATTTAGCATGTTTCATAACACCATCCCAAGCATCACCATGAACAACAACATATTTTTTTCCTGCATTTGTTTCATGAATAACTCTATTAACCATATGGATGTCACCAAAATGCATTGGAATAAATTTTCTTAACATTTCGTCATGATTACCCATTATGTAGAAAACTTTGGTACCATGTCTAGCTTTTCTTAAAATTTTTTGGATTACATCATTATGTTCTTGAGGCCAAAAAAAACTTTTTTGCATTTCCCAGATATCTATAATGTCCCCTACAAGATAAAGATTTTCGGATCTTGAGTTTTTAAAAAACTCTAAAAGTTTTTTCGCCTGACAACCCTTGGTACCTAAATGAACATCAGAAATAAATATACTTTTATATTTAAGTAAATTAGGCATTTAAAGACCTATATTTTAATACAACTGTAACACGAATCATGTACTTCTTATTTCATTTGAATGTTACAAATTTGTTAAAAATTTTTTAAGGATTAATTATGTTATGTTGTTTGATTTATAATTTGAATTCTTCCTCTGGAAGAAAATCTATATTCATAAATAGGATTTTATCTAAGTTAAAAGAGAATATTTCTGTAGACTACTTTGAAACAAAAACAATAAATCAAGCTAAGAAAATTTTCAAAAATTTTAATCAAAAAAATTATGATCGACTAATAGTAGCTGGTGGTGATGGTTCAGTTTCTTTTGCAATTAATGAATTAATTAAAAATAATTTTGATTTTAAAGACGATTTTGCCATAGGTTATATTCCTGCTGGCACTGCAAATTTGCTTCAAGCTGAATTATCAATGAATAAAAAAGTTGATGATATAGTAAATGTGTTGGTTTCTAATAATTATAAATCCTCTAATCTTGTAAAAATTAACAATAATTATTTCTTTTTAATGGCTGGTATAGGATGGGATGCAAAAATTGTTCATTCAATTAACTCAAAAATTAAAAAGATTCTAGGTAAAATTATATTTGGTATCAAAGGTTTTCAATATTTCTTGTTTATGAATAATAAAAAGTTAAATGTCACTTTTGAAGGTCAATTTTATCAAGCAGACTGGATATTATCTTCAAATACCAAATATTACGCTGGACATCATAAAATAAATAAAACAAATATTTTTGAAGAGAAATTAGTCACCTATATATTTAAAGATTTGACTAGGATTAGTTTATTATATTCAATTTTTTTAATAATTCTTAATGGTGATTTAAGTAAAAATAAAAATGTTATTACTACTTATGCACAAAACATTACAATTGATGGAAATGATTTGATACCTGTTCAAATTGATGGAGATAATTTTGGTTCATATAAAAAAATTCATTTAAATCTATCAAATAAAAAAGTGAATTTTCTTGTAAAATAATTATTTTATTCTTCCATAAATATCTTGGTATCTAACTATATCAGTTTCTTTTAAAATTGAGCCTACTTGTGCTTCAATTATTTTTACTGGTTTTTTATATGGGTTTTCTATTCTATGGATTGCACCTAATGGTATAAAAATAGTTTCATCAGGTTTCATGGTAAAATATTTTTTATCTAACGTAATTTTAGGTTTACCTTGGGTTACTACCCAGTGTTCAGCTCTGTGATGATGTTTTTGAAGACTTAATATACCTTTTGGTTTTACATATAATTCTTTAATTAGAAATTCCTTACCATTGAATAGATTAACATAACTACCCCAAGGTCTATGAAATACATTTTTCTTTTTAAAATATTGTCTTTTATTTCGTCCATACATCTTACAGATTTCTTTCCAAGAACCTAAATCAGACCAAGGAATATCCAACTTGATAGCATTTATATCTTTAGTTTTTTCTAATATTGCATAGTCAAAAGACTTAGCTGTTGCTTTGGTGAATGCTTGTTTGTTTAAATAATACACGTTACTTTTATATTTTGCTTTTATTAAAGCGTTATTGCAGTTTCGATAAATATTTGGCTGGTATTTCTTAAAATTATTAATGATTGAATCTTTTCTCAAATAAAACATTCCAGAATTCCAATAACCTTTTTTACTAATTATTTGTTTAGCTTTTGCCGCTTTAGGTTTTTCTACAAATCTAGTTACTTTGTTATTTTTTGTTAAAAAATAACCAAATTCACTGGAAGGCATTTTGGGTTTAATTCCAAAGATAAAGATATTATTATGAGTAAGTTTCTTTTGATTTTTTTTGATAGCTTTATTAAATAATGCAACCTTCTCTATCAAATGATCGGCAGCCAAGAACATTAAAGGTTGTTCATTAGGTATATCCTTTATTAATGCCGTACTTAATATAGCTGGTGCTGTATTTCTTTTAGCAGGTTCTAAAACTATCTTAAATTTTCTTATTTTGTGTTTCTTTAAATGTTGTTTTACTTGTTTTAAATATTTTGCATTAGTACTAATAATTGGAGCATCATATATAGATGCTTTAACTCTCTCAAGAGTTTTTCCCAATAAAGTCCAATTACCAAAATCTATAAACTGTTTAGCTTGATGTTTTTTGGCTTTTGGCCAAAGTCTAGTGCCAGCTCCACCACATAAGATAACCGGGCGAATTTTCATTAAATTAATTCTTGTTTTGTTATTTTAATATTATAACCCTCTAATCCAATCACTTTTTTTGGAGATTTTGTTATTAAAATCATTTTTCTTATCTTAAGATCTTTAATAATTTGGGCACCAATACCATAGTTTCTTAAAAGTTTATCATTACTTTTTTTATAAGAGCCTTTATTTTTATAATCTTTTAATGTTTGAGTAACTGATTTTAGATTTGTGTCTTTAATAAAAACTAAAACACAGTTATTAAATTTTTTAAAATAATTAAGTGTTTTATTGAATGAATTAGGTAATTTTTGACTGATCAAATAATTATGAACAATGTTAGAGGAAATAACTCGAACTCTTGGAACTACACTTTTTTTAATTGCTCCTTTTACTAAGGCAAAGTGTTCGGAACCATCTAATAAATTTTCATAAATCTTAATTTTATATTTTTGATTTTTTACTTTAATTTCTGATGATTTTTTTAATTTTACCAACTTTTCTCTTTTTAACCGATAAGAAATTAAATCCTCTATTTTTCCTATTTTCAGTTTATGTTTATCTGCAAAATCAAAAAGATCTTGACCTTTAGCCATAGACCCATCCTCATTCATTATTTCACAAATAACTGCTGAATTATTCTTTTTTGCTAGTTTTGAAATATCTACTGAAGCCTCAGTGTGACCTGCCCTAACTAACACTCCCCCATCTTTAGCAATAATAGGAAATACATGTCCTGGGGAAACAATGTCTTTTTTACTGACATTTTTTTTTGAAGCAATTTTTATAGTTCTAGATCTATCTTTAGCAGATATTCCTGTTGTAATTCCTTTTTTTGCTTCAATTGAAATTGTAAAAGCAGTTTGATTTCTTGATTGATTAACAGGTGACATCAAAGATAAATTTAATCTTTTAGCTTGTAAGCTGTCTAAGGCTAAACAAATTAAACCTCTGCCATATTTAGCCATGAAATTTATATTTTTTGAATTTGTATCGGAGGTAGATATAACAAGATCACCTTCATTTTCTCTTTTTTCATCATCAACTAAAATGAACATGCCACCTTTTTTGGCAATCTTAATTATTGTTTCTATTGATGAATAATTACTTTTTGGCATTGAAAAAATTTTTAACGTATTTAGAGAGAATATCTATTTCAATATTAACTAAACTTCCTTTTTTGACCTTAGATAGATTTGTTAGTTTGAAAGTATGTGGGATTACCCATATTTGGAAACCTTTTTTAGTAACCTTTGATATAGTTAGAGAAATACCATTGACACAAATTGAAGCTTTTTCAATAATGTCCTTTCTGTCTCTACGATTTATTTCAAAATCAAAGATATAGGATTTATCCACTTTTTTAATACTTAAAACCTTAGCAGTGGTATCAACATGACCTTGACATATGTGGCCAGAAATTTTTTGTCCATATTTAAGTGGAAGCTCTAAGTTTATTAAATCGTTTTTTTTTAAAAATTTAAACTTTGATCTTTTGACTGTTTCATTTGAAAGATAAAATTCCATAATCTTATTTTTAATTGTAATGAGTGTTAAACATACGCCATCGCAAGCAACTGAAACTCCTATATCTTTATTTTTTAATTTGAGGTCTGACTTTACAAAAATGTTTATGCCTTTGGCTCTTTTGGATATGTCTGTAATTAATCCTTTATTAAATATTATTCCGTTAAACATTTTATCTTTTATAGATGGTAATACTATCTTTGGCTAGTTTTGGGCTAATTCTAGTTTTGTTTTTGTATTTACTATTCAACGTATTTAAAGATGTAAATATCATATGCTCCTTACTAATTGGCAAGTTTTTAGGGCTTTTAAACAGGTAAAATTTATCGATTAATCTATTTTGAATAAGATTTCTCGTTATTTTATCTCCACCCTCTACTAATAGATTCCTAACACCAAGAATATATAGTTTTTTTAAAATTGTTTTTAAGTCAAATAACTTTTTATTATCAACTTTAAATTTAATTAATGTTATTCCTTTTTTTTTTAAAATTTTGATTTTTCTGTTATTTAAAGAGTTATGAAAAATTATAGTGTTATCTTTTTCGGCAGACTTAAAAATATAACTATTTAATTTTATCTCTAAATTCTTGTCTAAAATTATTCTTCTGGGTGAAAAATTTTCAAATCCCTTGAGCCTACAATTTAGCTTGGGATTATCAATATTAAGCGTTTTAGAGGAAATCATAATAGAATCGTTTTTATACCTTAAATAATGGGTTAATTTATCGGAGGTCTCATGAGTAATTCTTTTGGTGCCTTTGCTATAAATTAATTTGTTTTTGGAAATTGCAATCTTTGCAGTCACAAATGGTAATTTTTTATTTCTATTTACAATATATGAGTCATATAAATTTTTTGCCTCATTTTTTAAAAGTCCCTTTTTTACTTTTATTTTCTTATTTGATAAAATTTTAAAACTCTTTCCTTTAACTTTTTTATCAATATCATCCATGCCATAAATAATTTCACTAATACCACTTTTAATAATACTATTAGTACAAGGGGGTGTTTTTCCATAATGATTACAAGGCTCTAAAGTTACATACATTTTTGAGCCTTTTACGTTTTCAACAGAATTTTTTATTGCATTATGCTCTGCATGAGGTCTACCGTTTAAGCCTGTTTGCCCAATAGAAATAATCTGGTCATTTTTTACTATCAAGCAACCTACAGCTGGGTTTTCACCAGTTAAACCTTTTCGAGCACTTGCTAAATTTATAGCAAGTTTCATAAAGTTTTTATCTTTAGGTGTAAATTTATCTTTTTTTGAAGACATCTATTTTGTCCACAAATTGTACAAAATCTTTTTCTTCTCTAAAATTTCTGTAGACTGATGCAAATCGCACATATGCAACTGGATCAAGATCTTTTAAACCTTCCATGACCATTGTTCCAATTGTATTACTTGAAATTTCATTTTGCCCTAATTCCTCTAAAGATCTTGAAATTTTACTAATAAATTTTTCAACTGTTTCGGTATCTAACGGTCTTTTTTTTAATGCAATGTAAATAGATTTTGAAAGTTTATCTCTATCAAACGATGATTTTCTTCCATTTTTTTTAACGACCATTATCTCACGGTGTTGAATTCTCTCAAATGTTGTAAATCTTGCACCACATGCACAAAGTCTTCTTCTACGAATAGCTGTACCATCTTCAGTTGGTCGGGAATCTACAACAGAAGTCTCACCTTTCTTTTCGCATGGGCAGATCATTTATTGAGATTTTTGTAAATCGGGAAATTCGAACACAAATCAATGACTTCATTTCTCACTTCTTCCTCAACTTTACTATTATCCTCGGGATTTTTTGATAGACCTTTTATAACTTTTGTTATTAATTCTCCAACTTTTTCAAATTCTTTTAAACCAAAACCTCTTGTTGTTGCCGCTTGAGAACCCAAACGAATTCCAGAAGTGATCATTGGTTTTTCAGTATCAAATGGTATACCATTTTTATTACATGTAATGTTAGCTCTACACAAACTTTCTGATGCTAAATTTCCTTTTACATTAAATGGTCTTAGATCAACTAACATTAAGTGAGTATCTGTACCACCAGAATAAATTTTGAAACCATTATTCTTTAAAGTCTCTGCTAACATTTTTGCATTAGCTAAAACATTTTTTATATAAGTTTGAAAATCAGGTTTTAATGCTTCATAAAAACCAGCGGCCTTTGCTGCAATAACATGCATTAATGGACCACCTTGATAACCTGGAAATACGGCTGTATCAAATTTTTTACCTAAATCTTCTTCATTAGACAAAATAATTCCACCTCTTGCACTTCTAAATACTTTGTGTGTAGTAGAAGTAACAACATGAGCATAATCGCATGGATTAGGATAACCTTTTCCAGCAACTAAACCTGAGAAGTGAGCCATATCAACCATCAAATATGCTCCAACTTTATCTGCAATCTCTCTAAATCTTTTGAAATCTATAACTCTTGAATAAGCACTACCTCCAGCAATAATCAATTTAGGTTTATGCTCAAGGGCAAGCTTTTCAACATTATCATAATCAATAAGCTCAGATTTTTTATCTACATCGTAGCTCACAGCATTAAACCATTTACCTGACATAGAAATTTTTAATCCGTGAGTAATATGTCCACCAGAATTTAAACTCATTCCCATAAATGTGTCATGAGGTTTTAATAAAGCTAAAAATACTGCACCATTAGCTTGAGCTCCTGAGTGAGGTTGAACGTTTGCATATTTACAATTAAAAAGTTTTTTAATTCTTTCTAAAGCCAATTTTTCAGCTACATCAACATGTTCACATCCATTATAATATCTTTTACCTGGATAGCCTTCAGCATATTTGTTTGTTAAAACAGATCCCTGAGCCTCTAACACTGCCTGTGAAACAATATTTTCTGAGGCAATAAGTTCTATGTGATTTTGTTGTCTAATTAGCTCATCGTTAATTGCTTTAAATAAATCTGGATCCGCTTCAGATAAACTTTTTTCAAAAAAGTTTTGATAATCTGAATTTAAATATTTTTTTTCACTTGACATAATAACCTATATTTTTTTTACTCTTTTTAAATGCCTTCCACCTTCAAACTTAGTGTTTAAAAACACATTCACAAAATTTAAAGCATTTTTTTTATTTAATAGTCTTGATCCCAATGTAATGATATTTGCATCATTATGCAATCTTGATAATTTGGTTGATTTTAAATTAAAACATTGCGCTGCGCGCACATTTTTGTGTTTATTTGCTGCGATATTCATACCTGTGCCAGATCCACATACTAATATACCAACATTATTTTTGTTCAACTTTACTTTTTTTGCTACTTTATGGGCAAAGTCTGGGTAGTCCACACTATTATCGTTTTCTGGACCTAAATCGAAATATTTATATTTTTTTCTTTCTAAATACATTTTAATAGTTTCTTTCAGTTTGAATCCAGCATGATCTGATGAGATAAAAATTTTTTTCAAATTAATTAAATTTATGATTTAGAACACATGCCACTAAATGGATTCTGTTTTCCTCACCACCATTAAATGCATTATGATATTTCGTGTTATTAGTAATCCATACAGAACCATCTGCTGGCAGATGTTTTGCAACGTTATCTATAACCATGATTGATCCAGGATTAGTAATTATTGGAATGTGAAGTCTTGGCTCTGGATCTCTATGCCAGCTTAAGGTAGATCTTGGCTCTTTTAATAAAATTCTAACTCTTCCAAGTTTATATTTTGAAGAAAGAGCATCAAAAACATCTTTAAAGTACGTTTCCTTATATTCATCAATAAATTCTGAGTAAGCTTCTTCATTTATCATTTCATCTCTTACTACTTCTTTTCCAGAACCGTTTGGTTTGGTCCAAAAAATACCACGAGCTTTATGTCCTTTGATAGAGTCTGGATCTCCAGGTATCTGAGTTAATGATATTGCACCAAAATTAGAAACACCGGCAACTCCCTCAAATCCTTTTATTTTCAATATTTCATGATAAGCTTCTTTGAGTTTATCAATATCAAACTTAATATCTTGTTTTTCAAAATCGTTAAAATTTAAATCCATTTAATTGTTTAATATCCTTTTTAAGATATATTTGTATATTACATTTGTCGCATTTTTTAAATATATTTGAACATGATAACAGGTAAATATCCAGGTTTAAGACTAAGACGTAGTCGTAAAAATGATTGGTCTAGAAGATTAATTGAAGAAAATAATTTAAGTCCAAGTGATTTTATCTTGCCAATATTTTTAATAGATGGCAAAAACAAAAAACAACCAATCAAATCAATGCCAGGTGTATATCGTTACACTTTAGACAAGCTTTCGGGTCTAGTTGATAAAGCAATAAAAAATCAACTACCTATGGTTGCTTTATTTCCATATACAGAAAAAAGAAAAAAGAATAATCTGGGCACTGAAGCTTTAAATGAGGACAATTTAGTTTGTAAAGCAATCCAATTAATAAAAAAAAAATATAAAAATCAAATCGGTATAATGACAGATGTTGCATTAGACCCTTATACATCTCATGGTCATGATGGCTTATTAAAATCTGGATATGTCCTAAATGATGAAACAGTAAGTATTTTAATTAATCAGTCACTGCTTCAAGCACAGATGGGATGTGATGTTCTTGCTCCTTCAGATATGATGGATGGTAGAATTGGTGAAATCAGAAAAACACTTGATAAAAATGGATATAAGATGACACAAATTCTTTCTTATGCTGTTAAGTATGCCTCAAGTTTTTATGGCCCCTTTAGAGATGCTGTTGGATCCAAAGGACTTCTCAAGGGTGATAAAAAAAATTATCAAATGGATTTTAAAAATAGCGATGAAGCTCTAAGAGAAGTCGCATTGGATATAAAAGAAGGAGCTGATATGGTTATGGTTAAACCAGGTCTACCATATTTAGATATCATTAAGTTAATTAAAGATAACTTTAAAATTCCAGTCATGGCCTATCAAGTATCAGGAGAATACAGTTTATTAGCTAACGCTGTAGAAAAAGGTCTGGTTGATAATAATGTAATTATTGAAAGTTTAACTGGATTCAAGAGAGCTGGCGCTAATGCAATAGTTAGCTATTATGCTGATAGATTAGATAAAATTTTAAAATAATTATTTCAAATTACTTAAAAATTGTGATCTGCTTAAAGGCTGATTTAAATTATTAGGTTTCAATATAGATTTTTCAAGGAAATCACTAACTAACTTAATTCCTTGGATCAGGTCATCATCATTTGCTGAAAAATCATTCTCAATAAGAAAATTAGGTATAGTTCTGTCCTCAGATTGGGATTTTAATTTATAAAAAATATTTTCATCTTTTACTATTTTGGTGACAATTTTTTCTAATTCAAGATTATAGCCTAATAAACTAAATAATTTTAGTTCCCACAAAATATAATTTTTAATCCACTCTTCACCTTTTAAAATTATAAAAAAATTTTCAATTAATTCAAAAATTTTTAGATTTGGTTGTGCCTCTGGATTTAATATTCTTATCAATTGTAGGGCTGATGTTAAGCAAGACAACTTTTTTTTATTATCAAAAAAAAATGGTGTTTCAGCTTTAATTATCTCAAATTTGAAATATCCTACTTTATTATCGTTTTTTGAATTATAGTTTGTGTATAATTTGTTTCCAATTTGTAGATAGCTTTTAATTTTTTTAGATGTTCCACCAAAGAGAATACCTGAAATCTTACCATGATCTTTTGTAAATACCTCTACTATCAAAGAATTTTCACTATATTTATTTTTTGAAAGTAAAAAGCCTGTATCGTCCCAATTCATCGTTATCCCAAATTATCTAAACATAATGTTGCAGCTTTTTGTTCCGCATTTTTTTTAGATTTTCCTTCTCCATAGTAAATTTTACCATCTGATAATTTGACACTTACTTTGATAACAGGCTTGTGTCTAGGACCCGTGTTAGAAATTAATCTATACACTGGTAACTTTTTAAAATTTTTCAGTGAGTATTCTTGTAACTTTGTTTTTGCATCAATTATAGTTATGACACTTTTGTCAATTTCATCTTTCCATAAACGTAAAATGAAACTTTCAGCAACATTAAATCCTTTGTCTAAGTAAATTGCACCAATTATCGCTTCACAAGCATCAGAGAGAACTTTATCTTCAATATTTGATTTATTTTTAGTCGAATTTAAAATTAATATAAATTTTTCAATACCTAACTTTTTCGCAATTAATAAGCAGGTTTTTTTATTTACTAAAGAGGCAAACTTTTTATCCAAAATCCCCTCTTTTTCATCGGGATAAATTTCTAATAATTTTTTTGCTATTACTAGGCCTAAAACTCTATCACCAAGAAATTCAATTTTTTCATTATTGTTTATTGGCTCATAACTTTTATGAGTTAATGCTTTTACTAATAATTTAGGATTTTTAAATTTAATCTTTAATTTTTTTTGAAATAATTGAAGGTTTTTTTGCATTAATTTATCTTTTTAAAGAATCTATCGAACCGGATAGAGTCTTTCCATTTCCAAAAGAATAATAAATTACCTTTTGATTTATCAGATGAAAAAAAAATAAACCTTGCTTTACCAACAAGATTATCTTTATGAACATAACCAACACTTGATAAAAATCTACTGTCTTTTGAGCAGTCTCTATTATCACCTAAAAAAAAATAAAAATCTTCAGGCACTTCAAAGATATCTGAATTTTGATAACCAAAGTTTTTTAAGTAAACAGTTTTGTGCACTTTATTGTTTGGTAACTTTTCTTCAAATGTAAATACATCAATCTTTTTATTTCCGCAGTAAATAATATCTTTTTTTGAAATTCTTGATTTAAAAATCTCATTATTATTTAAAAATAAATTTGAGTCTAAAAATTGAATTCTATCACCTGGTAATCCAATTAGTCGTTTTATGTAATCTGTTCTATTATCTGCGGGTGTTTTGAATACAACCACATCCCCTCTTTTAGGACTACTGAAAATAATTCTATCTTTAAAAATCGGTGGGCTAAAAGGAAATGAATGTTTACTATAACCATAAGAATATTTAGTAACAAATAATCTATCCCCAACTAATAATGTTGGTTCCATTGATGAGGAAGGAATGTAAAAAGGCTGAATTATTAGTGATCTTATTATTATGGCTATGATTAGCGCATAAAATAAGGTTTTAATATTATCTATAATACTTTCTTTATTAAACATTATTTAGTCTGCAAAGTCGTAAATGCTATTGAATAATCTTTTTCATCAGAAATTGAAAGAAACAAATCATATTTTTTTACTTTGAATTTTTTGTTAACAATAACATCAATCTTTCTAGATTTTGAAAAAAAAGGTTTTCCCTTTTTATCATTTAAAATTTCTATATCTTTGAAATTTAGATTATCTCTAAAGCCACTACCAAGAGATTTCGCTAATGATTCTTTTGCTGCAAAACGCTTTGAAAAATAATTAGTTTTATTTGAATATTTTTGGGAAAATTTAATTTCTTTAGGACTAAATGTTCTTGAGATAAAATTTTTATTTTTTATTAAAGATTTAATCCTTTTATTTTGTATAATATCAACACCAATACCTAATATTCTCATTTTAAGTCTCAACTTTTTAAAATTTTTTTAAAATTTTTTATCACTTTTGGTAAACCATAAAAAATCGACTCACCTATTAAATAATGGCCAATATTGAATTCTTTGATTTCTTTAATTTTCACTAAAAGTTTCGTAGTTTTATAATCCAATCCATGACCAGCATGGACTTCTATGCCTAATTTGTGAGCAAGCTTTGAACTTTGAATAATTCTTTTTAATTCATATGAGTGGTTTTTTTTAGCTTTAACTAAGTTTGCTAATCTTCCTGTATGAATTTCAACACAGTCAGTTTTAAGCTCTTTAGAAATTTCGATATCAGATAAAACAGGATTAATAAATAAACTTGTTCTGATATTTTTACTTTTAAATTTTGAGATAATTTTTTTGATATTTATTTTATTTTTTTTGAGATCTAATCCACCCTCTGTGGTAATTTCTTTTCTATTTTCTGGAACAATACATATAAAGTCTGGTTTAATCTTTAACGCTTTCTTAATAATCTCGCTATTAGTTGAAATTTCCAAATTTACTAAGAGTTTTTTAATGGAACATATTTTTTGTGCATCTAAATCTTTTATATGCCGTCTATCTTCTCTTAAATGAATTGTAATGGAGTCAGCGCCTGCTTTACTCACATATTTTGCAGCATAAACAGGATCAGGATGTAATTCCCCTCGTGCATTTCTTAAAGTTGCAACATGATCTATATTTACGCCTAGCCTTTTCACTTTATAAATCTACTTCCAGGTATTGTTATTGGCACTTTTTTTAAATAATCAGGTAATTTATTTTGCTTAAAAGTTGGCACATCAATTTTAAGATGTGAGATTATTTTTTTTTTTATTTTTAAACTTTTTTTTGTAGATCTATCAATTAATGATGCAAAACCAACTAATTTTGCTTTATTTTTTTTTATTAATTTAACACATTCCATACTAGACTTACCGGTCGTGATAACGTCCTCAATAATCAAAACTTTTGATCCTTTGTTAATTGTAAAACCCCTTCTTAATTTAAATTTTCCACTTACACGCTCACAAAAAATTGTCTCTTTTTTTAAAATTCTTCCAACTTCATAGCCAATAATTATTCCACCCATGGCTGGAGCTAGAATGAGATCTATCTTTTTAAAATTTTTTTTAATTTTGTTAGCAAATGACTTGCAAATTTTATTGGATAAATGAGGAAAACTTAACAGTTTGGCGCATTGTATATATTTTGCAGAATGTAAGCCGGAGGATAAAACAAAATGACCTTCTAATAATGCATTAGTTTTTTTTAAAATATTTAAGGATTTTTTGGGTGAAAGCATTTCTTTTATCTTCGTGTCTAATTATCTTAAATTTTATACTCTTTTGTTTAAGCTCTGCAATAAAATTAGTAAAGTTTTTAAGATCTCTTATAATCAATTGAAACTTAAAATTGATGTAATTAGGGTTTTTGCCAACCATCTCTAAATTAGAAATATTCAGTTTATGTTCGCCTATAAGAGAACTTACATTGCCTAATTGTCCTGGCTTATCAGGTAATGAAATCCATAAAGTGGTATTATATTTTTTAATTCTTTCTTCCTTTTTTTCTCCTCTATCATGCCAATATCTTCTTATTGCTGCTCTTGCTTTTCCTGTTTTAGTTATTGGTATCCAATGTAAGGAAGGTGATTGTTTTTTAGAGGTAATAATGTTTACTCTATCTCCATTTCTTAAAATTGATTGTAATTCACTTTTATTACCATTAATTTCACAGCCTATTGCGGTATCGCCAATTTTTGTATGAACAGCGTAGGCAAAATCGATTGGTGTTGCGTTTTTTGGAAGTTTAATTACAGATCCTTTAGGTGTAAAACAGAATACATTTTCTTGGAACATTTGAAGTTTAGTATACTCATAAGAGTGTTCAGGATTTTCATTTTTTTCTATTATTTCGACTAAATCCTTTAACCAGTCATATTCTTTCCAAGTTAATGAATTGAATTTTTCAGACGATTTATACTGCCAATGAGAAGCTATACCTCTTTCAGCAAACTCATGCATTTCTTTTGTTCTTATTTGAATTTCTATTGGTTTTTTATTTGAGCCAATTACAGATGTATGAATTGATTTATAACCATTGATTTTAGCAAATGAAATATAATCTTTAAATTTTCCTGGGATACAATTGTACTCTTTATGTAAAACACCAAGTGTTTTATAACACTCGTCTATATTATCTAGAATAATTCTAAAGCCTATAATGTCAGTAATTTGCTCTAAAGAAACTCTTTTTTTTTGTACCTTCCTCCAAATAGAAAAAGGAGTTTTTTCACGACCAAATATATCTGACTTTATATTATTTTTGATAAGTAAATCTTTTAGCTCTACTGATAAAGATTTAAAAATATCTTTTTTATCTAATTTAATTTCATCAAGTCTTTTTTGAATTAATGATCGTGCTTGATTATTCAAAATTTCAAAAGAGAGATCCTCTAACTCATCTCTAATCCTGTGCATACCCATTCTATCTGCAAGAGGTGCATAAATCTCCATAGTTTCTTGAGCTATTCTTTTTCTTTTATCCTCTTTAGTTATCGCCTTGATAGTTCTCATATTATGTAATCTGTCAGCAATTTTTACAAGTAGAACTCTTATATCTTTTGATGTGGCTAAAATTAATTTTCTAAAATTTTCAGCTTTTGAATTTGATGAAGCTTTATTTTCTAAAACAGATATTTTGGTAACTCCATCTACTAAGTCAGCAACTTCATTTCCAAATTCTCCTTTTATCGTCTCATAAGTAGCATAAGTGTCTTCAATAGTGTCATGAAGTAATCCAGTAGTGATTGTTGCGCTATCTAATTTTAGATCTGTAAGAATATTTGCAACTTCAATTGGATGTACTGAGTAAGGATCACCAGATGCTCTTTTTTGATTACTGTGAGCTTTTACAGCAAAATCATAGGCTTTATTCAATTTTTCAGGATTTAGAAATTTATTATAAATTTTTACTTTATTTATTAATTCTTCAGAATTTAACATTACTTATTATAACACTAAATTAAATTTGTTTAATAGATCTTATGTCTCTATTTGGTAAATAAAATATTAATTTTTTTATATGATATTTAGAAACTGGATGTATCCATGACTTATCTAATTCAAATAAAGGTAAAAGAACGAAATTTCTTTGATGTAACCTAGGATGAGGTAAAATAATTTTATTATTAATTTGCTTCTTTTTATAGTCTAGTATGTCAATGTCACATACTCTTGGAGCATTTCTAGTACTCTCTTTTCTACCAAGGGATTTTTCAATATTCTTACAAATCTTAATTAACTCAAGTGGTGTTAGATTGGTATCTACTCTTAATACAATGTTCAAAAATTTAGGATAGTTAATGTTAGGCCAAGACAAGCTTTCATAAAAATTTGAGCAATTGATTATATTTACTCCATTTTGAGCAATTTCAAATTTTGCTATTTCAATATTCTTTCTTCTATCACCTAAATTTGATCCAATACCTAAGTAAATCATTCAGCTCGACTTTCTAATATATCTTGCTTTAGTTCGACTCCAATCTCTATCTTTTTTAACACTTCTCTTATCAAACTGTTTTTTACCTTTTGCAACTGCGAGCTCAATTTTGGCTTTGCCCTTTTTGAAATACATCTTAGTGGGGACCAAAGTAAAACCCTCTCTCTGTGTTTTTCCAATTAGTTTATTGATTTCTCTTTTATTCAATAACAACTTTCTCTCATCCAAGGGACTATGATTTGAGTAACTTGCTTGTTTGTAAGATGCTATATGCGAATTTATCAAAACTATTTCACCATTTTTTTCCACAGCATAAGAGTCTGCAATATTTACTTTACCATTTCTGATTGATTTTATTTCTGATCCTTTAAGAACAATTCCTGCTTCTAAAAGATCTTCAAAAAAATAGTTAAAGCTTGCTTTACGATTAAGGCAAATTATTTTTGAACCAACATTGGTTTTTTTACGCATTAAATCAATTTTGCAGACTTTAAGGCACCCTCAACTATTTTTTTTGTAGCCTCTGTAACTTTTACCATAGGAAGTCTAACCTCATCATCACATAAACCTAATAGTTTTGCTGCATATTTAACAGGGCTAGGATTGCTTTCTATAAACATCGAATGATGAACTGGTTGTAAAATTTTATCAATTTTTTCTGCTTCGAGTTTAGATTTTTCATCAGTTAAAATTGAAAACTTTTGAAATTCTGAACAATACTTTGGAGCAATGTTGGCAGTAACACTTATTGAGCCTACCCCTCCTCTTAAATTAAATTCCAAAGCATTATCATCATTTCCAGTAAGTTGAATAAAATCTTTACCTAATTTTTTTAAAGTTTCGTTTACTCTATTTAAGTCTCCCGTTGCATCCTTGACACCAACTATATTTTTAAGCTCAAATAATCTTGCCATAGTGTCGACTGACATATCTATTACCGATCTTCCTGGAATATTATAAATAATAATTGGAATGCCACATTTATCATTTATTGCTTTATAATGTTGATAAAGTCCCTCTTGGGTTGGCTTATTATAATAAGGTGTAACTATTAAAGCACCGTTAGCTCCAATTCTTTCTGCATGAGAAGTAAGAGATATAGCCTCCTCAGTAGAATTTGATCCTGTGCCTGCAATTACAGGTAATTTGCCATCACTCTCTTTAACACACAATTCTATAACTCTTTCGTGCTCTTCATGGCTTAATGTCGGTGATTCTCCTGTTGTTCCAGCTGGAACTAAACCATTTGTCCCATTTTTAATGTGAAAATGAATTAACTTGATATAACTAGCATCATCAAGTTTACCGTTTTTAAAAGGAGTGACTAAAGCAACATTTGAACCTTTAAACATAAATACTTATAACATAGATTGTAGATTCATATACTAAAGATTATGTTAAAAAAAATACTATTTTTAATAGTTTTGTTTCCTCTTGTCTGTCTAACTAATATAGCTATATCCGATATAATTCCTCTAATTAAGCCATCTCAAACCACAGAAGAAACTGAGAAAAAATTGTTAATAGATATGCTAAAGCCATTACCGAAACCAATTAAAAAAACTCAAAAAAAAGAAATTAAGAAAGAGGACATTGCAAAAAAGGATATAAAAATAAACTTTATACTCCCTAAGAAAAAGCCTCTTATAGCAGGATCTGAAAAACCTAAAAATATTAAAATATCAAAATACTATAATAAAAAAGATTTTAGCTTAGCAAATAAAGCTATTTCAGAAATGAAAAAAGCAAAATGGACAGCGGCTTTAAAAACTGCAAAAAAAGCTAAAGATAAATCAATTTATAATTTTATACAATGGAGACACCTTCTTACAAAGGGTAATCAAGCATCATATTACGATTATAGAACTTTTATTGATAAAAATGAAGATTACCCGAGAATTGGTAGAGTAAAATATTTAGCTGAACATAAGCTTTCGACAGATAAAATTTCTCCAAAAAAAATTATTAATTGGTATGGCTCTTCTGAACCATTAAGTGGATTTGGAAAAATGATACTTGGGGAAAGTTATATCTTAACTGGTGAAAAAGAAAAAGGTTTGAGTCTAGTTAAAGAGGGGTGGATTACAGCAGAATTAACCAAGTCCGAACTAAGATACTATAGAAAAAAATTTAAGAAATATCTTAATGCTAATGATTACATAAAGAGGGCTGATTATCTAGCATGGAATAATAAGTATTGGGATTTAAAACGATTATTAAGATATTTACCTAAAGAATATGAACTTTTATATAATGCAAGACAATTATTGATGAGCAGATCATATGGTGTCGATAATGCTATATCAAAAGTGCCAACTAAATTTAAAAATGATGCTGGTCTAAATTACGATAGATTAAAATGGAGAAGAAAAAGAGGACGAGTCGATAGTTCTGTTGAAATTTTATTAAAAATAAAAAATACAAAAGATTACTTGGTTAGACCGGATAAGTGGTGGATCGAAAGAGAAATTATATCAAGATCTTTGATTTATAAAAAAAAGTACGAGTTAGCATATAAAATTAGCAGTAATCATTCATTATCTGAAGGTCCAGAATTTGCAGCAGCCGAATGGATGAGTGGATGGATTGCCTTGAGCTTTTTGAATGATCCTTTGTTAGCAAAAGATCATTTTGAAAATTTTTATAATAATGTCGGGTATCCTATAAGTGTTGCAAGAGGAGCATATTGGCTTGGGAAAACTTATAAGGTCTTAGGATATAAAGAATTATCAAATAAATGGTTTACTGAAGCTTCTAATTATCTAACTACTTATTATGGTCAATTGGCTTTTATGGAAATAAATCCAAATGGAAAATTTGAGCTTTCAAATAATTTTGAGGTAAATAAGAAGTATCGTGATTACTTTTTTAAAAAAGAAATCGTTAAACTAATTTATTTATTAGATGAGTTAGACGAAGATAAGTATGCAAAACATATGCTAAGGCATCTTGCTAATGATAATATTGAAAGTGGAAGCGAAATTTTAGCTGCTGAACTGGCTACAAATATTGATCGTTTTGATTTTGCCATACAAATTTCTAAAATAGCCTCTTATGAAAAAAGATTTCATAATAAATTTAATTATCCAATAATAAGTACTCCAAAATATATTAATGGAAGAAAAATTCCAGAAGCTGCTTTTATTTTATCTATCATAAGACAAGAAAGTGAATTCGATCTAAAAGCAAACAGTCACGCTGGAGCCAAAGGTTTAATGCAATTAATGCCTTATACGGCTAAATTAGTTGCTAAACAAGCGAAGCTACCATATTCTAAATCGAGACTCACAACTGATCCAGAATATAATATTAATTTGGGTTCACATTACATTGCTGGTTTAATTCTAGAATATGATGGAGCATACCCTTACGCAATAGCAGCTTACAACGCTGGACCGAAAAGAGTTAGATATTGGAAAAAAATTAATAAAAATCCTCAAAAAGGACAGACAAATTATATTGACTGGATTGAGTTAATAAAATTTAAAGAAACTAGAAATTATGTACAAAGAGTTTTGGAAAATTATAATGTATACCGTTACATATTAGAACAAAAGCCAGTTACTATGAAAAATTTTTTTAATGATAATCCATTGTTTTGAAAATGGCGGAAGAGGAGGGATTCGAACCCTCGGTACAAGTTTCCTCGCACGGTCATTTAGCAAACGACTGGTTTAAACCACTCACCCACTCTTCCATAAATGTCTGCTTATAATGTAATATTAGTATATAACAATATTAATTAATTACTAATCATAAAGTATAATAAATAATTAAAAATTATATTAAAATAAAAATTAAATGCGAGATATCATTTTCAAAATAATATTGAGTCTCTTTAAATCAAAGAAAAAATACTATATTGATTTTTCACAATTTGGTGAAGAAAAAGTACTTCTTAATATAATTCAAAGAATTTCTTCAAAAAAAAAATTAAATAATACTTACATAGACATAGGTGGTTTTGATCCAATAAAATTTAGTAATACCTATAAACTTTATCAGAAAAATTGGAGTGGTTTAATAATAGAACCAAATAAAGATAAAACTAAAAATTGGAAAAAAATGCGTCCAAGAGATCACATTATAAACTCTGCAGTTGTTGAAAAAAACTATGAAAAAAAGATTTTGAGAATTTTTTTTGATAAAAAAAATTCAGCAATGGCAACTGCTTATCCAGTTTCAAATGTAGATAAATTAAATCATTATGATTCAAGCGTAATAAAATTAAATGAAATAATATCAATTTGTAAAAGTAAATATGGTAATCCATCATTTCTAAATATCGATATTGAGGGTAATGAAGATAAAATACTGATGGAACTTAAGGATTTAAATTTTGTTATACCTATCATATGTGCAGAATTTTTTCTTGAGGAAAAAAAGATGCAATATTCAGTTTTTAACTATAAAGATTTGCCAGCTATTATGTTTTTAGAGGAAATTGGATATTATTTAGTAAATATAAACGGACCATCCTTAATTTTTTGTCATAAGGATTATTGGATACCATATTCTAAGCTTTGAAATTTTAATTTAATTCTTTATTCAATTTTTCAATAAATCTTTTAATTAAAACTCTATCCTCAATATCTAGTAAGTTTTCATTATCTAGTGAGTTCTTCAATTCTTTTCTAATAAAGTTTCTGAACTGTTCTCTGCCTTGATCCGTTATAAAATATTTCATTTGATTTTCGTATTCATCTATTTTTTTTCCTATTGTAAAATTATAGGTTAGATAAATCCCAACGAAAACTATAATACATTTGTAAATAAATAATCTCATTTAATTTTATAAATACTATTTATACTAACACCATTAGCTTTTATATCATTTACTAATTCATAATTATCTTTAAGAAATTTTTCAATATCTATAGGGTGTATTTTTTCAAAAAGATCTTTATCATTAAAATAATGTTTTTGATAAAAATGATTAGTTACCAAATAATCAGCTTCATTTTTATTGTTAGTAAATAAAATTTTTTTTCTATCATTGTCATTTAATAAATTTAAACTAAGGTGATATGGGGTCACGCTAAAAATATAAATTGTAGATACATTTTGATTGTTAATTTTAATTAGCTTTTTTAATGTGTCTAAATTAGATACACCATAATAATCTAATTCAAAATTTCTTAAGTTATTTTTTTTAATTAAGGAATTGAAATAAGTATATTGATATGGATGATTTTTAATCATCCATATCAAATTTAAACAAATAAGTAAAATTAATAGAAAATTTACAAATTTTTTAAATTTTAATTTTTCAAATAAGACTTTAATTCCATATACAGATATAAATATAATAGATGGATAAATATAATATACTTGTCTCCAGCCTGTATAAACAGTTGCACTTAACTCAATAATCAAAATGATTGTTAAGAAAATAATAATCAAGGAATAAAATAAAAAAAGCTCAACGTTATCATTCCAAATATTTTCCTTTTCGCTTTCTAAATATAAAAGATTTAATAATAATTTTTTTGAAATAACTATTGAACCAATTAAAAATAACACAACTACAAATAGTGGTGTGGTGATTAATATATTTGCTGGTATATAGTACCATGGCATATATTTAGCAATATAATATTCTCCATTAAAAAAAACTTCACCTATAAACCTAAATTTACTCATTGTTTTTAATGAATTTATTAAATTAGCTGGATTGTCCCAAAGATAAGGCCAAAATAAAAAAGTAAAGAAAAATGTAAGAAAAAAAAATATTATAATTAATGAAAAATTTTTTAATTTGTATTTATCTAGATTAGTTAAAATAAAAAAAAAAATAAATAAAATTGGAAGTAAAATTCCCATTGGCCTAATAGAAATGGTAATCGCTATAGATAGAGAGAGAAAGAAAATATTTCTAATATTTTGTTTAGAAAAAAAATTAATAAAATAATAATTCGATATACAAAAGAAAACTAAAAAAATTATGTCTTTACTATTGTAAAAAGATTGTGCAAAAATTCTGGGATGAGTAACAAATATAATTGTACCTAGAAGTGAAATTTCTTTAGAAAAAAATTTTCTTAGAGTTAAATAAAAATAAATACTTCCAATAAAAAAGAATAATGAAACAAAAAGGTGTCTTGTTAAATAAATTTCTTTATAAGATGATAAAGAAAATATTTTCTCAATAATGACTAATAGTAATTCAAAAATTACACCATAATCTTTATCATAATAATTTTCAAATTCAGGAACATTAGAATAAGGAGTTAAAAAATGTAAATTAAATATGTCTAATATATAATTATATGCAATTAAACCGTTGTTTCTGGAGATTTCCTCATCGTTTGGAAACCCAAAATCTTGAAAAATGTTTAATTGAATAAAGAATAGTAAAATGAAAAAAAAATAATGTGCATTATCAGTCAGTGTGACAAACTTATTGTGTATAAATAATTGATTGAATGAATTACGTTTTTTGAACATATTTTATAACTTTAACAAATTACTTATTAGTTGATATATTAAATTTTATGATTAAATTCTTATAGAAAATGAAAAATCAGTATTCAATATTTTCTCTAATTAAAAACGCTTTTACCTATCATGAAAATTGGGCAAAAGCCTGGGGCGATCCAGAGCCTAAAAAAGAATATGATATATTAATTATTGGTGGTGGTGGACATGGTCTTGCCACAGCATATTATTTAGCAAAAAAGCACAATATTAAAAATATTGCTGTCTTAGAAAAAGGATGGATTGGCGGTGGAAATACTGGAAGAAATACTACTATTATAAGATCAAATTATCTTTGGGACGCAAGCGCTGGTCTATATGATCATGCATTAAAAATTTGGGAAGGTCTATCGCAAGAACTAAATTATAACGTTATGTTCAGTCAACGTGGGGTGATGAATTTAGCTCATAATCTTCAAGATGTAAGAGATTTAAAAAGAAGAACTCATGCTAATAGATTAAATGGTATTGATGCTGTTTATCTAAATACTGAAGAGGTGAAAAAGTTTTGTCCAATTATAAACACTTCTCCCGATATACGTTATCCAGTTTTAGGGGGTACCCTGCAAAAGAGAGCTGGAACAGCTAGACATGATGCAGTTGCATGGGGATACGCAAGAGGTGCGGACGAAATGGGTGTAGATATAATTCAAAATTGTGAAGTCAAAGCAATTAAAAGAAGTGGAGATACAGTAGAGGGAGTAGATACAACAAAAGGATTTATAAAAACAAAAAAGATAGGTGTAGTTGCAGCTGGACATTCAAGTGTTATAGCTAATATGGCTGGTTTAAGATTGCCTTTAGAAAGTAAACCATTGCAAGCACTTGTATCTGAACCCGTGAAACCAATTATCGACACTGTTGTTATGTCTAATGCAGTCCACGCTTACGTGAGTCAATCAGATAAAGGTGAATTAGTTATTGGTGCTGGTACAGATGATTACGTATCTTACTCCCAAAAAGGAAGTCACGATATAGTAGAAGGAACTTTAAATGCAATTTTAGAATTATACCCAATATTCAGCAGAATGAGAATGCTGAGACAATGGGGAGGAATTGTGGATATTTGCCCTGATGCAAGTCCAATAATTAGTAAAACATCTGTTAAAGGTTTATATTTTAATTGTGGTTGGGGGACTGGTGGTTTTAAAGCAACACCTGGTTCTGGAGATTTGTTTGCGCACACAATAGCTAATGATGAACCACATAAGCTTAATGCTGCTTTTAACTTAAATAGATTTGTAAGTGGTGATCTGGTTGATGAACATGGTGCTGCAGCAGTAGCACACTAATGTTTCTAATTAATTGTCCTTTTTGTGGAGAGAGAGAACAGAGTGAATTTAAAGCTGGCGGTGAGGCACATATAGTAAGACCTAAACAACCAACAGAATTAAGTGACGATGAGTGGGCAGAGTATTTATTTATGAGGAAGAATATTAAAGGTGTTCAGTTTGAAAGATGGAATCATATTCATGGATGTAGAAAATGGTTCAATATAGTAAGAGATACTTCTAATGATGAAATAAAGGCAGTTTATAAGATGGGAGAAAAACCTCCAATTTAAAAGAATATGAAAAAAAAGTTAAGAGTTAAAAGAAGCAAGTATATTGATGAAACTTATAAAATTTCTTTTAAATTTAATGGGAAATTATACTACGGTTTTAAAGGTGATACATTGGCTTCAGCCCTTTTAGCAAATGATATTCATCTTGTGGGAAGAAGTTTTAAATATCATAGACCTCGAGGAATTATGACTGCTGGCTCAGAAGAGCCAAATGCTATTGTGCAAATACACAATAATTCTCCTTGGACTGAACCAAATGTTAGAGCTACAGAAGTTGAAATTTACGAGGGTTTAGAAGCGTCTAGTCAAAATTGTTGGCCAAGTGTAAATTTTGATATTGGAGGAATAAATAATTTTTTATCCCCTCTTTTACCGGCTGGATTTTATTACAAAACATTCATGTGGCCAGCTAGTTTTTGGGAAAAATATGAGTACTTTATTCGTAAATCTGCAGGATTGGGTAAATCACCGACTAAACCTGATCCGGATGTTTATGAACATAGATATATACATTGTGATGTTTTGGTAATCGGTGCAGGTATTTCAGGAATAATATCAGCTAAAACAGCTGCTAAAAATGGATTTAAAACACTTCTTGTTGATGAAAAACCTTATCTTGGAGGATCTACCATATATCAAAACTCAGAATATTATAAAATTAATAATCAAAATTCAGGTTCTTGGTTAGAAAAAGAAATTAATGAAATCAAAAAAATTGAAAATTTAGAAATTAAAACTAGAACAAGTGTTGCAGCTTATCATGGTTACAATTATTTATTAGCAAGAGAAAATCTTACTGATCATTTACCGATTGAGAGAAGAAAAAATAAAACAAGACATAAATTGCTTAAAATAAGAGCAAAAAAAGTTGTTACAGCGACTGGATCTATAGAAAGACCTCTTATTTTTGATAACAACGATCGTCCAGGGATTTTACTTTCCTCGGCTATTAAAAAATATGCTGATTTTTTTGGTGTCGCTTGTGGTGAAAAAAATATTCTTTTCACAAATAATGACAGCGCTTATGAAACTGCTATTAGTTTGATTCAAAAAGGGATAAATGTCGAAGCTATAGTTGATAATAGGGAAAAAGTTGATTCAAAATTGATTTATGAAGTAGAAAAAAATAATATTAAAATTTTTAAGGGTCATACAATTATAAATACTTATGGATATAAAAGAATTAATAAAATTTCTATTATGCAGCTTTCAAAAGATGGACAAAATGTTATAGGATCAAAAATTAATTTATCATGTGATTGTCTTGGTATTTCAGGTGGATGGACACCAGCTGTTCATTTGTTTACTCAATCAGGAGGAAAACTTAAATTTAGAGATGAAGATCAGGTTTTCATTCCAAATATTTACCCTTCAGATCAAATAAGTGTGGGTGCATGTAATGGTGATTTCACATTAAACTCTATTTTGTCTAATGTTCCTAAATCTTTAAAAGATTTTCTTGATATTAAGAATAATGTGTATGAAAGTTTTGAGGTTTTATCCTCATACAATAATTCTAAAAGAAATATATGGCTTCTTCCATCTGATAAAATTTTGGGAAAAACAAAATCATTTGTTGATTACCAAAATGATGCTACTGCCAAAGATATAAAATTAGCCTTGAGAGAGGGATTTAAATCAATTGAACATGTAAAAAGATATACCACAACTGGAATGGGAACCGATCAAGGTAAATTAGGTAATATGCATGCCTTGGGCATTATTTCTGAAACCTCAGAGGCTAAAATGGGTGAATTAGGAACAACAACTTTTAGACCCCCTTATACTCCACTTACTTTTGGAACAATTGTAGGAAGAAATGTTGGTGAATATTTTGATGTTTATAGAAAAACACCAATTCACGAATGGCATATAAAAAACAATGCAAAATTCGAAAATGTAGGCCAATGGAAAAGGGCTTGGTATTATCCTAGAGATAATGAGGATATGTTTCAAGCGGTTCAAAGAGAAAGTAAGGCTGCTAGAGAAAGCGCTGGGATATTAGATGCATCTACTCTCGGTAAAATTGATATTCAAGGTACTGACGCATCAGAATTTCTCAACCGTGTTTACACAAATGCTTGGTCAAAACTTCAAATTGGCAGATGTAGATATGGTTTAATGCTCAATGAAGATGGCATGGTTTATGATGATGGTGTCACTACACGTTTAGGTGAAAATCACTATTTAATGACTACTACCACTGGAGGTGCTGCAAATGTTTTAGGAAAGTTAGAAGATTACTTACAAACAGAATGGCCTGAGCTTGATGTATATTTAACTTCAGTAACAGACCACTTTGCAACCATAAGTGTTTGTGGGCCTAATAGTAAAAAAATTATTTCTGAGATATTTCCAAGTCTCGATCTATCAGATAAAAATTTTCCTCACATGTCGTTTAAAAAAACAAAGATAGGAAAAATACACTGTAGAATAATGAGAATAAGTTTTACTGGTGAACAAAGCTATGAAATCAATGTTCAAGCTAATTTTGGAAAATCTGTTTGGGAAAAATGTATGGAGGTTGGAAAAAATTATAATATTACACCTTACGGAACTGAAACTATGCATTTGCTGAGGGCAGAAAAAGGTTTCATAATTGTTGGTCAAGATACTGACGCAACAATGACTCCTATTGATTTACAAATGGATTGGATAGTAAGTAAAAAGAAATATGATTTTATTGGTAAAAGATCATTGTATAGATCTGATACAATTAGGGAGGATAGAAAACAATTAGTTGGTTTATTGACTGATAACCCAAACGAAATTTTAGAAGAAGGTGCACAGATAGTTGCTGATATAAACAAATCACCAATTGAAATGTTAGGTCATGTTACTTCAAGCTATTTCAGCCCTAACCTAAAAAAATCTATAGCTCTTGGAGTTGTAAAAGGTGGTAAAAATATGCTTGGACAAAAATTAATAATTCCAATGGAAAACAAAAAAATTAATGTAACAGTCACAGATCCTGTTTTTTTAGATAAGGAGAATAAAAGATTAAATGCTTAATTATAATCGAGCTTTATCTGATGAAAAATCATATCAAGATCTTCAAATAAGAGAGGTGCAACCTACAATTAAGTTAATCATAAGAGGAAAAAAAAGAGAATTTTTTTCAGCTGTAGGGAAATCCTTAAATATGCTTTTGCCTACAAAACCTAACACCTCATCACAAGGTGAAGATTTAACGGCTTTATGGTTAAGCCCCGATGAATGGATGGTTTACTCAAATAAAACTGTCAGAAATGATACAAACGAATATGAGATTGAAAAATTACTTTATAAAAATATCTCAAAGCTCAATCTTGGAGCTATAACTGATGTTACAGACCAATTTATATTAGTAAATTTAAAGGGTGATAAAGTATATGATTTGTTTGAAAGCGGCTGTCCATTCAATTTTAACGAATTCAGAAATAAAAGGGGATCAGTAACACAAACAATTCTGGCTAAAATTGACGTAATTATTCATAATCAGAATGAAAGTGACATCAATCTTTTTGTTAGACGTTCATTTGCCCAGCACTTATTTTCTTGGATAAATGACAGTGCGTCAAGATTATAGTCACTTTTAGATCTTAAATAAGTTAAACAAAAGCTATGAAAAAATTATTTTTAGTAGCATTATTTGCTCTTATACCCTTTTCTATTAACGCAGAATCTAATTTAGATAAAATTTTATCTTCTGGTGTACTTAAAGTTGGTACTACTGGAGATTGGGATCCTATGACAGTCAAAGATCCGGCAACTAACAAATATAAGGGCTTTGATATCGATGTTATGAATCAATTAGCTAAAGATATGGGTGTTAAAATTGAGTTTGTACCTGCAGAATGGAAAACAATTGTTTCAGGAATAACATCTGCAAGATATGATATCTCAACTAGTGTTACAAAAACACCAAAGAGAGCTGAAGTAGCTGGTTTTACCGATACTTATTACAAATATGCTACTGTGCCACTTGTTCTCAAAAAGAACTTAAAAAAATTTCCTACTTGGGACTCGCTAAATAATTCAAATGTAACAATTGCAACTACTCTTGGTACTTCTCAAGAGGAAAAAGCAAAAGAATTTTTCCCAAAATCAAAATTAAACTCAATTGAAGCACCAGCAAGAGACTTCCAAGAAGTCTTGGCAGGTAGAGCTGATGGTAATATTACAAGTTCAACAGAGGCAAATAAATTAGTCATTAAATATCCTCAGTTAGCAATCGTTCCAGATGGTGGAAAAAATCCAGCATTTTTAGCAATGATGGTACCAAAAGGTGATACTAAGTGGAATGATTATGTCAATAAATGGATTAAAGACAAAAAATCTTCAGGCTTCTTCACCAAATTATTAGCTAAATATAATTTAAAGAGCTTATAAAAAATTAGTAATTAATTTTTTATTCTTTATAAGTTAAGGAGTGAAAAATCTACTTTTATTAATTCTAATTTTCTCATTAACATCATGTGGTAAAAGTGAATTAAACTGGTTAATCTTATCACCAAATAACATTGAAGGGTTAACTAATCTAAAGTTTTTATTAAGTGGTTTAACAACTACTATTTATATTAGTATAGTCTCAATCATTATTTCTATTATTCTCGGCCTTTTAGTGGCTATTCCATCACTGGCTAAAAGTAAATTCTTAACCTACCTTAATATTGGTTATGTTGAGATTGTAAGAGCAATTCCTTTACTAGTTTTAATTTTATGGATTTATTATGGTCTTCCAATCATGACGGGTATAAGTTTTAGCCCATTTGTTTCTGGTATCATAGCACTGTCAATAAGCGAAAGTGCTTTTCAAGCAGAAATATTTAGAGCAGGAATTAATTCAATAAAAAAATCACAATGGGAGGCTGGAAGCTCTTTGGGATTAAGTTTTTTTAGAAAATTAAAATTAGTAATTCTACCTCAAGCCATAAAAAATATTTTACCTGCTATTGGAAATCAATTTGTGTATGTTTTAAAAATGTCCTCACTTGTTTCTATTATTGGAATAGGAGATCTCACAAGAAAAGCTAATGAATTAGTTGTCACAACCTATCGACCTCTAGAAATATATACTTTTTTAATATTAGAATATTTAGTTTTAATATTGATAGTTTCTTATTTAGTTAGAAAATTAGAAAAAAAATTACAAAAAGATTAATTTTTTTTTCTATACACCCAAGGCATTTCAAAAGTTCCAGCCCATAATCCAAGTTTTTCTTTTTTTGCATTATTTTCGTATGAAATAAATTTCGAAGAATATTTTCTATAAGCCACAGCTTGGCCATTCTGAACCATAAAAGCATTTATATTTTTTTTTCCTTTAAAACACTCAGCTATATATCTTTTATATCGATCCATGCCTAAAGATTTGCAGTTAATTATTTTATTATCGATTTTTTTTTTTAAAAAATTAGTTGATATTTCACCACAAGGATAATCTTTTTTAAATGAGATTGAAGATATTGACAAAAATGGTTTTTTACAAAATTGTTTTTTTTCCGGTGCATCTATTCCAAAAAGTCTTATTTTTTTGGAATCTATTTTGATTGTATCTCCATCTATGACTTTAGCGATACCTATTATATTCTCAATTTCTTGTGATTTTAAATGAATACAGGATATAAAAAGAGTTATAAATAAAATATTAAGTTGATAAAAAATTTTTATTTTGTTTGAAAACATTATTCAAGAAATACCCAATAAATAACAAGACTGCAATTCCCATGATCCAGTTTGTAACTAAAATAGTATAAAATATATCATCGTAGTCTCCCCCTTTTATATTGATTACATACCATAAGCATAGAAAGGGAAGAGCTGTTAATCTTAATATGCTTAAATACAAACTATAAAGAGGTTTTTTGACTGCTTGAAAAACTGCAGTTGTAATGAAAAATACAGGATAAATGGGTCCTATTAAGGCTGCAACTTTTAGGTAAATAACACCATGCTTAATTGCATCTAAGTTATCTGTAAATAATGAAACTAAAATTTCTGCACCAAAAAAAATTATTATTCCAGCAAAAATCATAAAAGTAGAACCAAATAGCAGAGCTTTTTTATACAGCTCCCTTAAACGGTCATAATTTTTTGCTCCAAAGTTTTGTCCACCTATAGACAAAACTGCAGTATTTAATCCTATTACTGGTAAAAGAAAAACTTGCTCAATTCTTAAAGCAGCACCATAGCCAGCTGTTGCTAAATCACCAAACTGTCCAATGAAGTAAAGAATATTAAATATTCCAACGCCAATCAATAACATACTAAACATTACTGGGATAGTTTGATAAACAAGTTCTGCTAAAAGATTAAATTTTGGAAAAAAACATTCTGGTTTTAAATATTTTTTTAATTCACAACAATAAACTTTATAAGCCAAATATAGGAGACCAATCAATTGTGATACTACTGTTGCTATAGCAATTCCAGAAATACCAAATGCTGGAATAAAACCATAGCCAAAAATAAATAACGGGTTGAGAAAAATATTTAAAAAGAAACTAAAAATTAAAACATTCCTATAGCTTTTGGTATCACCTTGTGCATTTAATGTTCCATTTAAGGAAATTTGTATCAAAACTATTATTGTTCCATAAAAAATTATATCTAGATATTTTCTTGTTAAGATAATTGCCTCTTGATCTGATCCCATCAGAGAAAGTAGAAAATCTGAAACATTCAAACCAAAAAAAGTAACCAGAATAGACAAAAAGATTGCAAATATAATTGATTGAGCAATAAATAATGACGCCTTCTTTTTATTATTAGCACCTATATTATTACCAATTAAAGTATTAGTTCCTGCAGTTAGTCCTACTCCTATAGCAATAATAGTAAAATAAATTGGAAAAGATTTTGCAATTGCGGCTATTGCCTCAGCAGATATTCTTCCTGCAAACCATGTATCTACTAAATTGTAAAAGGTTTGAAATAATGAACCAACACTTGCAGGAACAGTTACTTTTCTTAACAAAAACCATATTGGATCTTTAGTTAATTTGAGAGATTGTGACAAATAAATCCTTAGTTAAACTCTTTTTGAAAATTATATTTTTTTCCAGATAGCTTTGCCTTGTATATCTGACTTTGTCTCATTCTAAAACGAGATTTTTGATTTTTTGAAAGTTTATCAAAACAATTAGGGCAAGTTACACCCTCCTCATATCTTTTTGATTTTTTATCTTTAATTGAAATTGGTTGTCTACATCCACCACAAATTGAATAGGTTCCTTGTACTAATCCGTGTTTTAAACTTACTCTGTTATCGAATACAAAACACTCACCTTTCCATAAACTTTTTTTTGGTTTTATTTTTTTTAAGTAATTCAAAATTCCACCCTTTAATTGATAAATATTTTTAAAACCTTTTCTTTCTAAAAATACAGAGGCTTTTTCACACCTAATTCCACCAGTGCAAAACATTGCTATTGGCTGATCTTTTTTTAACCTTTTTAAATATTTCGGGAAATCTCTAAAGTTACTTATATTTGGATTTACTGATTTTTTAAAAGAACCAACTTTATGTTCAAAAGGTTTTCTTGCATCTAATAAAAGAGTTTCTTTTTTTTTAATTAATTTATTCCATTTTGTTGGATCAATATGAGTATTCTTTTTTGTGATCCTATTTGACATTTTAAGATCCATTGGAACAACTTCTCTTTTAATTTTCACTTTAGGTTTATGAAAAGGTTTAAATCTACTTATTGAATTATTGACACTATCAAATTCTTTAATATTCAAAATTTTTTTTAATCTAATAATTGTGGTTTTAATATCTTTATTCATTCCAGAAATAGATCCATTTAAACCCTCTTTAGAAATGATAATTGATCCATTTATATTTTTATTAGTTAAGAGATTACTCAATATTTTTTGATTTTTTTTTAAATCATTTATTTTTTGAAATTTATAAAAACCCAATACAGTGAACATTAAATCTTCCTACAAACGGTCATTCCATCACCAAATGGTACCATGACTTTTTCAATTCTTTTATCCTTAGAGATAAAATCATTCAAATCTCTAATACTTTTTGTAATTTTGTCATTTATATCTTTGTTAACTACTTCTCCATGCCATAATACATTATCGATTATCACCAAACCCTCTTTATTTAATAAATCTAAAGAAATTTCATAATATTTTTTATAATTCATTTTATCTGCATCAATAAAAACTAAGTCAAATTTTTCATTTCTGATACTCATTAAAGTTTCTAATGCTGGTTTAATCATTGTTTTAATCTTATGATCTTGATGAGCCTTTTTAAAAAAGCTTTGTGCAACTTTGGTTGTTTCCGCATTTTTATCTAATGCAATTATACTGCCCTCATCTGGTAATGCTAATGCCATGGATAATGTACTTAAACCTGTAAAAGTTCCTATCTCTAGGACTTTTTTAATTTTGGAAACCTTAATAATCAGATGTAGAAATTGACATTGAGAAATAGATATTTGCATTCTTTTTGAACCACCAAGCGATATGTTGTAATCTATTATTTCTTTTTGAATTGGATGTAATCTTAAACCATTCTTTAAAATATAATCTTGTAAATGTTTTGTAATATTAAGGTCTGAGCCCATAACCTTATAATTTTTTCTTTAGGATCTCATTGATTAATTGAGGGTTAGCTTTTCCACCTGATGCTTTCATTACTTGACCAACAAAAAAACCAAATAATTTTTCTTTACCTTGTTTATATTCAATGGCTTTTTCTCTATTGTCATTAATAATTTTGTCAATTAATGGCTCTAAAGCTTTTGGATCACTTTGTTGTTTTAATCCTTTTTCTTCTACTATCTTTTGAGGATCTTTATCACCATCGATCATCAATTCAAAAATAGTTTTCGCTATCTTTCCTGAGATAGTTCCATTCTTAATAAGATTTATCAAAATAGCGAAATTCTTAGCGCTCACTGGACTTTGAGAAATTTCTAAAGCTTTGCTATTTAAAACAGCAAATAATTCTCCTGTAATCCAATTGACTGCTAACTTAATATCTTTGTTCTTACCCATTTTAGCTACAACCTCTTCAAAGTATTTCGCAGTATCAATATCAGACACTAAAATATTAGCCTCATAAGGAGACAATTTAAACTCTTCAATAAATCTTTTCTTTTTATCATCTGGAAGTTCTGGAATATCATTTTTAAGTTCTTCAATAAATTTTTCTGAAACTTCCAAAGGTAATAAATCTGGGTCAGGAAAATATCTATAATCATGAGCGTCTTCTTTTGATCTCATTGACCTTGTCTCATTTTTCTTCGTATCAAAAAGCCTTGTTTCTTGATCAATAGCTTTGCCCTCTTCTATTAAATCAACTTGCCTATTAGCCTCATATTCTATTGCCATTTGCATAAATTTAATTGAATTAACGTTTTTAATTTCGCATCGAGTACCAAATTCTTTTGAGCCCTTTGGTCTTACAGAAACATTCACATCAGCTCTTAAAGAGCCCTCTTGCATATTTCCATCACAAGTTCCTAAATATCTCATTATAGATCGTAATTTTTTAATGTAAGCATTAACCTCATCTGGGGATCTTAAATCAGGCTTGCTGACTATTTCCATTAAAGCTACCCCTGATCTGTTTAAATCAACAAAAGTATTTTGTGGGTCAAGATCATGTATACTTTTTCCAGCATCTTGTTCTAGGTGTAATCTTTCTATACCAACTTCTTTTTGACCATTAGGCATATCCAAAATAACCTTACCCTCGCCTACTATTGGATCTTTAAATTGTGATATTTGATATCCTTGAGGTAAATCAGCATAAAAATAATTTTTTCTATCAAATACTGAACGTTTATTAATTTTTGCGTTAAGGCCAATACCAGTTTTAATTGCCTGTTTAACACAAAATTCATTTATTACCGGTAACATTCCTGGAAATGCAGCATCAACTAAACTAACCTGCGTATTAGGTTCCGCTCCAAATTTAGTCGCTGAAGTAGAAAATAATTTAGACTCAGATAAAACTTGAGCATGAACTTCTAAACCAATTACTACCTCATACTGATTATCTTTTCGATTGATCAAATATTCTGAATCTTTTTTACTCATTTAATCCACCAATCAGTAATTTTGTTTTTAAAATTGATCTTTTCTTCCATAGCATAAGCTATATTCAATATATTTTGTTCATCAAAAGCTTTGCCAATAATTTGTAAACCTAAAGGATAACCTTTAGAGTCATGTCCTGCCGGTATTGAGATACCTGGAAGTCCAGCTAAGTTAACAGGAACTGTAAATATATCATTTAGATACATTGACACTGGATCATTTGTTTTTTCACCTATCTTAAATGCTGAGCTAGGTGTTGATGGAGTTAAAATAGCATCGACTTTTTTATAAGCCTCATCAAAATCATTTTTGATAAGTTTCCTTACTTTTTGAGCTTTACGATAATAAGCATCGTAATACCCAGAAGACAAAACATAAGTTCCAATCATAATTCTTCTTTGAACTTCAGCTCCAAAGCCTTCTGATCTAGTCTTTTCGTACATATCAATTAAATTTTCACCTTTAGCTCTAAATCCATACTTAACACCATCATATCTTGCTAAGTTTGATGATGCTTCAGCAGGAGCTACTATATAATATGTCGGCAATGCATAACTTGTGTTTGGTAGAGAAATATCAATGGTTTCAGCACCACAATCTTTTACGTACTGAATACCTTTTCGCCAAAGATCTTCAATTTCTTTCGGCATACCATCGACTCTGTACTCTTTTGGTATTCCAATTTTTTTTCCTTTAATATTATTTGTTAATTCTTTACTGTAATGATTTCTCTTAAAATCTATTGAAGTAGAGTCTTTTGAGTCATATGAGCTAATTACTTCGTGTAGTAAAGCACAATCTTTTACATTTTGAGCCATTGGTCCTGCTTGATCCAATGATGAAGCAAAAGCAACTATTCCATATCTTGAGCAACTACCGTATGTAGGTTTTAATCCTACAATCCCAGTGAAAGAGGCTGGTTGTCTAATTGATCCACCAGTATCAGTACCAACTGTAACAGGAGTTAATTGTCCGGCCACTGCCGAAGCTGAACCACCAGATGATCCACCCGGAACCAGATTTTTATCAATAGGGCTTTGTACATTGCCAAAAAAACTTGTTTCATTTGATGAACCCATTGCAAACTCATCACAGTTTAACTTACCCAAAAGTATTGCGCCTTCATTCCAAATATTTTCGGTAACTGTTGACTCGTAAGTTGGTACAAAGTTATTTAAAATTTTACTACCAGCAGTTGTTTTAATATCTTTTGTACAAAATAAATCCTTAACTGCCATTGGAATACCAGGCAGTTTCAAATTTAAATTTGGTTTTTGATCGAATTTTTTTGCTTTATCTAAAGCCGATGTAAAGTCATTTGTAATATAAGCGTTCAATTCTTCAGATTTTTCAGATCTATCAATAAATGCTTTGGTCACATCTGTTGAAGAAAGTTTTTTATTTTTAATATTTTCAACCAGTTCTGTAAGGGATTGTTTTGTAATATCTGACATTATTCAATCACCTTAGGTACTACAAAATAATCCTCGTTATCCTGAGGAGAATTTTTAATAATTTGTTCTCTGATATTTTTACTTTTTACTTCATCAGATCTTAATTTTAAAGTTGTTTCAGCGATAGAAGTTAATGGTTCTACATTGTCAGTTTTTAATTCGTTAAGTTTTTCAATAAATTCAAAAATAGAATTTAAATCACCAGCTAATTTTTCAGCTCTTTGCTCGTCAACTGAAATTCTTGCCAATTTAGATATATGTTTTATTGTTTTAAGATCTATACTCATATGCTATTTAAATATGAGGCAAAGTATCACTTAAGTTTAAAATATACAATATGATCACTTTAGAGGAATTTAAAAAAAAACACTCAGATAAGTGTAGATTGATAGGTTTAGACCTTGGATCTAAAAGAATTGGTGTGTCAATCTGTGATGACAAGCAACTAATAGCCACTCCATTAAAAACAATAAATAGAAATTCGTTAGAAGACCTTGTTGATGAACTAAAATTAATTATCAATGAAAATAATATAAAAGGAATCATTGTTGGAAATCCTTTGAATATGGATGGATCCTCAGGTAGGTCAGCTCAATCAGTAAAAGATACAACTGAAAATATTGAAAAAAACTTAGATATTCCAATTTGTCTCTGGGATGAGAGACTCTCAACTGTTGGCGCTTTTAATCTGTCTAGCCAATTAGATATTAATGTGAGTAAAAGAGAAAAAAAGATAGATGAAAATGCTGCTGCTTTTATATTACAAGGAGCTTTAGATTTTTTGAATAATTAATACTTGCTATTATAGAGGTTTATAGTTATAGAGTTGGTTTTAATGGCAATTAAAACAAATCAAGCTATTAAAATATCTCAAAAACACCTATTAGGAATTCAAGATTTATCAATCAATGATGTTAATTTAATACTTGACGAAGCAAATTCATTTATAAAAGTAAATCAAAGTAAAAATAAGAAAGTTGATGTTTTAAGAGGCAAAACTCAAATTAATTTATTTTTTGAACCTTCCACTAGAACTCAAAGCTCTTTTGAATTGGCTGGTAAAAGACTTGGTGCTGATGTTATGTCAATGAATATTAGTAACTCAGCAATTAAAAAAGGTGAAACATTGATAGATACAGCAATGACACTTAATGCAATGCATCCTGATATTATTGTAATTAGACATCAAGACTCTGGAGCATGTAATCTACTTTCACAAAAAGTAAACTGTGCAGTTTTAAATGCTGGTGATGGAAGAAGAGAGCACCCTACTCAGGCTTTATTAGATGCTTTAACAATTATTACTCGTAAAAAAAAAATTCAAGGATTAAAAATTGCAATCTGTGGAGATATTCTTCATTCAAGAGTTGCTAGATCAAATATTTACTTACTTAGTATGTTGGGAGCAGAAGTGAATATTATTGCTCCAACAAATCTTATGCCAAAAGAAATTGAAAAATTTGGTGTTAATACTTTTACAGATATGAAAAAAGGATTGAAAGATTGTGATATTGTTATGATGTTGAGATTACAAAATGAACGAATGACCAGTTCATATCTTTCATCCAACAGAGAATATTACGAATATTATGGATTAACTCCTGATAAATTAGAACATGCCAAATCTGATGCTTTAATTATGCACCCTGGTCCAATGAACAGAGGTATAGAAATAGATACAATGTTAGCAGATGATATCAACAAAAGTGTTATTAAAGAGCAAGTTGAATTAGGTGTAGCGGTGAGAATGGCTTGTCTTAAAATATTTTGTACATAATGAAAAAACAATATTTTATAAACGCAAATATAATTGATCCTTATAACTCCATGAATGAGAATGGGGGTCTGATTATAAGTGAAGATGGAAAAATTGAGGCTATAGGAAAAAAAGTAAATATTAATAATTTACCAAGTAGAGAAAAACCAATTGATTTAAAAGGTAAGTATGTTTTCCCTGGATTAGTCGATATGAGAGTTTTTGTTGGTGAACCGGGCTATGAGTATAAAGAAAATTTTAGGACACTGAGTAACGCGGCACTCTCGGGTGGTGTCACTTCAGTTGTAACAATGCCAAATACAGATCCGGTAATTGATAACGTTTCCATAGTCGACTTTTTAAAGAGAAGAGGAAGAGATAAATCAAAGATAAATATTTTTCCATGTGCCTCTTTAACAAAAAATACTGAGGGTACAAATATGACTGAGTTTGGTTTGTTACAAAATAAAGGAATAATTGCATTCACCGATGGCGTTAAAACAATTCAAAACCCAAGATTAATGTCTAGAATAATGAACTCAGCTAAAGACTTAGGTAGCTTAATAATGCAGCACGCTGAAGATTATGAGTTAGCAAAAAATGGTATGATTAACTCTGGAATAATTGCTTCAAAATTAGGTCTATCTGGTATACCTGAAATCGCTGAACGTATTCTGATCGAAAGAGATTTAACATTACTGGAAAAGGTTAAATGTAGATATCATATCTCTCAATTATCATCACAAAAGTCTGTCGAAGTAATTAAATCAAGAAAGGAAATAGTAAAATTCACATGTGGTGTTTCAGTTAACAACTTATCTTTAAATGAAAATGACATAGGAGATTTCAAAACATTTTTGAAATTATCTCCACCATTAAGAAGAGAGGAAGATAGACTGGCTTTAGTACAAGGTTTAAAGGACGATTTGATTGATGTAATAGTTTCAGATCATAAGCCTGAGGATGAAGAATCAAAAAGATTAACCTTTGCTCAAGCAGCAACCGGTGCGTCAGGGATAGAAACTCTGCTTTCTCTAAGTTTAGAATTATATCATAACGGATCACTCAAATTAGAGACAATAATAAAAGCATTGACATCAAACCCCGCTAAAATATTAAAAATTAATAAAGGGAATCTATCTATTGGTAATGATGCCGATCTTTGCATAGTAGATATAGATAAACCATGGATTGTAAAAAAAGATAAGCTTATCTCAAAATCAAAAAATACATCTATCGAAGATAAAAAACTTCAAGGCAAAGTCACTAATACATTTGTAAAAGGTAAAGAATTATTTAAGCTATAGTATGGATATTTTAATCATAGGTATAATTTCATATTTAATGGGATCAATTCCATTTGGATTAATATTAACAAAAATTTTTTTGAAAAAAGATATAAGAGATATTGGATCTGGAAATATTGGAGCTACAAATGTACTTAGAACTGGTAACAAGACAGTCGGTTATATAACATTATCTCTTGATATTTTAAAAGCTGTTATCCCTGTTATAATTGTTAAAATTTATTATACAGATTTATTATATTTGTCGTCATTATGCGCATTTATAGGTCACGTATTTCCTGTATGGCTGAAATTTAAAGGAGGCAAAGGTGTTGCAACATATGTTGGCATCCTGTTTGCAATAAATATTTATTTTGGAATTATTTTTGCTTTATCTTGGTTAATAATTTTTGTCCTAACAAAATATTCATCTTTATCTTCATTAATTGCCTCTATATCAGTTCCTGTTTATTTACTAATCACAGTTCAATTTAACGATGTATTTTTTTTTATAATCATGTTTGTGTTAATATTTTTTACCCATCGAGAAAATATTAAAAGATTGAAAAATAAAGAAGAAACTAAGACAAAAATTTATTAGTTTGACTATCTAACTCTTTTAGGTAGTTTGTCATTTATGAACTTGGTCATTGTAGAAAGTCCAGCTAAAGCCAAAACTATCAATAAATATTTGGGAGACAATTATAAAGTATTAGCTAGTTATGGGCATATTAGAGATTTACCCTCTAAAAATGGTTCAGTTGATCCAGATCAAGATTTTAAGATGGAATGGGAAATTGATAGCTTTTCAAAAAAATATCTTAAAGAAATTACTGATGCAGCCAAAGATTCTTCAAAAATTATATTAGCTACCGATCCTGATCGTGAAGGAGAAGCAATAGCTTGGCATGTAAAAGAGTATCTAAATGAAAAAAAACTTCTTAAAGATAAGGAAATTGAAAGGGTTGTTTTTAACGAGATTACAAAAAAAGCAGTAATTCATGGCATTGAAAATCCAAGACAAATTGAACCGCTTTTAGTTGATGCTTACATGGCTCGAAGAGCGTTAGATTACTTGGTTGGCTTTAATATCTCACCAATATTATGGACAAAACTTCCAGGCTCTAAATCTGCGGGAAGAGTTCAATCAGTAGCTTTAAAATTGATAACTGAAAGAGAGCATGAAATTGAGTCCTTTAAGCCAGAGGAATTTTGGACTTTAAGTGTCAAATTTAAAGATGAAAAAAATCAAAATATCCTTGCAAGTATTAGTCAACTAAATAACAACAAAATTGAAAAATTCTCTTTTAGAAAAAAGGATGAGATAAATAAAGCTATATCAAGTATCAATCAAAAAAAATTTAGTATTACTGATATATCAAGTAAAGTAGTAAATCGTAATCCATCAGGACCATTTACTACATCAACTCTTCAACAAACATCTTCAAGTCGATTAGGGTTTGGTGCATCAAGAACTATGCAAATTGCTCAAAAACTTTACCAAGGAGTCGAAATTGAAGGGGAAACTATAGGTTTGATAACATATATGAGAACAGATGGTACTAATTTATCAAAAGATGCTGTTCTGGCTTTTAGAGATTATATCAAAAAAGAAATCGGTAATGAATATCTACCTGAGAGTGCTTTAAATTACTCCGGCAAAAAGGCAAAAAATGCACAAGAGGCACATGAAGCAATAAGACCCACAGATATTATCAGGACTCCCCAAAGTGTAAAAAAGTATCTAAGCACAGATCAAAATAAACTTTATGATTTAATATGGAGTAGAGCTTTATCTTCTCAAATGCAATCTGCTAAATTTGATAGAAATACTATTACGATTACATCAAATAATGATGATACAGTATGTAAAGCAAGTGGATCAGTTCTCAAATTTGATGGGTTTTTAAAGATATATAATAATCAAGGTAAGGATGATGATGAAAACATTCTTCCCTCTGTGTCTAAAGGACTTGTAAATATTGAGTCCTTAATAGATGAACAGCATTTTACACAACCTCCTCCAAGATATTCTGAGGCTAGCTTAGTAAAAAAACTAGAGGAATTAGGAATAGGAAGACCATCTACTTATGCAAGTATAATTTCTACAATAGCAAATAGAGGTTACGCAGAGATATTGAATAAAAGATTTTTTCCTACAGATAGAGGAAAACTTATTTCAGCTTTTCTTGAAAAATTGTTCTCAAAATATGTGGATTATAACTTTACTGCTGGTTTAGAAGATCAATTAGACGAAATTACAACTGGAAAAGAAAGCTGGATTAAGGTTCTGGAGCTTTTCTGGAAAGACTTTAACAACAATGTCGCTGAAGTGAAGGAAAAAAGAACAAGAGAGGTTTTAGATCTATTAAATGAAAGTTTAGGGGATTTGGTTTTCGATAAGGATGATAAAGGAAACATTGTAAGAAAATGTCAATTATGTAATTCTGGTAAACTAAGCCTGAAGAATAGCTTTAGAGGTGGTGCATTTATTGGTTGTTCAAATTACCCTGAATGTAAATTTACTAGGCCTCTATCTAAAGCTAAAGCAGCGGCACAAGCACAATTAGCTGAACCAAAATTCATTGGGAAACATGAGAACGGCAATGATATATATCTTAAAAATGGAAGATTCGGTCCATATTTGCAATATGAGAAACTTCCAGAGGATATAGAGATTGAAAAAACACCAAAGAAAAAAAGGAAAACAAAAAAACTTAAATCGGATGTAAATGAACTTTTAAAAAATGTCTCAATCCCAAAAGGTTTGGAACTAGATAGTATAGATTTAGAAAAAGCACAATTTCTATGCTCACTACCGAAATCTTTAGGAATAAATCCTGATAATCAAAAAGAAATTACTTTAAACACTGGAAGATTTGGTCCTTACCTAAAGTGTGAAAATAAATCAGCTCGAATAGAAAATATTGAAGAAATTTTCTCTATTGGTTTAAATAGAGCGATAACATTAATTGCTGAAGCTAAACCAGGAAGAATGTCTTCCTCGATAATCAAAGATTTAGGTGAACACCCTGAGGATAAAAAACCAGTTAGAATTATGAAGGGACAATACGGACCTTATATCAAATATAAATCTCTTAATGCTACAATACCTGAAGAAAAAGATCCTACAGAACTCACAATGGAAGAAGCATTAATATTGATTGAGAAAAGAAAAGAATACGATAAAACAAAAAAGAAAAAAAAGAAAAAATGAATTATCAAAAAAATTTAGAAAAACTTGGGTTAAAACTTCCTGATGCTAAAGCACCTGTAGGAAATTATGTTGCAACTAAAATGACAGGAAAGATGTTATTTGTTTCAGGACAAATTTCAATTAATGAAAAGGGTGAACTAATAAAAGGAAAAGTTGGAAAAGATTTAGATGTCGACTCAGGATATAATGCAGCAAAAAGATGTGCGTTAAGTATTATTTCTCAAATAATGAAAGCATGCGATAATGATCTAACAAAAATCAAATCTTGTATTAAACTAACAGGTTTTGTTAATTCTACTGATAATTTTCAGGATCAACCTAAGGTAATTAATGGTGCATCTGATTTAATTGCATCTGTTTTTGGAGATTCAGGAATGCATACAAGAGCAGCTGTAAGTGTTAATAGTCTGCCCTTAGGTGTTGCTGTTGAAGTTGATGCTATATTTGAGTTAAATTAAAATTTATCTTCCAATACTATAATATTTAAAACCTTGATTTTTTATTTTCATTGGAGAGTATATATTTCTCATATCATAAATAATAAATTTTTTACCTCTTACTAAATTCTTAAAATTAATTGATTTAAAATCGTTCCATTCAGTATGAATAATCACAAGATCTGAACCTTTTACAGAATCTTTAATATTATCAATATAAAAAACATTTTTTATATTTGAGAACTCTTTTTTAAAACCCGTTGGATCAAAATAATTTATTTTAGCCCCTTTTTTTGATAGTGCAGGTATCATTTTTAAACTAGAGGAGTCTCTCATATCGTCTGTGTTAGCCTTAAATGTTACACCTAAGAAAGTTATTTTTTTATTTTTAATTTTGTTATTCAAAATTTTATGGACTTTATTAAGTAAAAAATTAGTTCTATTTTCATTTGATTTTATGACTGATTTTATTACAGAAAGATTTATTTTAAACTTATCAGCAGTAGAAATTATAGCTTTAGTATCTTTTGGAAAACACGATCCACCATAACCAGGCCCTGCTCTTAAAAAACGACTCCCAATCCTTTTATCTAAACCCATCCCAATTGAAATATCCTCAACATTTATTCCTGTTTTTTCACACAAATTTGCGATTTCATTAATGAATGTAATTTTAGTAGCCAAAAAAGCATTGGATGAATATTTAATTAATTCTGCTGCTCTTCTTGATGTACGAATATATTGAGCTCCTTTAGAAATTAAAGGTGAATATAAATTATTCATTAAACGGTTAGACTTTTTATCATTAGATCCAACAACTATTCTATCAGGATAAATAAAATCTCGTATAGCTTCTCCTTCTCTTAAAAATTCCGGATTTGATACAACAGAAAATTTATTTTTGTTATTCTTTTTTTTTAATATAATTTTTTCAATTTCATCACCTGTTGTTACAGGTACCGTTGACTTGGTAACTATGATCTTAAACTTATTAATTGATAAACTTATCTGTTTTGCTACTTGAAAAATTTGGCTTAGATCTGCACTGCTACCTCCCTTTTTTGTTGGAGTTCCAACACAAATAAAAATTATATCAGATTCTTTTACTGATTTTTTTAACTCTGATGAAAATTTTAATCTTTTATTTTTATAATTTTTATTTACTAATTCAGTGAGTCCAGGTTCATAAATAGGAATTTTTCCTTTAGAAAGTAGATCAATTTTTTTTAAGTCTTTATCAACGCAAATTACATCGTTACCTAGATCAGCAAAGCATACACCGCTAACTAAACCTACATAACCAGTTCCTATCATACAAAGTTTCATGATTTTGCTATTTCTAATGTTGATTTGATATAACCACTCATACTTCCACAATCCAAATATTTTCCAGTGAAATTATGAGCGATAAATTTTTCATCGTTTTGTATCAATGATTGTATTGCATCAGTGATATGAATTTCGCCACCTTTGCCAGGTTTTTGATTTATTAATTTAAAAAATATTTTTTTTGGAAGAATATATCGTCCTATTACAGCTTTATTTGAAGGTGCTGCTGAGATTGAAGGTTTTTCAATGACATCTTTTATAATGTAATTATTTTTATTCAATTTTTTTCCTAATTTATAAATTCCCCATCTTGAGACAGTTTTTTTTGGGACATTCATACTTGCCATTACTGATGATTTATAACGATTATGTATATTAATCATCGACTTCGAGCAATTTTTCTTAATTATTAGATCATCTGGTAATAACATAAGAAAAAAATCATCTGTAATAAATTTTTTTGTTTTTAAAACTGCATCGCCTGTTCCTAAAGGTTTATTTTGGTAAACAAATTTAATCATCTTTTTATATTTCAAAATTTTTTTATATTCTTTAAGAACTCTAGGATCTTTTTTTTTTTTTATTATCTTTTTATAAAAGCTATCCTTGTAAAAATAATTTTTTATCATTTGTTTTTTTTTTGAAATTATAAAAATTATCTTTTTAATACCAGCATCAGCACATTCATCTAAAATATACTCAATTCCTGGTTTTCCATTAATAGGAAGAAGTTCTTTGGCAAATATACTGGTTAAAGGTAATAATCTTGTACCTAATCCAGCTAATGGAATAATTGCTTGTTTAATCATTTAAATGTTTTACTTATTAAAATGTTTTATACAAATGAAAATTTTATTAAATAATATTGATTTAAATGAGGCATTATATAACGATTCAAATATTGGATTTGTACCGACTATGGGTAGTCTTCATGATGGTCATATCTCATTAATCAAAAAATCTTTAAAATTATCCAATAAAACTATTGTAAGTATATTCGTAAATCCTAAACAATTTAATAACAAAGAAGACTATAAAAAATATCCCAGAAATATAAAAAAAGATCTAAAAATTTTAAAAAAGCTAAAAGTTGATTTTGTTTACTTACCTAAAATCAAAGATATTTATAAAGCTAAAAACAAAATAAAAATTAAACTTAACAAACAAGATGAAATTATGTGTGCTAGGTATAGAAAGGGTC
>CACJMP010000004.1:0-67431 GCA_902594595.1 uncultured Pelagibacteraceae bacterium | reverse complement strand
AGTTCCTCTCTCAAAAAAATTATTTAGAGCTGATATAATTGATAGGAATGGAAAATACGTTGTTAAAACTGTTAACTCTATTAATATAGGAATCAATCCTTCCCAAGTTATTGATAAAAAAAAATTGATTATAAATTTAAGATTTATCTTTCCAGAAAAAAATTTTACTGAAATTAAAAAAAAACTAGATAGGGGAAAATTTTTCTGGTTAGAAAAAAAAATATCTGATGAAAAATACGAAAAAATAATGAGGCTTGGAGACAAGTCAATAATACCGAGTGAAAGTTTAATCAGGCTCTATCCGCATAGGAATTTATTTAGTCATATAATTGGTCAAATTGATGATGACAATAATGGAATTTCAGGATTAGAGAAATCCTTAGACGAAAAACTAAAAAAAACAAAAGACCCAATAGCTCTATCCATTGATGCAGATATACAGTATCTGGTGAGAGAAGAATTAAAAAAATTTAATCAAATTTTTCAAGTTTTGGGTAGCGCGGCAATATTAATGGATGTAAATAACGGTGAGATTATCTCATTAGTTTCCTTGCCCGATTTTGATCCAAATCAAAGAAAAAAGATTACAGATAAAACTTTTATAAATAGAGCAACTAAGGGCGTATATGAATTTGGTTCTGTGTTTAAAACATTAACTTTGGCAGCTGCATTTGAAGATAAAATTATTGAACCTGAAACCAAATTTGAGGATTTACCAAAAAACTTAACATGTGCAGGATTTCCAATTCGAGAATATGATAATAAGATACCTTCGACTTTAACGGCTGAGCAAATTTTAATTCGTTCAGGAAATATAGGCTCTGTAAAAATTGGTCAAATGGTTGGTGAGGAAAAACTTAAGTTATTTTTGTCCAAAGTTGACGTTCTTCAAAAAATTGATTTTGATATAGAAGAAATTGGAAAACCAATAGAATTTAATTGGGGAAAATGTCCTCTAGCTACAGCTTCATTTGGACATGGTATTACAACTACGTTATTGCAATTAGCAAAAGCTTACTCAATAATAGCTAATGGTGGATACAATATTCAGCCTAAATTAATTAAAGAAACAAAAAAAATTAAAAAGAAAAAAATTTTAGATAAAAAAGTATCAGAAAAAATTTTACCTATCTTAAGAAAAATTGTAACTACAAAAGAGGGGACAGCCTCTTTGGCTAATGTTTCAGGTTATGAAATTGGAGGTAAAACAGGAACAGCACAAAAAAGTATTAGTGGAATTTATACAAAAAAAAAAATAAATTCATTCATATCAGTCTTTCCTATATCGAAGCCTAAATTTGTTTTAGCGGTAATGTTAGATGAGCCAAAATTAAATGAAAATTATGTTTATCATTATAGAGATGGATCAAACATTAAATATAAGGGCACTCCGTATAATACTTCAGGATGGACTACTGTAGAGGTTACAGGACAAATCATTGAAAAAATTGGGCCTATTTTAGCCACAAAATATAGTGAAAAATAATTTATGCTTCTTAAAGATTATATTCCAAACATCCCTAAACGATTTTACCAAATAAATTTTTCAGGTATCGCTTTTGACAGTCTAAAGGTAAAAAAAAATGATATTTTTTTCGCAATTAAAGGAAAAAAATTTGACGGGAATAATTTTATATCACAAGCCATAAAAAAAGGGGCAAAAATAATTATATCTCAAAAAAAAAATCAAAAAAAAAATACTGATGTAATTTTTTTGTATTCTTCAAACCCAAGAAAGTTATTAGCAGAAGTATCTTATAAAATTTACGATAAAAAAGTCGAAAAATTAGTTGCTGTGACTGGAACTAATGGAAAATCATCAGTAGCTGATTTTTACTTTCAAATTTTAGAATTAAATTCAAAAAAGGTTGCATCAATAGGAACACTTGGACTTAAATACAAATCTAAAATAAAAAATCTTAAAAATACTACATCAGATCCTATTCAAATTGGTTCAATGCTTAAAAATTTGAGAAAAAAAAAAATTAAATTTGCAATTATGGAGGCATCTAGCCATGGTTTAGATCAAAATAGATTAGATGGATTAAAGTTTGATATAGGTATATTTACAAATCTATCTCATGATCATTTAGATTATCACAATAATATGAGAAGTTACCTAAATTCAAAATTATATTTATTTAAGAATTTGATCAAAAGGAAAGGTCATATAATAGCTGATGAAAATAGTCCAGAAGTACAAAAAATTAAAAAAATATCGATTAAAAAAAATATTAATTTAAGTCTTATTCATAATGAATCTAACGGGATAAAATTGATTTCACATAGATTTGAAAATGAAAAACAAATCTTAGAAATCAAATTTAAAAAAGACAAGTATAAAATTTACCTTAACTTAATAGGAAAAATACAGGTAAAGAATGTACTTATGGCGATTATAGCTGCTAATAATAGCGGTATTGAATTTAAAAAAATTTTAAAGATACTTCCAAGAATTAAATCTGTAGAAGGAAGATTAGAAAAAATTGGAAAAATACATAATAACAGTAAAGTAATTTTGGATTATGCTCACACACCGGCAGCACTTGAATCAGCTTTATCAAATCTTAAAGAACAATTTCCCTTTAGTAAAATCAATCTGATATTTGGATGTGGAGGCGATAGAGATTTTAAGAAAAGATCTTTGATGGGAAAAATTGCAGAAGAATATTCCAACGAAATTTACTTAACAGATGATAATCCAAGGAACGAAAAACCTTTTGAAATAAGAAATCAGATAAAAAAAGGGATTAAGAATAAAAAAATTCGTGAAATACCCGATAGAAAAAAAGCAATTCAAGAAGCTGTGAAGAATCTTAAAACTGGAGATATTTTGTTGGTAGCAGGTAAAGGACACGAAAAGACACAAGATTATGGAAAAAAGAGAATTTTTTTTTCTGATCAAAAGGTAATTCTTGATTCAATAAGAACAAAAAACAAATCTTTATCTAAAAACATAAAACTCAATATAATCCAGGAACAATCACAAGTAAATTTATCAAATAAAATATTAATTAAAGCTGCTTCCATTAACTCTAAATTAATTAAAAAAAATGATATCTTTTTTGCCATAAAAGGTAAAAATTTGGATGGCAACAACTACATATCGGAAGCTTTTAAAAAAAAATCAAGTTTTGTTGTTGTAAATCGATTTAATAAAAATCATCCACTTTTCAAACAAATTAAAGTCAAAAACACTCTAAGATTTTTGACTACATGTTCATCAATTTTAAGAGAAAACATTAATGCAAAATTCATTTCAATTACTGGAAGCTGTGGAAAAACGACTTTAAAAGAAATGATTGGTTTAATTTTAAAAAAAGTTTCAAGAACATCATTTTCACCAAAGTCTTTTAACAATAAGTATGGTGTGCCATTAAGTTTGTTTAACATGAAACAAAGTGATGATTTTGGTGTCTTTGAGATCGGAATGGATAAAAAAGGTGAAATTGATAATTTATCGAAAATTATTAAGCCTGATTTAGGACTTATTACCAATATAAGTTATGCACATTCAAAGAATTTTAAAAATATTAAACAGATTGCGGATGCCAAAGCTGAGATAATGAACAATATTAAGAAAGATGGGATAATTGTCTTAAATGGCGACGATCATTTTTTTCATTATCTAAAAGATTTAGCTCTTAAGAAAAAATTAAAAGTTATATCTTTTGCAATCAAAAATAAGTCTTCAGAAATTAAATTGTTAAATATAAAAAAAACAAAAAATAAGTATGAATTATTTTTAAATATAAATAATAATAAATTTTCTTTTTACACTAAAAACAATAATAAAAACAATTTGTATAATATATTGGCTGCTATAGCTTCCATAGATTCTTTTATTAATATCAAAAAGTTAAAAAAAGGTGTCTTTTTAGATATCAATATACCAAAAGGCAGAGGTGATATATTCGATGTTAATTTTAAAAATAAAAAAATTTATTTTGTAGACGAATCTTATAATTCAAATCCACTTTCACTTAAAAGTTCAATTGAAAATTTTGAAAAAATAGTTTTAAAAAAATCGAAAAAATATATGTTTCTAGGAGATATGCTAGAGCTAGGTAAACACTCAATTAAACAACACAAATTAATAAGTAAAATAATTAATAAAACGAAAATTAATAAGGTTTATGTAATTGGAAAACATATTAAAGAGACATATAAAGGTTTAGATCCAAACAAAAAAGCAAAAATATTAAGTAATAAATTTGATATGCTTAAAATAATTAAAGATGATTTTAAAACCGGTGATTATCTAATGGTAAAAGGATCAAATTCCACTGGTTTAAATAAATTTATTATTGACTTAAAACAAAGAAGGCAAAATGTTATATGAATTATTAATCAACTATGTTGAGATCTTTTCATTTTTAAATGTTTTTAAGTATATCACTTTTAGAACTGGATTAGCTTTTTTCACGTCACTTTTAATAACACTTTTGATTGGTGGTCCTTTTATAAAGTTATTTTCAAATCGGAAAATTTTTAATCCAATAAGAGATGATGGTCCATCAGATCATATTATCAAAAAGATAGGAACTCCAACTATGGGTGGAGTTGTAATCTTATTTGGTTTAATAGCTTCTGTTTTACTTTGGGCAGACTTAAAAAATGTTTATATTCTATTTTGTCTATATATCGTTTTGTCATTTGGAATTCTAGGTGCGTATGACGATTATAAAAAAATCAAAAATATTAGCTCAGAGGGAATTTCATCAAAGTTTAAAATAATAATGCAAATTGTTTTAGCTTTGACTGGCTTGATAGTATTAATGTATTTTGTAGAATATAAGGAATTTAAAAACTTATATTTTCCATTTTTTAAAAATTTGATTATCAATCTTGGGTGGTTTTTTATACCATTTTCAATTTTTGTAATTGTAGGTTCTTCTAATGCAGTAAATTTAACCGACGGTTTAGATGGGTTAGCAACAGTGCCAGTTATTTTAGTTGCAGGATGTTTTGCTTTTATTAGCTACATAACGGGTAATATTTTTTTTTCTGAATATCTTCAAATATTATATATTGAAGGTACGGGTGAAATATCTATTTTTTGTGGCTCTATAATAGGTGCGTGTTTAGGTTTTTTGTGGTTTAACGCCCCCCCAGCAAAAATTTTCATGGGAGATACAGGATCGCTCTCTTTAGGAGGTTCATTAGGAGCGATAGGCATTATAACTAAACATGAAATAGTACTAGCAATAACTGGAGGCTTATTTGTTCTTGAAGCTCTTTCTGTAGTGGTTCAAGTAGTTTCATTTAAATTAACTGGGAAAAGAATATTCAAAATGGCTCCAATACATCACCATTTTGAGAAGAAGGGCTGGCCTGAGTCGACAGTAGTAATAAGGTTTTGGATTATTTCAATAATATTAGCTGTAATTGGTTTGGCTACATTGAAATTAAGGTGATGAGTAAAAAATTGAATTTTTTTTCTAAAAAGAAGATTTTAATTTATGGATTAGGAAAAAGTGGTACATCAGCTTTTCAATTTTTAAAAAAAAAAAACGATGTATCACTATTTGATGACTTTAACTTAAAATTAAATAACTCAAATATAAAAAAAAAAATAATTGATTATAAAAAACTTTTAAATTCAACTTTTGATTTTATCATTTTAAGTCCTGGTATTGATATTAAAAGATGTAAACTTTCAAAATTTTTGAAAAAAAATTATGAAAAAATTTATTCAGATTTAGATGTATTTTATACTCACTTTAATAATGTTTGTGTTACAATTACAGGAACAAATGGTAAATCTACAACTTGCCAGCTTTTATATGAGGTTTTATGTGATCAAAATTTTGATGTAAGACTAGTTGGAAATATTGGAAATCCCATTTTATCATCAAAGAATATCAACAAAAAAACCATTTTAATCGTTGAAGCGTCATCTTATCAATTAGAATATAGTAAAATTTTTAAATCAAAATATGCAGCAATATTAAATCTATCACCTGATCATATTGAAAGGCATGAAACTTTAGATAATTACATAAAATCAAAATTTAAATTATTAAAAAATCAAACAAATGGAAGTTTAGCTTTTTTAAAAAAAAATGACACTTTAATTTCAAAAGAGCTTAGAGGCAATAAATTCCCTAGTAAAATAATTAAAGTTGATACCAAAAAAAAAAGTATTTTTTTAAAAAAAATAAGTAATAATTATTTTTCTACCGAGACAAATAAAGAAAATTTACTTTTTGTTCTTGCAATTTTAAAAAATTTTAAAATAAATAAAAATTCATTATTAAAGACAATTCAAAAGTTTAAAGGATTAAAATTTCGCCAACAAATAATATTTAAAAAAAAAAATTTAACAATTATCAATGATTCAAAATCTACAAGTTTTTCGTCATCATTAAGTCTTTTAAAGAAATATCAAAATATTCATTGGATATTAGGTGGAATTCATAAAAAAGAAGATAAATTAATTTTATCAAAAAAATATTTTAATAAGATCAATGCGTATATCTATGGAAGTAACAATGGTTTTTTTACCAAAAATTTAAAAGGTAAAATAAAATATGAAATTTTTAAAAATCTCAAAGACGCTATAAAAAAAGTTTTAGAAATAACAAAAAAAAATAAATTAATTAATCAAACTATTCTTTTTAGTCCAAGCGCAGCATCATTTGATACATTTAAAAATTTCGAGGATAGAGGACATTATTTTAACAAATTAGTTAAAAAACACTTGTATGGAAAATAAAAAAACAATTTTTGATTTATATTATAAATGGTGGAAGAACATTGACAAATTTCTTCTTTTTTTAATAATTCTTTTATTTATTATTGGTCTATTCTTCTCATTAGTTTCAACATCTTTATTAGTCTCCGATAAACTTGAAACAAACGATTATACGTTTTTTTTCAAACACCTTACTTTTGTCATTCTAGGATTAATTATCATTTTTGTTTTATCATCGATTAATGAGAAAAAACTTTTAAAAATTTCTCCAATAATTTTTATATTATCATTATTTTCTTTAATGCTAGTCCCTATCATAGGCGTGGAAGTTAACAGTGCTCAACGTTGGATAGATTTATATATGCTGCCAAGATTTCAACCAATAGAATTAGTTAAACCTTTTTTGATAATCCTAATAAGCTTAATTTTAAGTAACGAGAAATATAATAATGTCTATTTAAAGTACTTATTTTCTTTTTTATTAACTTTATTAATAGCTTTATTATTGGCTGCCCAACCAGATATAGGCCAAACATTATTAATTTTTTTTACTTGGTCTGTGTTAATTTTTATTTCAGGAATAAATATTATTTTTTTAATAACTTCTTCACTAATTATTATTATGATGCTGTATTTGTCTATAAATTTTATCCCAAAATTTGCATACATTAAAAGTAGAATTTTATCTTTCTTTAATACTGAAACAGGCACACATAATGCTCAATCTGAAAAAGCAATTGACTCAATTACTAGTGGAGGGTTTTTTGGAAAAGGAATAGGGGAAGGAACCCTAAAAAATAGAGTACCAGAGGCTCATACAGATTATATAATATCGGTTATCTCTGAAGAGTTTGGTGTAATTGCTATAATTTTGATTTTATCATTATTCTTAATATTCATTCATTCAGTTTTTAAAAAGGTTTATTTGGAGCAAGGTGAAAGGACAAAACTAATTTTAGTTGGATGTATAAGTCTTATTTTAGTGCAAGCAATGATACATATAGGTGTTAATATAAGATTATTCCCTACCACTGGAATGACACTTCCATTTATCAGCTATGGTGGTTCATCAATAATCAGTATCTCAATTTTATCAGGTATAATTTTAAATTTGACAAAGAGAAAAATTAAATGATATGAAAAAAAATTTTTTAATTACAACAGGTGGATCAGGAGGCCATGTAATACCGGCATCTATTTTTTATGATCATCTAATTAAAGTTGCAAACCTGACTGTTTCAATAGATAATAGAGGTTTAAAGTATTTAGATAAGAACAAATATAATTTCAAAATAATCGATACTCCAAAATTAAATAATTTTTACTTTTTACCAATAAATTTGGTTAAGATTTTGTTTCTTATCTTCAAGTCCCTAAGCTTATTAAAAAAAGAAAAAATAGAAAAAATTTTTTCAACAGGAGGCTATATGTCTTTACCATTAATCTTAGCTGCTAGATTATTAAGATTAGAAATTTATCTAATAGAGCCTAATCAAACAATCGGGAGAACTAATAAATACTTTTTGAGTACATGTAAAAAAATTTTTTGTTATACAAAAAAAATCAATGGGTTTCCTGATAAATTCCTAAATAAAATTGTTGAAATTAAGCCTCTAGTTAAAGAAAATATTTACAAAATAAAAGAATTACGTAAGGAAAATGAAAAATTTACCATTTTAATAATTGGTGGAAGTCAAGGTGCTAATATTTTTGATAAAAACTTAAAAAATGTTTTAGTTAATATTTCTAAAAAACATTCAATTAGCATAGTACATCAAACTAAAGAAGACAATATTTCTACTTTACAGAACTTTTATTTATCAAATAATTTAGAAAATAATATCTTTAGCTATAATAGAAATTTATCAACCATCATGATGCAAGCAGACTTATGTATTACTAGGGCTGGAGCTTCTAGTTTGGCAGAGTTGTCAGTTCTTTCCATACCATTCATTGCTGTACCTTTGCCATCAGCCAGAGACGATCATCAATCAGCTAATGCAAATTTTTATAAAGATAAAGACTGTTGCTGGATACTAGAGCAAAGTGTTTTTGAAGAAAAAATTGAAGAATTTTTAGAAAATATCCTAAAAGATAAGAGAGATTACTTAAAAAAAAAAGAAAGTTTAAAAAAATTAAATTATGATAATTCATGGATAAATGTTAACCAAAAAATTTTAATAAATATTAATGAAAATTAAATTAGCAAAAACAGAGCTTATTCATTTTGTAGGTATTGGCGGTATAGGGATGAGTGGATTATCTCTAATAATGAAAGGTAAAGGATTTAGAGTTCAAGGCAGCGATTTATTTTTTAACAAAAATATAGAAAGATTAAAAAAAGAAAAAATAAAAATTTTTATAGGTCAAAAAAAACAAAATTTAAAAGATGTAACAATTGTTGTAGCCTCTTCAGCTATAAAAAAAAATAACCCTGAAATGATTGAGGCTAAACGAAAAAATTTGCCAATCATCACAAGAGGTGAAATGCTGGCGCACATTGTTTCATTAACAAAAAATATAGTTGTAGTAGGTTCTCATGGCAAAACTACAACTACTTCTTTGGTTTCTTCAATTTTTCAAAAATCAAAATTAGATCCTACAATTATTAATGGTGGTGTCATTAATTCAATTAAAAGCACTGCCAAATTGGGTAAAAGTGATTGGTCCATTTTAGAGGCAGACGAGTCTGATGGTAGTTTTGTTCACATACCACCAACTTACTCAATAATAACTAACGTAGATAGGGAACATATGGATTTTTATAAATCTATGAAAGACTTAAAACATTATTTCAAAAAATTTATAGAAAAAGTCCCCTCATTTGGAAAATCCTTTATTTGCTTAGATGACAAAATTAATAAAGAATTAATCAAAGAATTAAAAAATCAAAATTTTTATACTTATGGAACAAATATTAATTCAAATTTTTTGATAAAGAATATTAAACAAAGTAAAAAATATACTAATTTTAATTTGCATATAAATATTCCAAATAAAAGAAAAAGTGAAATAAAGAATATCCAAATCCCTCTGCTTGGTTTCCATAATGTTAGAAACTCGGTAGCAGCTACAGCGGTTGCCTTGACTGTTGGAATTCCAATAAAAGATATTAAAAATGGATTATTAAATTTTAAAGGTGTTCAAAGAAGGTTTAATAAAATTTTTACATATAACAATATAGATTTTTATGATGACTATGCTCATCATCCTACTGAAATTAAAGTTGTATTAGAAGGTGTTAATAAAGTTTACAAGGGTCATGATAAAGTTTGTATATTTCAGCCACATAGAATTTCAAGGTTAAAGGATTTAAAGAGGGATTTTTCTCTTGCTTTTAAAGATGCTGATATTGTTATTCTATGTCCTATATATACTGCAGGAGAAAAAATAAAATTAGGATTTAATTATTTAAATTTTGCTAAAGAGATAATTAGAAAATCTAAGGTAGAATTATTTATAGTAAAGAATAATATTCAATTAGCCAAATTTCTTAAAAAAAATATGTATGGAAAAAAAATTGTGATTGGAATGGGAGCAGGATCTATATCTAATTGGATGAAAAAACTTCCACAATTAATGTAATGGAAATTGAAAAATTAGAAAAAATACTTAGTGAATTCGGAGATAATGTAAAGTTTAATTACGATCTAAAGAAAAAAAATTGGTTCAATATTGGAGGAAAATCAAAAGTTTACTTCAAAGCTGATAATTTAAAAGAATTAGTAAATTTTCTGAAAAAATTGAATAATGATGAAAAAATATTTATTCTTGGTGCCGGGTCTAATACTTTAATAACGGACAAAATTTTTGATGGTGTAGTAATAAAACTTAGTAAAAATTTTAATAATATTACTATGCTTCGAGATGAAATAATTATAGCTGGAAGCGCTGTTTTGGATAAATCTTTATCAGATTTTGCAATGAAAAATAATTTAAGTGGTTTTGAGTTTTTGTCATGTATTCCTGGAACTATAGGAGGTGGAATAAGAATGAACGCGGGTTGTTTTGAAAATGAGTTTAAAGATATTTTGTTGTCAGTTCAAGCTATAGACAAAATTGGAAATGTTAAAACTCTTTCTTCAAAGAATATTAATTTTGAATATAGAAAAAGCAATATACCTGATGATTTGATCTTTTTAAGTGCTTCATTTAAAGGCATTAAAAGCAATAAAGAAAAAATAAGCGATAAAATAATTAGTTATAAGACTGAAAAAGAAAAAAACCAGCCAACTAAAATCAAAACAAGCGGCAGTACATTTAAAAACCCTATTTTTCAAACTGATAAAAAAGTTTGGGAGCTAATAAAAGAGTCTGTTCCTTTGGACAAAAGTTTTGGTGATGCTTGTATTTCCAAAAAACATTGTAACTTTTTTGTTAATAAGGGTAATGCTAAATTTGAAGATATGAAAAATTTAATAGATTATGTGGCTAAAAATGTTTTAGAGAAAACTGGAGTGAGACTAGAAAAAGAAATTAAAATTTTGGAATAATTTGAAAAAAAAGATATTAATAATTTCAGGTGGGTTATCAAAAGAGAGAGTAATAAGCCTTGATACTGGGAAACAAGTAGCTAAAGAATTAAGAAAAAATGGTTATATTGTAAAAATATCTGAACCAAACTTTCACATTTATAATGCAATAAAATCATTCAAACCTAATGTGATTTTTAATGCTTTGCATGGTCAATTTGGGGAGGATGGTTATATCCAATCAATTTTAGAAACTACAAATATTCCTTACACCCACTCAGGTGTAATTCCATCTGCACTTGCAATGGACAAAGAACTGTCAAAAAAAATTTTCTTAAAAAATAATATCTTAACACCTAAATATATTATGTATTATTTTAATAGATCTAAAACAAATTTAATAAAGCTCATTAATAAAAAACTTAAATTTCCTGTCGTGATAAAACCAATAAATGAGGGATCTAGTGTTAATGTTTTTATTTGTAATAGATCAAATATTTTCTCAAAAATAAAATTACTAGAGGATTATAAAAAAATAATTATTGAGGAGTTTATACCTGGAAGGGAAATTCAAGTTGCTATAATGGGTAAAAAAAAATTGGGAGCTATAGAATTAAAACCAAAAAGAAAATTTTACGATTACGAGGCTAAATATAAAAAAAGTGCTAAAACAAAACACATAATACCCGTCAAAATAAGTAAAAATTACTTAAATAAAGTTTTAAGTATTTCATTTAAAGCCCATAAATTGCTTGGTTGTAGAGGAGTAACAAGATCAGATTTTAAGTTTTTTAAAAATAAATTTTATCTTTTAGAAATTAATACTCAACCAGGAATGACTAAACTTTCTTTAGTCCCAGAAATTGCCGCATATAATGGTATAAGTTTTTTTGATTTAATAAAGTGGATGTTAGATAATGCCTCTGTCAAAAAATAAAAAAATATTAATTTACCTGCTTTTGTTAATTATTTTTGGATCAATAAATAATAAATCCTTTACTAATTTAAACTTTTTTGAGATTAAAAATTTAAGATTGGTTGGTTTGAACAGTGTAGAGAGTGAAAATTTATTAACAAAATTTGAAAAAATAAAAAAAAAAAATATTTTTTTTTTAGAAAAGAAGGAATTGGTAAAAATTTTAAACTCAAATAATTTAATCGAGTCTTTTTTAATCTATAAAAATTATCCATCAGATATAAATATTATGATAAAAAAAACGACCTTTTTAGCAAATATAAGAATTCTTGAAGAAAATTTTTTTATCGGATCTAATAAAAAATTGATTAAATCCTCAAAAAACGATCCAAATTTACCAACAGTCTATGGAAATCCTTCACTAAAAGATTTCTTTTTAATAAATGAAAAAATTTTGAAATCAAGTATCAAACTTAACGACATAAAAAAATTGTATTTTTTTCCATCGAAAAGATGGGACTTAAAATTAAAAAATGGAACTTTAATAAAATTACCAACAAATAATTCAATTAAATCATTAAACAATTATTTTAAAATAAAAAATTTACCACAATTTAGTAACGTAAAAATTTTCGATATGAGAATCAATAATCAAATTATAGTTAATGAAAGCTAAAATGGTTTTAAATTCTTTTTTTTTTATTAGTTTAAATAAGTTATCCCTATGTGTTTTTGATGGTATAGAAAATGAAATTTTCAAGAGTGAAATTTTGATAAGTGAAAAAAATAAAAATGAAAATTTAGATAATTTTCATGAAAAATTTTTTGGAGATAATATTCTGAAGGTAGAAAAAAAAATAAACAATTTTATCAATGAAATTGATTTAATCATTCATGACTCTAATTTTTTACAAATACAGGTTTCAATAAAAAAAGATGGAAAGGGAGACAAAATAAACAAACATGACTTAAATCGTATGCTTTTCGATTTAAAACAACAGATCAAGGAGAATAACCCTGATAAATCAATAACGTACATCAAGATAAACAATTTTCTAATGGATAAAAAAATATTTTCAACTTTAGATGACAATTTTGAATGTGATGAACTTTGTTTACAAATAGATTTTATTTGTTTGAGTAATAAGATTATAGAAGAATACTCAAAAAAAATTGAAAAGTATCAAATTAGAATTGATAGAATTTTTTCGGCAGAATACTTAAATAAGAATTATAAAAATAAAGGTGAGTCTGAATGCCAAATTGCTGCAAGATTAAAGTATGATAATGATGAAAATGAGGTTCATATAATCAAAAAAACATCAAAAAAACAGCCTTTTTTCGAGAGATTTTTTAGGTTTTTTAATTAATAAATTTAAGTAGCTAATTGTAATATTTCTTGAGTTTAGACTTTATTGAAGTGAGTGTAAATCCATAAGATGTCTTTTCACAAGCAAAAAACTATTAAAAATATTATAAAATTAGAAGGCGTGGGTCTGCACTCTGGTAAATTTGCAAAACTAATAATTAAACCTGCTTTGCCTAACAATGGCATCGTATTTATTAGAAAAGATTTAAATAAAGATAATGTAATTTATCCACACGTTAATAATGTTAGTAACGCAATGTTATGCACTACAGTATCAAATGAATTTAATGTAAAAGTTTCAACAATTGAACATTTAATGGGAGCATTTTATGGTATTGGTATAGACAATGCTGTAGTAGAAATTGATAACGAAGAAGTGCCAATTTTAGATGGATCAGCAAAAAAATTTGTAAATGAAATAATCAAAGCAGGTATTGAAGTAAGTAATACTCCAATAAAAGTTATAAGAATAGATAAATTAATTGACTTCAATGATGGTAAAAAATTTATATCTATTCAGCCAAGTAAAATAAATTTAGAAATAGATTTTGAGATTAAATATGAGAACCAACTTATCGGAAGCCAAAGAAATGTTTTGAAAGTTTATGAGGATGATTTAGAAAATATCTTCAATTCGAGGACTTTTTGCTTATATGAAGATATAGAAAAATTAAGATCTATGGGTTTTGCCGTGGGTGGTTCTTTAGATAATGCTTTGGTTGTAAAGGGCTCCAAACTCTTAAACAAAGAAGGTCTTAGAAATAAAAAAGAATTTGTAAATCACAAGATTCTTGATTGTATGGGAGATCTGTTCCTATCAGGTTATAAGATAATTGGAAAAATAAGATGTTCTCAGGGTGGCCATAAATTAACAAATGATTTATTGAGAAAAGTTTTCCAAAACAGAGAAAATTATTCTATTCTTGAAATTAATGAAAAAAATGTTCCACATTCATTAGTTAATAAACAGAGTCTAAGATCTATAGCTTAAAAGTTTTTCTTTAAAAAATAATCTGGTATTATCATTAGATGAATTTCATCTTAAAATTGTTTATGATAGCATTTATAATTTTATCTCAGATTTCTTGTTCAAAAAAAGAGACGAAAATAACAGTTCTAGAAAATAAAGATTTAAAATCTCAAATGATAGAACTTTATAAAGAAGGTTATGAAGCATTCTTAGAGAAAGATACTCTTTTTGCTGCAAAAAAATTTAACGAGGCAGAATTAATTTTTCCACAATCTGATTGGGCTCCAATAGCGGCTTTGATGACCGCATATGTATATTATTCTGATGATTATTATTCAGATGCAACTTATCATCTGAATAGATACTTAAAAGTATACCCTAAACATAAAGATATTGATTACGCACACTATCTTTTAGGAATGTGTTATTATGAAAACATAATAGATGAAGGAAGAGATTTAGATCCTCTTCTAAAAGCAAAAAAAGAATTTGAATTTTTAATTAAAAACTATCCTAATACAGAATTTGCTATTGATGCTGGTTTTAAGTTAGGACTTATAACTGATCGATTGGCTGGAAAAGAAATGTATGTGGGAAGACATTATCAAAAATCTCAAAAATGGGTCGCTGCAATTAACAGATTTAAAAATGTATTAGAAAATTATGAAACCAGCGTTTATGTCGAAGAAGCAATTTATAGATTAGCAGAAATTCATTATATTATTGGACTTGAAGATGAGGCCAAAAAATATGCTACTTTATTAGGTTATAATTATGGTTCTAGTGCCTGGTACAAGGCATCTTACAAGATATTCAATAAAGATTATGATTTGAGTGAAAAAGAAATTTTTTCTATTAAAGAAACAGATAAAAAATCAATATTTAAAAAATTTAAAAAAAGATTTAAAAATCTTTTTGACTAAATGAATGAAAAACTTTTAAAAAAAGAGTATTTAAAAAAAATTTCTCAACTTCAAAAATATAATTCTGCTTATTATGATAAAAGCTCTCCAATTATAACTGACTCGGAATACGATAAATTAAAAAAAGATATTATTGATTTTGAAAATAAATATGATTTTTTGAAAAATCCTAATTCACCAAGTTTAACAGTAGGTTTTAAGCCATCAAAAAATTTTAAAAAGAAAAAACATAAAGTCCCGATGTTGTCATTATCCAATGCATTTGACAAAGAGGATTTACACAATTTTGAAAAAAAAATATTAAATTACCTTAATAAAAAGAATGATTTTAAAATTGAGTATAGTGCTGAACCAAAAATAGATGGTATATCGGCATCTTTAATTTATAAAAATGGTGAATTTGTTACTGGATTGTCTAGAGGAGATGGTAACGAGGGAGAAGACATAACAGAAAATTTAAAAACTATTAATGATATTCCTAAAAAAATTTTGGAAAAAGATTTTCCAGAAGAAATAGATATAAGAGGAGAAGTTTTCATTAAAAATTCTGATTTTAAAAAACTATCTAGCAAGTTTGCTAATCCGAGAAATGCTGCGTCTGGTTCACTACGACAAAAAAATCCAAATGAAACAAAAAAAATTCCTTTAAAGTTTATTGCCTATACTTTTGGTTTTTACAAAAAATTTCAAATTAATTCACAAACTGAATTTCTTAAAAACTTAAGTAAGTGGGGTTTTAAGATAAATCCATTAAATAAAAAAATAATAGGGATCGATAATTTATTAAAAAACTATAAATCTTTAGAAAATAAAAGAGATGATTTGGACTTTGATATAGATGGTATTGTTTATAAAGTTAATGATTTTCAATTACAAAGACGATTAGGAAACATATCAAATGCGCCACGATGGGCTGTTGCTCACAAATTTTCAGCTAATAGCGGTGTATCAAAAATATTAAACATAGAAATACAAATAGGAAGAACTGGAGCGCTTACACCAGTGGCAAAAATTAAACCAATTAATATTGGTGGAGTAATTGTTTCTAATGCAACTTTGCATAATGAAGATGAAATCAAAAGAAAAGATATTAGGGTAGGTGATATTGCTAGGATTGAAAGAGCTGGAGATGTAATTCCACATATTACTTCAATTGAAGTCAAAAAAAGAGATAAAAATTCTAAAAAATTTTTATTTCCAACCAAATGTCCTTCATGTGGTGCTTTAACAATTAAAGATTTTAACTCTGTTACAAAAAAAAATGACGCTGTACGAAGATGCTCTAGTGAAGGATTTGAGTGTGAAAAAATTTCAATAGAAAAAATTAAACATTTTGTTTCAAAAGATGCTCTTAATATTGAGGGTTTTGGAAAAAAAATAGTTGAAAATTTTTGGAACTTAAATTTAATTAAACTTCCTCAGGACATTTTTAATTTAGATTTTAATAAAATTAAAAATTTGGATGGTTGGGGAGCTCAATCTGTGGCAAATTTAAAATACTCTATAAATTTACGAAAAAAAATTTCTCTTGATCGTTTAATTTATTCTCTTGGGATAAGACATATAGGACTTGAAAATGCAAAAATAATATCAAAACACCTTAAAAATATGAAAAAATTTTTACAGTTATCAAAGATTAATAAAATCGACGAATTATTAAATATTGATGGTATTGGAGAAACTCAAATCAAATCAATTAAAAATTTCTTTATGAATCAAACTAATTTAAATGTAGTCCATGAACTAAATGAAGTTTTGTCGATTGAAAATAGTAAAGAGTTAACAAAAAATGGACCCCTAAGAGATAAAACATTTATGTTAACTGGAAAGCTTAATGGAATTAGTAGAGCTGAGGCTAAGTCTTTGATAGAACAAAATTCTGGTTCAATAATCAGCAATGTATCAAAAAGACTAAATTATCTTGTTGTGGGTGATAAACCAACAAAAAGAAAAGTCGATATTGCAAATGAACTAGGAGTTAAAGTTCTCAACCAAACAGATTTAATTAATATGTTAAATAAATGAAGCTAACCATTTTCTCTCATCTTTTTTTAAAAAAGGTGATAATTTTGAGTAAACATTTAAGTGATAATTAAACAAATAGTCTTTTTCGCCTTTCTTCAACTTTTTGAAGTTAATTAATTCTTTTTCTATTGGAGCTAGCGTAAGATTTTGAAATAATAGTGTTTTATTAACTTTTTTTATATAAACAAGATTTTCAATTCTTATTCCAAATTTACCTTTTTTATAAAATCCAGGTTCGTTACTTAAAATCATTCCTTCCTGAAATTTAACATTACTGTTTTTGGATATTGATTGAGGACCTTCATGTACATTTAAAAAAAAACCAACACCATGACCAGTCCCATGCTCATAATTTAATCCACTTTTTATAAGATATCTTCTTGCTAATGGATCTAATAATTTACCATTGAAGTTTTTACTTAGATCTGCAGTCGCAATTGCAATATGACCTTTTAATACTTTTGTGAAAATTTCTTTTATATTTTTTTTTGGTTTTGAAAAACAAATTGTTCTTGTTACATCCGTAGTTCCATAACGATACTGTCCACCTGAGTCACACAAAAAAATATCATTTTTTTTAATTTTTTTTGATTTAGTCTTATCAGCTTTATAATGTACGATAGCCCCATTTTCTCCTGCACCAGCAATAGTATTAAAGCTTGGATACAAATAATCTTTATTTTTTTTTCTAAAATTTTCTAATTTTGATTGAGCTTGGTATTCATTGATTTCCTTTTTGTTTTTATTTTTAATCCAATATAAAAATTTGGTAAGAGCAATTCCATCAAAAATATGGCTCTTTATCATGTAATCAATTTCTACTTTATTCTTAATAGATTTCATTAAATAGATTGGATCAACCTTATTAATTATTAAAAATCTTTTTTTTAAAATATTTTCATAAAATAAAGAACAGCTTTTTTCATCAATTATTATTCTATTTTTTTTTAGTTTTTTTATAAATGACTTAAAGTCATTAGGTAAAATTAAATTTTTTTTTTTAATTTTTTTTTCTTTTATTAAGTTTTGAGCTTTTATTTTTTCGCAGACTAAGAAAATTTCTTTATTATTATCAATTATCAGTCGACAATTTGGTATTGGACTGTTAGGGTTATCATTCCCTCTTATATTCAAAAGCCAAGCAACGTTCTCAGGTGCAGTAATAAATAAATAATTTGCTTTATTTTTTTGGATAATCGAGGCAGTTTTTTTTATTTTAATTAAATGGCTCTCTCCTACAATTTTTTCACTTAGTGAAAAAAAAGGCTTAGATTTATAAAGGTAATTATTGTAAATACTATCAATCAAATTTTTCTCGATTTCTTTAATTTTATTGTACTTCTTAAAAAAATTATTTATTTGTTTAAAGGTAAATAGTTTTGGATCTAACCCAAGTACTAGATTTTTAAATAATTTACAGTTTTGAATTTTATTTAAGTTGATGATTTTAAATTCTTTAGCACATTCTTTTTCAGCTTGAATTGAATATCTACCGTCAACGAATAAATAATTTTTCTTCCTAAGAATAATTGCATAACCAGCAGACCCAGTAAAATTAGAAATAGTTTTTAGCCTATCTTTTTGAGAATACTCTGAAAAAAATTCGTCATTTTTGGGAACAACATAACCATCTATATTAAATTCCTTAAATTTGTGTCTTAATTTAAATATTCTCTCTTTAATCATTTAAGTCTTTTTTGATATCTTATCCATCCAGGGCTTCTAATATTATCATTTTCCTCAAAATCTTGGTTAAATTCAAAATCATCCATTTCATCTTTTACTTCATCAAAAGATGAATTTTTCTGCAAATATTTCTCAGGCAATTCGTCGATAAATCTTGATGCCATGCTGTCAATCCAGTCACCTTGGTAAAATCTATTCATTGAGAAAGATATAATGGCATTTTTTTTGGCCCTGGTAATACCAACGTATGCAAGTCTTCTTTCTTCCTCCAAACCATTTTGGCCTTTTTCTTCTATAGATTTTTGGTGAGGAAATAAACCCTCCTCCCAACCTGGTAGAAAAACAACTTCAAATTCTAAACCCTTGGATGCGTGCATTGTCATCATATTAACTTTTTCTCCATCCCATACTTGATCAATAGAGGTTGCTAGCGAGACATGTTCTAAAAAACTCTCCAAATTATCAAATTCTTTCATAGCACTTAAAAGTTCCTTTATATTTTCAAGTCTATTTTCATTTTCTAAATCTTTTTTATTTTTCAACATTGATGAATAACCTGACTCATCGAGAACAATTTGTAAAAGCTTTATATGATTTAATTTTTTTATATTAAGTTCGTATCTCCATTTATCAATTAAATTCAGAAACGATAAAAGTCCTATTTTAGTTTTTGGCTTAATCAAATTCAATTCAATTAATTTTTTTGCAGATTTTTCCAGGCTTAATAAGTTTTTTTTAGCATATTCATGAATCTGATTTATTGTGCTATCACCAATTGACCTTTTGGGGTTATTGACAACTCTTTCAAATGCTAAATCATCTTTTTCTTGGAAAATTATTCTCAGGTATGCAATACAATCCTTTATCTCTGCTCTTTCATAAAACTTAATACCTCCAATTATTCTATATGGGATACCAATTTTAAGAAATCGTTCTTCGAATTCTCTTGTTTGAAATATTGCCCTGACTAAAATCGCTATTTTATTAAATGAAACTTTATTTTTTAAATTTTGTTCTAATTCATCGGAAATACCAACTGCTTCATCTTTTCCATTCTTATAACAGTTTAGTTTTACCAAATCACCTTTTTTTTTTGTAGATTTTAATGTTTTACCAACTCTATCTTTATTATTAGATATCAAAGTTGCTGCAACAGATAAAATATTTTGGGTTGATCTATAGTTTTCTTCTAATCTAATTATTTTTGTTTCTTTATAAATCTTATCAAAATCTAAAAAATTTTTTATTTCTGCCCCACGCCAACTATAGATTGATTGGTCATCATCCCCAACACAACAAATATTTCTATTTTTCTCTGCTAATATGTTTAACCATTTACTTTGTATAAAATTTGTATCTTGATATTCATCAACAAGTATATATCTAAAATTTTTACTGTATATTTCTTTAATATCGTTGTTTTTTTCAAAAATCTTAACAGTATGTAATATAAGGTCACCAAAATCACAAGAATTTAAGTCAACTAGTTTTTGTTGATAAATTTTGTATAAAGATAATATATTTTTTTCGTAAACATCTTTATTTTTTAAAATAACTTCATTTGGATAAAGTCCTTTATTTTTCCATTTATCAATTACAGATAAAATAAATTTTGGAGATAGTTGTTTGGTATCAATATTCTCAGACTTACAAATACTTTTAATTAATCTAGATTGATCATCTGTATCTATAATTGTAAAGTTTGAATTCAAATTTACCGCAGGAGCGTGTCTTCTTAGTAATTTAGCACAAATTGAGTGAAATGTGCCTAGCCAAGATAAACCAGTTGCTTCATTTTTTAGTAATTTGCTCACTCTATCCTGCATTTCTTTTGCTGCTTTATTTGTGAAGGTGACTGCCAATATTTGGTTTGGAAAAGCTTTCTTTTCTTTTATGAGATTAACAATTCTTGAGGTAAGCACCTTAGTTTTGCCTGAGCCTGCTCCGGCCACTATTAATAGTGGCCCATCTAAGTGAGTTACAGCCTCTTTTTGAGCTGTGTTGAGAGATTTTATAAATTCGGAGTTTATCATTTTTAATTATTTTATATAACTTTATTTTAAATGTTAAATTTTAATCTTGTATCAAAAAAAAATTTTTTAAGCTTTTTAAAAAAAGTTAACTTAATATTAATAAATATTTTTGATAATTTACAATTTAATAATCTGAAAAGACTTACTAGATTATTTCTTATTGATAAACGGGTCATATTTACATTAATAATCATCTTTTTTTCAGTGTTTGTTCATTTATCAACTCCTGCCTTTTATAAGGATAGTTGGGTGAAGGGGATAGTTAAGAATCAATTTGAAAAAGAATTTGATTTTGAGATAGTTTTTAGTGAAAAGATAAATTACGCAATTTTTCCAATACCGCATTTTAGGTTTAAAGATGTTAAATTTATTTCAAACAAAAGAGAATTAGCTCAAATTGAATTAGTCAAAGTATATCTTACTTTTAGTAAATTTTTGGATAAAAATAAAATGAACATCCAAAATGTAGTTATTAAAAAGGCAAAATTTGATTTTTTCAAACAAGATTTAAAAAATCTGATAAGCTTTTTTAATAAAAAAATAAATGATAAAAAAATTACTATTTTGAATAGTAAAATCTTTGTAAAAGATGAGGATGAGGATATTTACTCAATTATTTCAATAAATAAAAGTCAATCTATTTATGACAATATAGAAGCCATAAATAATTTAGATGTTAATGGTGAGATTTTTAATAACTCTTTTAAATTAAACTTAAGAAATAATTTTTTGGGGAGCAGATCTAATCTAGACCTAGTATTTGATAAACTTAATAAAAAATTTGTTAATTATATTGATTTTAAAAATAAAAAGATAGAAGGTAACCTTAGTTATTTTGATTCGAGAAAGAAATACGATACACTCTACACATTTCATAATGATATATTAAAATTTTATTCTGATGAAAAAGTTGGTGATAAATCTCTTTATAATGGAATTATTAATTTTTCACCATTTTCTTCAAATTTAGAGATAAATCTCAAAAGTATCAATTTAAGAAATTTAATAAGTAATGACTCTTTATTTCTTGAAATTTTGAAATCTAACATATTTATGAATGAAAATTTAAATTTTAATATTGAAGTAAAATCAAAAAATATTTCTAATCATAGAAAATTAAAAAATTTAAATTTGAATATTAACTATGAAAATCAATCACTCAATTTCAATCAAACTAATTTTTTGCTCAAGGACATTTTAAAGGTTAATTTAATTGATAGCAAATTCGTTAATTCAAAAAAACAATATTTTTTGGGCACTTTTGAAATATCAATATACGATCATTCAAATTTATATAAATTTTTTCAAACAAAAAAAAAATATAGAAAAAAAATAGACACAATTTATATAACAACTAAATATGATTTTTTAAAAAATAATTTAATTTTAGAAAAAGTAATTATTGACAATTACTCAAATGAAAATATCAATAATTTAATAAAAAAATATAATCGAGATAATTTAATAATAAGTAATAAAGTAGATTTAAGAAATTTTTTTAATTCGTTTATTGAGGAATTATAAAGGTTTTATCATTTTCTTTGGATTAACAATTCTATCATATTTTTTTTCGTCAATTAATCCTGACTTTAATGCCTCTGACTTGAGCGTAGTTTTATTCTTTAAAGCTGTTTTAGCAATTTTCGCTGCATTATCATACCCGATATACGGCGCTAGTGAGGTAACTAACATTAAAGAATTATCTAAATACTCTTTAATTTTTATCTTATCTGCTTTCAATCCCTTTATGCAGAAAAGCGAAAAGTTTCTAGTGCTATCAGCTAATAAATCAATTGATTGTAAAATGTTATGAGCAATTAAAGGTTTAAAAACATTTAGCTCAAAATGACCATGTGAGCCAGCCATTGTAATTCCATTATGGTTTCCGATTACTTTCACGCAAACCATTGTTACCGCTTCGGATTGAGTTGGATTTACTTTACCTGGCATTATTGACGACCCAGGCTCATTTGCTGGTAAAATAATTTCTCCATATCCAGCTCTAGGTCCAGAGCCTAAAAACCGAATATCATTAGCTATTTTCATCAAGCAAACTGCTGCTGTGTTTAAAGTTCCTGAAAAATTTACAATTTCATCATGTGCAGCTAAAGCAGCAAATTTATTTTTAGTTGGTTTAAAAGGAAGTTTTGTAATTTTTCTGATTTCTTTAATGATTTTTTTATCAAAACCTTTCTTGCTATTAATTCCCGTACCTACAGCAGTTCCTCCTTGTGCTAAAGAATAAATTTCGCTTAGAGCATTTTTAATTCTTAAAATACAATCTTCTAGTTGGGATTGGTATCCAGAGAATTCCTGACCCAAAGATAATGGGGTTGCATCTTGTAAATGTGTTCTACCAACTTTTATTATACTTCTGAATTTATTAACTTTTTTTTTTAATTCTTTATTTAGCAATTCTAAAGATGGAATTAACTTATTTTTTGTCTCTAGTGCTATAGCAATATGCATAGCAGTGGGAAACACATCGTTTGTTGACTGAGATTTATTGACATGATCATTAGGATGTACAGGTTTTTTTGTTCCTTTTTTCCCCCCCAAAATCTCTATAGCTCTATTAGCTATCACCTCGTTAACGTTCATGTTTGTTTGTGTGCCAGATCCAGTTTGCCAAACTTTTAATGGAAAATGATCATTTAATTTACCAGAAATCACCTCATTTGAAGCTTTTACAATTGCTTTAGAAATTTTTGGTGAAATTTGTTTTTCTTTATTATGCACAATTGCAGCAGCTTTTTTTATAATGGCAATAGATTTAATTAAAATTGGTCTAACTAGAAACTCACCTATATCAAAGTATTTTTTTGATCGTTGTGTAGAAGCACCCCAATATTTATCCTTTGGGACATTTATGGATCCAATACTGTCAAATTCTTTTCTTGATTTCATTGATTAAAAAGTAAATATCAAATTAATATCAATATACATTAATTTTATAAAACTTACAGGAGCAATATGTCTAATTTTATTAAGGTTGGAATTTTTATGAAAACTTTTGGACAAGAAGTTAAAAATAAACCCTCATTTAGCACAGATAAAATCAACAAATTAAGGATAGATTTAATCAAGGAGGAACTTGATGAATTGAATGAGGCAATGAAAAATAAAGATTTATTAGAAGTTGCAGATGCGCTCACAGATATTTTATACGTGACATATGGAGCTGGTCACGCTTTTGGGATCGATCTAGATAAGTGTTTTGATGAGGTTCAAAATTCAAATATGAGTAAACTAGATATTAATGGAAAGCCTATTTATAACAATGATGGAAAGGTTATGAAAGGTCCAAATTACTTTAAGCCTGATCTCTCAAAGTTTATTCATTAAGTTTTGATTGAAGCCATTTAGGAATAAAAATTCTTAATATCCCGTTTTCACTTCTACATACAAACTCCTTAATAAACCTTTTATTTAAAAACTTTATCAAAGCGAATGAGTATTTACCATTAATTAAAACTTTTCCAATCTCAGTATCTTTAATATAGATCTTTTCACCATCAGATATAGATCCCTTTATTATTTCTAACGGTAATAATCTTTTTGAAAGTTTATTTTTTAATTTTATTCTTGCGGTATTTTCTTGACCAATATAACAACCTTTTTTAAAATCAATTCCGTTTAGCTCTTCATAATTACATTCAATACCAAATAAATTATTTTGTAGTTTATTTAGGTCTTTTGGAACAATCCCAAGCTTATGACTTTTAGAATAATAATTATCAATTTTATCACTATTGAGATCTAATTTTTTAAGAGACAAGTAAAGCTTTTCTAAGTTGATAATTAATCTTGCACCCAATTTTTTATTTCTTGGATCTAAAATAATCGGATCTTCTCTATATCTAAAAGTAAAGCCCAAAATATCTTTTGCACCTTCCATACTTAGGTACTTCTCGTAATCAAAACAAGCAACTACAAATTCGTTACTTAAGTTTAAAATTTCAATTTTCGATCTTATTTTATAGAGATTTAGTTGTTTAAATATTTCCTCACATTGACTCTTTTCACAATCTATAAAGTATCCAGATTTATATTTAACTATAATAAACTCAAATAAGAATTTACCTTGAGGAGTTAATAAAGATGCAAAACAGCTAGATACTTCTGTAACTTTATTGATATCATTGCTAATAAGATTCTGTAAAAAATTTTTGGCATCTACTCCGTTAATGTAAAGTATTGCCCGATCCTCCAAAATATAAACATTTTTCTTCATATCTTCTTGATATCTACAATTTTTAATATAATTACTTTTTTTATAAATGTTAGATTTATTAATAAAAAATGGTCAATGTTACATCCAGGGTAAATTAGAGAATGTAGATGTTTCCGTTAAAGATGGAAAAATACAAGACATCGGTCAAATTTCTGAAAAAGCTAATGATATATTCGATGCAGATGGATTAACAGTTTTACCTGGTTGTATTGATACTCAAACACATTTTAGAGAGCCAGGATCTACTGATACAGAGGACTTAAATTCAGGAAGTAGAGCAGCAGTTGCTGGGGGTATTACTGCAGTTTTTGAAATGCCAAATACAAATCCTCCTACATCCAGTAAAAAGGAATTTAAAAGAAAATTAGATTTAGCTAAAGATAGAATGTATTGTAATTATGCCTTTTACTTTGGGGCAACTGCAGATAATTCACATGAATTGGCCGACTTAAAAAATTTAGAGGGATGTTGTGGTATAAAACTTTTTGCAGGTTCCTCAACAGGAAATCTTCTGGTAGCGAATGAAAAGGATATTGAAACAGTGTTTCAAAATAGTTCAAAAGTTGTTGCAGTGCATTCTGAAGATGAGGAAATTCTAAATGTTAATAAAAAATTAATAAAAAAAGGTGATGTGCATACTCATCCGATTTGGAGGAGTGAAGAATGCGCGATTTCATCAACTAGAAGAATTGTAAAGATAGCAGAACGCTATAATAAAAAAGCCCACATTTTACATGTTACAACCAAACAAGAAGTCGATTTTCTATCACAGCATAAAGGCAATATTACTTTTGAAATTACTCCACAGCATTTAACTTTGTACGCACCTGATTGTTATGAAAAACTTGGCACTTATGCACAAATGAATCCACCTATAAGAGATAAATCTCACTACGATAGGCTGTGGTATGCAATTAAGAATAATTTTAATGATACCATTGGTTCTGATCACGCACCTCACTTAAGAATTAATAAAGAAAAGGAATATCCAAATTCACCCTCTGGAATGCCTGGAGTACAAACATTATTGCCAGTAATGTTAAACCACGTGAATCTTGGAAAATTATCACTTAAACAACTGATTAATTTCGTCTGTGAAAATCCTATTAAAATTTTTGGTATCAAGAATAAGGGCTACATTAAAAAAAGATATGATGCTGATTTTACTATAGTGGATATGAATAAAGAAATAAAAATTCAAAATAAGAATATAGAGAGCAAATGTGGGTGGTCACCCTTTGATGGATTTATTTTCAAAGGATCCCCTGTTGCGACTATTATTGATGGTAAAATCAAAATGCTAAATGGAAAAATATTAGGTAACCCAGAAGGACTGCCTTTAAATTTTAATTAAATAATTTTTTACTTAAATCTAAACAATCTTTTTTAAGCTCAAACAAGCTATTCTTTATCTTTATTTTTGACATCAGTTTATTATTATTTAAATAAAAATTTTGGTTTTTGTTTGTGGAACTATGATTTATAAGTTTTAAATTTTTTTTATTATGTTTATTTAACCATTTAATTATTTGATTTAAATATATTTTTCTACCAATCGAAACATTATAAGTACCTCTTAAATCTTTTTTTATTATCATTATTAATATTTGACTAAATTTCTGAACCGATAAAAAATCTTTAAATCTTTCTTTATTATCATAGATAAAACCTTTTTTGGCTTTTTCATAAAATAAATCAACAAATGTTTTATGGAGTTTTTTTTTAACATTTAATTTATAGCCGATGATATTAGATATTCTTAAGATTAGTATATTTTTTTTGAATTTGTTTTTTAAAAAATTTTCAGTAATCAGTTTATTTTTTGAGTAATTTGTAAGAGGATTTAATTTATCAGTCTCCTTTATATTTTCTTTAGATTTGTAGACTTTTCTCGAGCTTAAAAAGATAAAAATATTTTTCCTGGGATTTAAATAATTTGAAATTTTTAGATCATTATCAAATTTTTTAGCATATCTTTTATTAATATAATTTTTATTAATTGAGGTGTTGATTATATAATCATATTTAGCTTCAGTTTTTTTAAGATTACTAATTTCTCTAAAAGATATAAATTTTATCTGAAAATTTTTACGTAAATATTTATTTAAATAACTACCTAGAAAACCCCTTTTTCCAATTAATAATATTCGTTTCATTATTTTAAAAACCTACATATTATTTTAGTAACAAAGAAATCTAAATTTTTATCAAAATTTATTTCATTATCTTGAGAAAATTTTTGAAAAAATTCATGAGCTTGTCTTCTTCTCTCCCACCAATTTTTTGAAAATTTTTTAAATTTTGAAGATATGTTTGACACAGTTTTTCGATAAAAAGTTAAATTTTCATTCATTATATGGAAATCTTTTAATATATACTTAGAATACAAACAAATTCTTAAATCGATCCACACATCGGTGTAATCTTCGTAAGATACTAGATCTAACATTTTAAGAAAACTATTTCTTTTAATTGATATACAACTAGTAGGATGAATATATGGCCAATATGTTTTTAAGATTTTGTTATTGTTACGACCTGTATAAATATTTTTATTTTCAACAATAAACGGATAATCAAAAACTATTTCAGCTTTTTTATTGTTTTTAAAGTAGTTGACTATTTTTTCAACTTTTTCATTTTTGAAATAGTCATCACTGTCTAACAAAAAAATTACATCACCTTTACTTATTTTAATACTTTTTCTAAATGCATTTAACTGGTTTAGTGAACCAAACTTTGTTTGTATTTTATTTTCAATAATTTTCACATTTGAAAATTTTTTAATTATCTCTAAAGAATTGTCAGATGAATTATCATCAAAGAAAATTATCTCCAGATTTTTATATGTTTGTGAATTCAAAGAGTTGATACATTGTTGGATGTATGATGAATTGTTATAATTAGCTATCAATACAGAAACAAAAGGTTCTTTTTGCATTAAAGTTTATTTTTAAGTTCTTAATTATAACAAAATTGTTATTTAAGTTATAATTAAATTCTAAAAATGCAAAAAAAACCTATAATATTTATATCTATCCAAGAGTTAACGGGGGGTAAAAAGAAGTTTAAATACCTTAAAAATGAAAAAAATTAGTTGGGGTATTATTGGATTGGGGCATATCGCAAATCAATTTGCAAACGCATTTTCAATTGTTGATAATGCTAAAATTAAAGGGATTGCAAGCTTTGATAAAGATAAACTGCAATCATTTAAAAAAAGATTTAATATAGAAGACAAACTTTGTTTTAATAACTACCAAGATTTAATTTTATCACCAGATATTGATATTATTTATATTGCCTTACCTAATTCATTGCATGCAAAGTATATAAGTGAATGTATTAATCAGAAAAAAAATATTCTAGTTGAGAAGCCTGCATTTATTAATTTAAAAGATTTATCATTCTTAAAAGGTGAATTACAAAAAGAAAAAATTTTTTTTACAGAAGCTTTTATGTATCGATATTTACCCTATTTTAAAAAGGTGAAAGAAATTATAGAGAGAAATTCTTTAGGTAAAATAGTTGACATAAACTCAACTTTTAGCACAAAAGTTTACAAACAAAAAAATTTTTTTGGTATTAAAATTAAGAAACCCGATTATTCCAATCGTCTTTTTAATAAAGAGTTAGGAGGAGGTGCAATTTTAGACATCGGCTGTTATCCAGTATCTTTGAGTACATTTATAAACTCTTTGACCTACAAAGTACAATTTAAAGATATAATTTTAGAAAATGTTTTTACTGAGCATTGTGATAGTGGGGTTGATATATCTTCAAATTTGAAAATAAATTTCGGCCATAAATTTAACTCTCAAATAAGTTGTTCATTTAAAGAAAATTTTAATCAACAAACTATAATAAATTTTGAAGATGGTTCTTTAACTATTGATCAATCATGGGTACCAGATCGAAATATGATTGTTGTACAAAAAAAAGGAAATGAAATATCAAATATAAAATTCGAAAATAATGAAAATATTTATTCATATGAAATTCAAAATATATCAAATCAAATTCTTAACGATAAAAAAAACCCCAATTTTCCCTCTATAACCTTTGAGGAAATTGAAATTAATACTAAAATATTATCTCACTGGATTAATTTAGTGTGACTTAAATTTTTTAATCTAAACTGCTTTAGTCACTTTTTAGGATATTATTTTTAACCAAATCTTCTTTTATTTCATTTAAAATTGCAGGATCATCAATAGTCGCTGGAATTTTGTAATCTTCCTTATCAGCAATTTTTCTTACTGTGCCCCTAAGTATCTTACCTGATCTTGTTTTTGGAAGCCTTTTAACGACGATTGCAATTTTAAAAGCAGCAACTGGACCAATTTTATCCCTTACCATCTGAATACACTCTTTTGAGATAGTTTCATTGTCCTTGTCCACTCCTGCTTTTAGAACTATTAGACCTATAGGTAATTGACCTTTTAATTTGTCTGCAATACCTAAAACTGCGCACTCTGCCACTGACTTATGTTCAGAGAGAACTTCTTCTATTGCCCCAGTAGATAATCTATGACCAGCTACATTTATTATATCGTCAGTTCTAGACATAATCCAAATATATCCATCCTCATCGATATGCCCAGCATCATACGTTTGATAATAACCCTCATAATTACTCATATAGTTTTGTTTATATCTTTCATCTGCATTCCAAAGTGTGGGAAAAGTTCCTGGCGGCAAGGGAAGCTTTACAACTATATCTCCCATCTCATTCGGTTTGGCAATAGTTTTATCTGATTTTATAATTTTCACATCATAACCAGGTACAGCTTTACAAGCTGATCCATATTTAGTTTTCATCATTTCAATCCCAGTACAATTAGAACTGATTGCCCAGCTTGTTTCAGTTTGCCACCAATGGTCAATTACAGGTACTTTTAATAAATTTTCAGCCCATTTGATTGTATCTGGGTCAGCTCTTTCACCTGCAAGAAATAGACTTTCAAACTTAGAAAGATCATATTTTGAGAAAAATTTACCATTAGGATCTTCTTTTTTAATCGCTCTAAATGCTGTAGGCGCAGTAAATAAAGATTTAACTTTGTAATCTGAAATAATTTTCCAAAAAGCCCCGGCGTCTGGAGTGCCAACGGGTTTACCCTCAAATAAAACTGTGGTGCATCCTTTGAATAGAGGTGCATAAACAATATATGAGTGACCTACAATCCAGCCTATATCACTTGCAGACCACCAAATATCTCCATCATCAATATTATAAATATTTTTCATAGTCCACTTTAAAGCAACTATATGACCACCAATGTCTCTCACTATTCCTTTAGGAGTGCCAGTTGTTCCAGAAGTGTATAGAATGTAGGCAAATTCATTTGAATTCATTTCAACGCATTCGATTTCTTTTGCATTTGATACGGCCTCATCCCAACTGACTTCTTTTGGGGCATTTAGTTTTACTTCATGACCAGGTCTTTGAAATAAAATTATTTTATCAATCCTATGTTTAGCCTGCTTGATAGCTTCATCAACTAATGGTTTGTATTCTACAGTCCTTCCAGGCTCAAAGCCACATGAAGCGGTAACCAATATTTTCGCTTTACTGTCATCAATTCTACTGGCAAGCTCGTTTGAGGCAAAACCCCCAAATACAACAGAATGTATAGCTCCTATCCGGGCACAAGCAAGCATAGCAATCACTGCTTCAGGTATCATTGGCATGTAAATGATTACTCTATCTCCTTTTTTCACTCCTTGATTTTCAAGAGCTCCTGCAAATTTGGAAACTTTTAATTTTAATTCCTCGTAAGTGAACTTATTTTTACTGCCTGTAATAGGACTATCGTATATGAGGGCTGTTCTTTTCCCATTACCTTGGTCAATATGAATGTCTAATGCGTTATAACATGTGTTTGTTACTCCATCTTCAAACCATTTATAAAAAGGTGCGTTTGATTTGTTAAGTATTTTAGTAGGTTCTTTAAACCAAAATATATCTTTGGAGGCCTCTTGCCAAAAAATTTCAGGATTTTCGATAGATTTTTTATATAATTCTTTAAATTTATTGGTCATTAAAATTTGATTCGAGTTTGTACATTTAATAGATAATTATAGTATAAATTGTATTTAATTTTAAAAAGCCAGTAAAATCAATGCTTATTAATGGTAATTTTGTCTTCAATTTACTGTTTTAATTTGATATTTAAGCCCCAACTTTGGCTTAGGGAAGCCTAAGCCTAGTTTATATAAACTAACAAAGTAAAAACTAACTAAAGAGGGAGTTTTTTATGAAAAAACTTAAATTGTTTGCTCTTACAGTTGTTGCCCTTATGGGTGTAACAACAGTAGCAAACGCTGCGACCGCTATGTTAGCTCAAGATGATTTCGTTGGAATATCTTTTTGGATAATTTCAATGGGTATGTTGGCTTCAACAGCTTTTTTCTTTATGGAGAGGAGCACAGTTAATCCAGCATGGAAAACATCTGTAACAGTAGCAGGTCTTGTAACTGGTATCGCTTTTATCCATTACATGTACATGAGAGATGTATGGGTAACTACAGGTGACTCACCAACAGTATACAGATATATTGACTGGTTAATTACTGTGCCATTACAGATGATAGAATTCTATTTAATTCTAGTAGCTGTAAGAAAAGCAAACTCTGGAATTTTCTGGAGATTGTTAATTGGTTCATTAGTAATGTTAATCGGTGGATATTTAGGAGAAGCTGGATACATCAACGCTACACTTGGTTTCATAATCGGTATGGCTGGTTGGGTATACATTCTTTATGAAATATTCTCAGGTGAAGCTGGAAAAGCAGCATCTAAAAGTGGTAACAAAGCACTTGTAACTGCTTTCGGTGCAATGAGAATGATTGTTACAGTAGGTTGGGCAATTTACCCACTAGGTTATGTATTCGGTTACTTAACAGGTGGTGTAGATGCTAATTCACTTAACGTCGTTTACAATTTAGCTGACTTCATTAACAAAATTGCATTCGGTCTAGTAATCTGGGCTGCTGCAGTAAGTTCTGGAGCTGGATCAAGAGCTAGATAATAGCTTTTTAGATTAAATTTATAGGGCGAGTATGTTTTTGCATACTTGCCCTATTTTTTTTTATCTTTATAAATATTTCTTATGCCAAAGATAACATACATAACATCTGAAAATGAAACTCACACAATAGATGTCGACAATGGTTTAACCGTTATGGAGGGAGCTGTTCAAAATAATATTCCTGGAATTGACGCAGATTGTGGTGGAGGAATGGCATGTGCAACTTGCCATGTTTATGTCACAGAAGATTGGTTTGATAAACTACCAAAAAAAGAAGATGGTGAAGAAGATATGTTAGATATGGCATACGAACCAAAAAAAAATAGTAGATTAAGTTGTCAGATAGTTGTTTCAGACGAATTGGATGGTTTAAAAGTTAATATTCCATCTAAACAAGGTTAAAATGATTAAAACAGATGCACTCATTATAGGCGCAGGACCAACAGGCTTGTTCACAGCGCACCAATTAAAATTAATAGGTCTTAATTGTGAGATAGTTGATAATCTAGATAAAATAGGGGGTCAATGCATAGAGCTTTATCCAGATAAACCAATTTATGATATTCCCGCTGTTCCTGAATGCACAGGAGAAGAGTTAACAAAAAATTTAATTAATCAGCTAAAACCTTTTGATATTAAATTTCATTTAACTGAAAGAGTAGAAGAAGTAAAAAAAGATGATGAAAACTGGATTGTAAAGACAAACAATGGAAAAATATTTTCAACTCCAAATGTAATTATAGCAGGAGGAGTTGGTTCTTTCGAACCAAGAAAATTTCCTGTAAAGGAATGTGAAAAATTTGAAAATAAATCTGTATTTTATTCAGTAAATGATAAAAAAATTTTTGAGGGAAAATCAGTAGCAATTTTTGGTGGAGGAGATAGTGCATTGGATTGGGCAGTTGAATTATCAAAAAATTCTAAAGTAAATTTGATACATAGAAGAGAAGAATTTAGAGGAGCACAAGCTACAGTCAATAAAGTGCATGCGCTAGTAAAAGAAGGTAAAATAAATCTTTTTACAAAATATCAAATGACATCAGTCAAAGGCAATGGTCTATTAGAAAGTATAGATATAAAAAATGATGATGAAGAAAAAAAGACTATAAAAGTTGACTATGTATTGGGTTTTTTTGGTTTAATTATGCAACTAGGACCTATTGCTAATTGGGGACTTAATTTAAATAAAAAAACTATAGAAGTTGATACAGAAAAATTTGAGACCAATCAAAAAGGGATTTATGCAGTGGGCGATATTTGTAGTTACCCTGGTAAGTTAAGACTAATTTTGTCTGGATTTCATGAAGGTGCTTTAGCAGCAAGAGCATGTTTTAAATTAGCAAGACCTAATGAAAAATATAGATTTGAATTCACCACAACTTCAACAAGCTTATTGAAAAGACTTGGAAAAAAAGAGTGATAGATCTTTACTCAGCTAATACACCAAACGGCAAAAAGATTAGTATTATGCTAGAGGAAATTGGATTTAATTACAAAGTAATTAAAGTTGACATTAATAATGGTGAGCAATTTAATGATGAATTTAAAAAGATAAGTCCTTTAAGCAAAATTCCGGTTATTATAGATCATAAAAATAAAAAAACTGTCTTTGAGTCTGGAGCAATATTGATTTATTTAGCTGAGTTAAGTGGAAAATTTTATAATTCTGAAGAAAGATTAAAAATTAACCAATGGCTTATGGCTCAAATGGGTTATGTTGGCCCAATGCTAGGCCAGCACCATCAATTCCATCATTACAATCCTGGAAAAAGTAAATTTGGTGAGGAAAGGTATTTTAAAATTTCTAGACGAATATACAAAGAGTTAGATGAGAGGCTATCTAAATCAAAATATTTGTCAGGTGATAATTATACAATTGCAGATATTGGGACATTCCCCTGGATAGCAAGGCACGAATGGCATGATATTGGTCTTAAAAATTTTAAAAATCTTACCAGATGGTATAATGAAATTTCTGAACGTGATGCTGTTATAAAAGGTTTTTCATTTATGAATAAAAATGAGTTACCACCAAAACCTTAATAGTCTAACCCTAGGAATTTAGCAATCTCATTAATGACACAATAATACCGTGACCAGATAATTCTATTGCAAGAACTATAATAATGATAAAAATAAGATTTTTATTCATCGTGTAAATACAAATAGCAAAAGAAGTATCCAAAAAAAAGCATAATAAAAGTAAATATACTTTTTGGTAAAATTGTAAGTAATTGGATTATGAATTTTTTTTTTCTTTTTTTTAGTCATCTGCGTGAACTTTTTCATTCTTTTCGTGTTTTTCTTGTGCTGAAATAGTATATTTCGCTACTGGCCTTGCCATAAGCCTTTTTAATCCGATAGGTTCAGCAGTGTCTAAACAAAAACCATAAGTGTCATCTTTTATTCTCATCAAAGCTTTATCAATTTCAGAAATTAGCTTGATTTGTCTATTAATTGCTTTCATTTCAACATTTTTATCTGTGTAAGAGCTTGCTTGATCAACAATATCCGCAGAAATGCTATTATCATCCATACTTCCGTTGTACAAAGCTTCATTATTTGCTCTTACAAGTTCTTTTCTCCACTCTTGTAACTTAATTCTAAAAAAAACTTTGTGTTTTTCGCACATATATTTTTCATTTTCTTTAGGAATATAAGTTTTTGAAATTTTGATTGGCCCTTTATTAATTTCTTTTGATTTACTAGATACCTTGGTTTTAACTTTTTTATTAATTTTTGGCTTGATTGTTTTTGTTTTTTTTCTTTTAAGAGTTTTGGGCATTTCTATATTATGAATTCGAGGGAGTATATTCAGCAAATTAGGGGTGTCAAGTAAGCTTAATTATTGTAAATATTTGTTAATGAATGTTTTAAATAGAAATATTAATAATATTTTTTTTATTTTTGCTTTATCACATTTAATAATTTGGACTTTAGTTCCTTCCTTAACAAACAAAAATTTACCTTTAGACACAATCGAAGCTCTTGCTTGGGGCAGTAATTTAGATTGGGGATTTGATAAGCATCCTCCAATGAGTGCTTTTTTTACAGAAGTATTATATCAAATATTTGGCGCCCAAGACTGGGTGTTTTATTTGCTTAGTCAAGTATTTGTATTAATTGCTTTTTATTTTGTTTTTAAATTTGCCTGTGAAATTTTAGAGGACATTAAGTTAAGTTTAATTTCAGTATTATTATTGGAAACAATATATTTTTATAATTTTACTTCACCAGAATTTAACGTAAATATTTGTCAATTACCTTTTTGGTCTTTAGTCGTTTACTATTCATGGAAAATTTATAAATCGAAAGAAATTGAATTTGTAGATTGTTTTTTAGTTGGATTATTTGCAGCTATTGGTTTTTTATCCAAATACTTGTTTATTTATTTATTAATATCTATTGAATTGTTATTCATTTATGTAATTTTCATAAAAAAAATAAAAAAGTTTGACTTCAAATATTTAATAACTTTAGAGGTTTTTATTGTACTTCTAGTGCCACATCTCATATGGCTAAATAACAATGAATTCGTAACAATTGCATATGGTTTAAAGAGAACTGGTATTGAAGAAACTAATTTGACAGATCATATAAAACACCCAATCATTTTTTTGATTAAACAAATTGGCATACTCATTCCATTTTTCTTTCTAATCTGGGTTTTGATAAAAAAAATTAAGCTTAGAATAAACCCTAAAGATAAGAAATTGATTTTTTTATATTCAATAAATATTTTACCTATTTTTTTAATCTTAATAACTTCCTTTGTTATAGGATCAAAAATAAGAACAATGTGGATGACACCTTTTTATTTATTTTTTGGGGTATTATTTGTATATATGCTGCGATCTCAAATTGATCTAAAAAAGATGAAATTTTTTTTATATGGTTTTTTATTTTTATTTTTCTTATCACCAATTATTTATTCCTATATTTCGGTTTCTCAAACTGACAAGAGGACCGATTATCCAGGAAAAGATATTGCTAATAAAGTTCAATTTTTATGGGATCAAGACTTTGATAAAGAAATTGAGTTTGTTACAGGAGATGAGTGGAAGGCTGGAAATCTTTCCTATCATTTAAAATCAAGACCGAAATGGGAAGGGCCGACCGATGGTAAAAAATTAAACAAGTCTTCGCAATTCATTTGTTTAGAGGAAATTTGTTTAGGAAGATATTAAAATATGAAATTAGTTAAATGAAAATAAAAATTTTAATTCCTGTATATAATGATTGGCAGTCTTTGTTTAAGTTAATAGAGGAAATAAACCAACTTAAAATTAACAATGAATTTCAAATTTCTATTTTAATTGTTAATGATGCTTCTGAACATGATCGTTCTACTGAAGAAAAAAATTTTAAAAATATTCAATCAATTAAAATTTTGAATATGAGTAAAAACCAAGGTCATGCAAGATGTATTGCAACAGGTTTAAAATATCTATTTGAAAAGAATAATTTTGATTACATTATACCTATGGATGGTGACGGTGAAGATAGACCAGAAGAAATTAGAAATTTTTTAAACAAAATTAAAAATTTAAATAATAAACCTATAGTTGGGGAAAGAGTTAAAAGATCAGAAAACTTGAAATTTAAAGTTTGTTACTTCCTACACAAGCTATTTACTTTTGCTTTTACTGGTCAACTAATTAAATTTGGTAATTTCACGTGTTTACCTAAATCAATTGTTGAGAAGATGATAAATGAAAAAGCTACTTGGAACAGTTTTTCGGGATCTTTAAAAAAGATTGAGGGAAATCTAGAGTCGGTACCTTCAGAGAGAGGAAAAAGATATTTTGGTCCATCTAAAATGAGTTTTCATAACTTAATCAAACATTCTCTTTCAATTATTAGTGTTTTTAGAAAAACTTTTTTAATTCGTTCAGCATTATTTATTATTTTATACATTTTACTGATCAAAAGTAATGCTTCAATTATAACCGCGATTCCAATTGTATGTTTGTTAGTTGCTGTTTATTTAGTTTCAAATCTGTCATTAAGAGAAAACTTAGATGAATTCAAAAAATGTTTAAAACAAATTAAGAACATAGATATTATTCAATGAAAAAAAGAGATCTTTACTACGAGCGTATTCCTACTAAATTTTTTAGAGAAAATGTAAAATATCTGGGATTTATATTAGGAAAAGTAATCAAAGAACAAGAGGGTCAAAAATTTTTTGAAATAGTTGAAAAAGTAAGGAAGTTATCAAAAGCCAATAAAATTAATTCAAATTCGCGTCAAACTAATCAAAAAGTTATAAATGCGGTTAAAAACTTGAGCCCAAAAAATTCTTTTAAATTAACCAGAGCATTTACACATTTTATGAATTTTATTAATTTAGCTGATCAAATTGATGCTTCTAGAAAACTGGACGAGTATGAAAATAGCAAAAAGAAAATATCAAATAATAATTTATTTATAGAGCAAATTTTTGAAGATCTTTTCAAAAACAAAAAACTTTCAAAAACAAAAATTTACAATACTGCCAAAAATTTAAGAATAGGAATTGTTTTAACAGCACATCCTACCGAGGTAAAAAGAAGAACCCTAATTCAAAAATATCACAATATAATTCAAATTCTTGAACAAAGAGACCTTTTAAAACATTTTCCATCAAAGTTAAAAGTTTTAGAAAAAAAACTTTTAGATGAATTGACCATTATTTGGAACACAGACGATTTGAAAAGATTTAAGCCCTCTCCGTTTGATGAAGCAAGGTGGGGTCTTGCAATTATTGAGGATAGTTTGTGGGATACAATTCCAAAGGTTTATAGAAGATTAAATTCAATATTTGTCCAGAATATGAAAAAAGGATTACCTAAAAATTTTAACCCAATTGAATTTGGATCATGGATGGGTGGAGATCGAGATGGTAATCCAAATGTTACTGCAAACGTCACAAAACAAGTAATTTTATTATCCAGATGGGAAGCAGCAAAATTATATGAGAAGGCTCTTACTAAAATTATAAGATCTTATTCCATGGAAAAATGCTCAAAAAAAATCCAAAAAAAAGTTGGTAAATCATTTGAACCATATCGAGTTTTTTTAAGACCTTTACGAGATAAAATGAGGATAACTCATAGATCAATCGAACAACATTTAGTAAATAAAAAACCATTAAATCATAAAAAACTATTATCTTCTCGAGAAGAAATATTAAAACCATTAAGAGTTGTAAGAGAATCTTTAGAGCAAAATCAAAATGAAAATATTGCAAGTGGCGAATTATTAGATTTAATGAGAAGGGCAAAGTGTTTTGGAATAAATCTAGCTAGATTGGATATTAGACAAGAGTCATCTAGGCATAGTCAACTCATCAAGGAATTTGCAAAAAAAAGATTTAATAAAGATTATTCAAAATTAAGTGAAAACGAAAAGATAACTTTTTTAAAAAAAATGATTTTTTCAAAAAAAAATGAAATTAGAAATTTTAAATTTACAAATAAAGAAAATAATGAAGTTTGGTCGACTTTTAAAATTTTAGCAAATGAACCTAGTGAATGCTTAGGTGCTTACGTAATATCTATGACAACATCTGCCTCTGATTTATTATCAGTGTTATTTTTGCAAAAGGAAGCAAATATTAAGAATAAGCTAAGAGTTGTTCCACTGTTCGAAACTCTAGATGACTTAATTAATGCTAAGAAAGTTATGGAGAGGTTGTTTTCACAATCATGGTATAGAAAAATTATAAAAAATGATCAAGAAGTAATGATTGGTTACTCTGACTCTAGCAAAGATGCTGGTAAAATTTGTGCAAGTTGGCATCAGTATAAAGCACAAGAGCAAATTATTAATTTAGGAAAAAAATTTAAAATTAATGTTACCTTTTTTCACGGAAGAGGAGGGTCTCCTGGAAGAGGGGGTGGTCCAATTCAAGCAACATTAAGATCTCAACCTCCAAACTCTGTTAATGGAAAAATTAGAATCACAGATCAAGGCGAGGTGATTCAGCAAAAATATGGGTATGAGCCTTTAGCTAAATATAATCTATGTAGCTATATAGGCGCTGTTACTGAGGCTACTTTAAATCCTCCCCCAATTCCAAAAAAGAATTGGAGATCATTAATCGAAAAAATGTCAGATATATCAAAAAATTCTTACAGAAAAAATATTAATCAAAATTCTGATTTTATTAAATATTTTAGAACAGTTACTCCTCACAAAGCACTTGGTAAACTATCTATTGGTTCACGACCTTCAAAAAGAAAAAACAACGACAATATCAAAAGTTTAAGAGCAATTCCCTGGGTTTTTGCATGGACTCAAATTCGACTTATGCTCCCAGCATGGTTGGGAAGTGCTGAGGCTCTAAGATATTCATACATAAGTCAATTTAGAAGAACATTGTTTGATATGGAGAGAAATTGGCCATTTTTCAATTCAATGCTTGATATTTTAGACATGGTAATTTCAAAAGCTGATCCTGAAATATCTAAGATTTATGAGGAGTATTTAGCTGACTCAAGCTTAAAGAGAGTTGGAAAAAAACTAAGGTTTCAATTTGATGTAATTAAAAAGCTGAATAAGAAAATTACACCGAGAGAAATAATTACTTCTAGAAGACAATTTAGGACATCCATTATTATTAGAAGTATTTACTCGGAGGTTTTAAATATTATTCAGCCAATAGTTATTAAAAAGCTTAAGAGGTGTAAAAATAAAAAAGATAAAGATTTCTTAAATGATGCTTTATTGACCTCTATAGCTGGAATTTCTGCTGCAATGAAAAATACTGGTTAATTTTTAAAATCTTTTAATTCCAAACTATCTAACCTTAATTGTTGGTAAACAATAAAAATCAGCTGTATCTATTTTAGATGAATATTGTCTTCTCATATTCCATTTTTTGTGAACGCCAGCACTTGCAAGGCTTAAAGTGGATCTACCATATTTATAATTAGTATTATCAATTGATTGCATTAAACTTTTTATTTTTTCGTCTTTTTTGGACGAAAATAAATTTTTTCTTCCATCGTCATTACGTAATCCTGTAAGCATGACACCTGCTTTTTGATAACGACAGCCGTTTTTAAAAATATTTTCTAATATCGCAATCGCAGTTTTAACAGTTTCAATACTATTGTTTGTTGCAATAGGAAAATCAATTGTTTTAGCATTTGAATAATAACCATAATTTCTTTGAAATGGGCTAGTCCTAACAAAAACTGTAATTGCTTTTGCAACTAAAGACTCTGATCTAATTTTTTCAGAGGCATTTAAACAATAATTAGCAACTGCTTCTTTTAGTTCTTGAAAACTTTCTATTCTTTTACCAAATGATCTTGAAACTACACAGCTTTTTCTTTTTGTTTGTGTGGTCTCTAAATCAATACATGGAACTCCTCTAAGTTCCATTGCAGTTCTTGAACTTAAAACATTGGAACATTTTTTGATCCATGTATTAGATTTATTCTTAAGTTGTTTTGCATTGTAAATTCCATTCTTTTGGTAAAACTTCGTAAGTTGTCTACCAACGCCCCAAACATCATTAATTTCAACTTTTTCTAAGATAGGATCTAAATTCTCAATACCAATTAAGCTTGTTACTCCTGATTGTTTTTTCTTTGCAATGTGATTTGCAACTTTACTTAAAGTTTTGGTTTTAGCGATACCAATACTAGTTGGAATCCCAGTCCATTGTAAAACTGTCTCTCTAATTTCTCTTCCAACTTTTTCAACTTCAGAGTCTGGAAAATTAGATAAATCTATGAATGCTTCGTCAATTGAATACACTTCTATTTCAGTATTAAATCTTTTCAGAGTTCTCATTACCCTTCTAGATAAATCTCCATACAAAGAGTAATTTGATGAAAAAACTTCAACTTTATTTTTTACAATAATATCTTTTGCTTTAAAGTAAGGCTCACCCATCTTGATCCCCAGCGCTTTTGCTTCATTGGATCTAGAAATGATACAACCATCATTATTGGATAAAACAACCACAGGTTTTCTTCTTATTTTTGGATTAAATAATCTTTCACATGAAACATAGAAAGAATTACAATCAACTAAGCCTATTTTTTTAGTACGTAGAATGGATGACATAAGTAACAACCCCCCAAATAAAAACATCTTCTTCTTCATTAATTAAAATTCTATTAGAAAAATCTTTAGACCCAGAGGATAGAAATTTTTTATCTCTTTCTTGAACTAAAGTTTTAACTACAAGCTCATCATGAACATTTGCAATAACCGTTGAAAAATTTTTTGGTTTTAAACTTTTATCGACAACCAATAAGTCTCCATCATTAATCCCAACATCGACCATGGATTTACCCTGAACTCTGATAATAAAAGTAGCCGGAACATTTTTGATTAAATGCATGTTCAGATCGATATCTTCTTCGATATAATCAGTGGCAGGTGATGGGAAACCAGCACCAGCTTTATGTAGATAATAGGGAATAGTTAGTTTCATGTTCTTGTTTTGTTCTAATTTATAGCCCATTTATACAATGCACGCAAGAGGTTGTGTTTTGAGTCCGTAATTGAATCAAAAGTGAATCAAAACGTGAACATCAAAACTATATTTTGTATGCTTGTGGATAACTTCAACCAAGGATAGTTTTAAATTCTAATTTAATTATAAAAGGAGAAAAATAATGAGTTCAATTGAAGTCAAAACTTTTGACAATCCAGACGAAAGTAACACGAATTTTAAAAATGCTAAAATAGATATTGTGAAAGTAGGAGATCAAAGAGTTATGAGATTAGTTTTACAACCAGGTTGGAAATGGTCACAAGACATTAAGCCAACAGTTGGCACAGATAGCTGTAAAGCAAAACATCTAGGTGTAATTGTTTCAGGAGCAGTTTGCGCAAAACATGATGATGGAACTGAATTAACTTATAAGGCTGGTGATGCATATTCAATAGAACCAGGTCATGATGGTTGGGTAGTAGGTGATAAACCTGCAGTAGTTTATGAGTTTCATGGAAAATGGGGAGAATAATGAAAAAACTATCGTGTCATTGTGGTGCTATAGAAGCTGAAATAAATTTAGAGGGAGACTTAGCCAAAGTAATAAAATGCAATTGTTCTATTTGTAAAAGAAAAGGAGCAATTATGTCTATGGTAAAAAATGAAGATTTTAAAATTGTTAAAGGTGAAGAAAAATTAAAACTTTATCAATTTCATTCAAAAGTTGCCAAACATTACTTTTGCTCAGATTGTGGAATTTATACCCATCACAACCCAAGAATAAATCCAGCGATGACAGGATTTAATGTTGGGTGTATTGATGAAATAAATACTTTTGATATCAAAGATGTTCCAGTAAACGATGGTCAAAATCATCCTTTAGATAAAAAATAATTTTCATGCAACAATTTAGTTTATGCTTTGGTAGGGTAAAAAAAGACTGTTTAAAGTTCATTAAATCTCAAGAGACAAAAGCTGATAAATTCAAAAATAAAGAAAGGATGATTAAATCTTTCTTAATTCCTCTATGTTTTTGGATCAGTGAAAAAGCTGATAAAAAAAAACCGTATTTTGTAGGATTAGCAGGAGGACAAGGAACTGGTAAAACCACAATTAGTTCTTTAATCAGAATTATATTAACAAAATACTTTAAATTAAATGTTTTTAGAATTTCAATAGATGACTTCTATAAAACAAGAAAAGAGCGAATAAATTTATCAAAAAAAGTGCATCCTATGCTTTTAACTAGAGGTGTACCTGGAACACATGACATTAATATGATGCTGAATTTCTTTAGAAAGTCAAAAAGTAAGAAATTTAAAAGATTAAAATTACCAACATTTAATAAAGCTATTGACGACAGGTATAATAAAAAGAAATGGTACGATTTAAAAAAGAGACCAGATGTAATTATTTTTGAGGGATGGTGTGTTGGTGCAAAATCAGAAAAAAATAATACTTTAAAGAAAACAATTAATTCATTGGAAAAGGCAAAAGACCAAAAACAGATTTGGAGAAAATATGTTAACAACCAATTAAAATCAAAATATAAAAATTTATATTCACAATTAAATTGCTTAGTTTATCTAAAAGCAAAAAATTTTAGTTTGTTACAAAAATGGAGATTAAAACAAGAGAGGAAACTTTGGGTTCAAAGCAAAGTACAATCAAAAATAATGAGTAGAGGAGATGTATTAAATTTTATGCAAACTTATCAAAGAATTACTCAAAATATGTTTAGAAATATGCCTAAATATGCATCAGTAATATTCAATTTAAATAGTAACCATCAAATTAAATCTGCTGTATATAAAAAATAATGAAATTTTTTTTTAAATTTATTTTGATCTTTATTTTTTCTTGTAGCCCTGCTCTCGCAGAAACTTTTAATTCTGCTTTGAAAAGAGCTTATGAAAATAATCCAGAATTAAATGCAGAAAGAGAAAGTATTAATATTTCTGAGGAAGAGTACAAAATTTCGATAAGCTCCTATCTTCCATCAATTACTTTAGAGGGTAGTAAAAGTGAGGAGGATACAGAAAAACTTACTAATAGAGATGGTTCAAATGCTACTATTACTGATGTCGACCCTGAAACAAAATCTATTAAAGTAACACAAACTCTTATTGATTTCGGAAGGGGTGCTGAATTATCAAAAAGTAAAATTGGAATTGATTTAGCTAAAGCAAAACTTAAGAGAAAAGAACAAGATATCTTATATAAAGCTGTAGAGGCCTACACAGGACTAATTTCCTCTAAAGAAAAATTCGTTATCAATTCATCAAATGTAAATTTGTTAGAAAGACAAGTCGAGACTGACAGAATAAGACTAGAAAGAGGAAATATATCTTTATCTGATGTCGCTCAGTCAGAGTCGTCATTGGCAGGAGCTCAAGCTAAATTAATTCAAGCAGAGAATGAACTCTTAACTAGTAGGTTAAATTATGAAAATATAATTGGAGAATTAAATGATATTGAAAGTTTAGATAAAAATTCAATTTTTGATTTAAACTTACCAAATCAATTGAATGATGCAATTAGTATGTCAAAAAAAAATAATCCTGATTTAATCATCGCAAAACTTGATTATGAGCAATCAAAAAAAGATACGATTAGTGCTAGATCCGATTTAGCTCCAACAGCTAAATTATCTTTTGACAGATCAAAATCGGAAGACTTAAGTTCGACAGTTGATGAAAAGGAAAAAGATGTGTTAAAAGCAACTGTAACTTGGCCTTTCTTTTCTGGGGGAAAAAATTATGCAAATCTAAATAAAAATAAAAGTGCTGAATTACAAAAAAGCTTATTATTAGATAATTCTATTAAAAAAAATCAAACAGATGTTGCTAGTGCTTGGTCATCATATCAATCAAATCAAAGTTTACTAAATTCAGTTCGAGCTCAAGTAGATGCTGCTGAAATAGCAAACGAAGGTATTGTTGCTGAATATAATAGTGGTTCTGATAGAACAACATTAGAGGTTATTCAGTCTAATTCGTTACTATTAAATGCTCAGATTTCATTAGCTGATTCTGAAAGAAATTATATTCTTTCACAGTTTAATCTTTTAAGATCAGTCGGTTTATTGACAAGCGATTATCTAAAAATCCAATAAGTATTGACCTTTTTGTAAGATTTAAAATAGATCTTGCCAATGAGAACAAAATGTGTACATTTATTTTATGATTCGAGTGTTAAAAAAATTAAAAAAAAGGGCTAAAAATGACGAAAAATAACCTAAAGGTAGTTAAATCTACCAAAGATCAAGAAATGGATATTAAAGAAAAAAACAAAGCATTAGATGCTGCGATCAGTCAAATAACAGACAACTTTGGAAAAGGTTCAGTTATGAAGCTTGGCGAAAAAAGAGCCATGGATATTGAGTCAATATCTACAGGTTCTTTGAGTTTAGATCTAGCTTTGGGAATAGGTGGATTACCTAAAGGAAGAATTATTGAAGTTTATGGACCAGAGTCTTCTGGAAAAACAACATTAGCATTACAAGTTGTTGCTGAAGCACAAAAAGCAGGTGGAATTTGTGCATTCGTTGATGCAGAGCATGCTTTAGATCCAGTTTATGCAAAAAAATTAGGCGTAAATACTGAGGAGCTTTTAATTTCACAACCAGATGCTGGTGAACAAGCTTTAGAAATAGCAGATACACTAGTAAAATCAGGCTCTATTTCAGTTATCGTAATTGACTCTGTTGCAGCTTTAACTCCAAAAGCTGAAATTGAAGGAGAAATGGGAGATCATCATGTTGGTCTTCAGTCAAGATTAATGAGCCAGGCTTTAAGAAAATTGACTGGTTCAATTTCAAATACAAACACAATGATGATTTTCATTAACCAAATCAGAATGAAAATTGGAGTTATGTTTGGAAGTCCTGAAACAACATCAGGAGGAAATGCACTTAAGTTTTATTCATCTGTAAGAATGGACATTAGAAGAATTGGTGCCATCAAAGATAAAGATGAAATTATCGGAAATACTACAAGAGTAAAAGTAGTTAAGAATAAAGTTGCACCACCATTTAAAGTTGTCGAGTTTGATTTGATGTATGGAAGAGGTATTAGCAAAATGGGTGAGTTAGTCGATCTAGGTGCTAAAGCTGACATCATTGAAAAATCAGGAGCTTGGTATGCTTATAAAGGCGAGAAAATTGGACAAGGCAGAGAAAATGCAAAAACTTATCTTGCACAAAACCCTAAAGTTGCTGCAGAAATAGAAATGGCAATTAGAGAAAAAGCTGGTGTGATTTCAAAGAAAATTGAAGGAAATCCATTAAGTCCTGAAAAAATTGAAAAGGAGAAGAAAGTAGCCGAAAAAGAAGAGGCTGCAAAAGAGACTGCTCCTTCTAAAAAGAACTAGAATTAAAGGTCATCTTTAAATTATAAAGGCGCTTACTACAAGCGCCTTTCCCCCTTATCGTTATCTAGACATAGAACAAAAAAGCTGTATTTTAAAAATATGGCGGACAAATCATTAAATGGAATAAGAAGTACATTTCTCAAATATTTCGAGAAAAACGATCATAAGATTGTTGAATCTAGTAATTTAGTTCCAAATAACGATCCAACCTTAATGTTTGCCAATTCTGGAATGGTCCAGTTTAAAAATGTATTCACTGGTTTAGAAAAAAGAGATTATCAAAGGGCTACTACATCTCAAAAATGTGTTAGAGCAGGTGGTAAACATAATGATTTGGAAAATGTTGGTTATACACCAAGACACCATACTTTCTTTGAAATGTTGGGTAACTTTTCTTTTGGGGATTATTTTAAAGAAAGAGGAATTGAACTCGCATGGAATTTAATCACTAAAGATTTTGGTTTAGATAAAAACAGGCTTTATGTAACTGTTTTTCATGAAGATGATGAGGCTTTTAATTTTTGGAAGAAAATAGCGGGTTTTAGTGATGATAGAATTATAAGAATTTCAACATCAGATAATTTCTGGTCAATGGGTGAAACTGGTCCCTGTGGTCCTTGTTCAGAAATATTTTACGATCATGGTGATCATTTAAAAGGTGGATTGCCAGGAACCAAAGATCAAGATGGAGACCGTTTTATTGAAATTTGGAATTTAGTCTTTATGCAGTATGAGCAAGTTTCAAAAGAAAAAAGAATAGATTTACCAAAACCATCAGTTGATACAGGGATGGGACTCGAGAGAATCGCAGCTCTTTTACAAGGTACACATGATAATTATCAAACTGATCATTTTAAAAAATTAATAAGCTCGATATCTGAGGTAACAAAAGTTAAACAAGAGGATAAAAATATATCGAGTTTTAGAGTAATTGCTGATCATTTAAGAGCAAGCTCATTTCTTTTGGCTGAAGGAGTTTTACCCTCAAATGAAGGTCGTGGATATGTTCTGAGAAGAATTATGAGAAGAGGAATGAGACATTCTCATTTGTTAGGATCTAAAGAACCAATTTTTTATAAAATTTTTGACTCCTTAAAAAACGAGATGTCAGGAAATTACCCGGAGCTTGAAAGATCTCAATCTTTAATCAAAGAAACCTTAAGGATGGAAGAAGAAAAATTTTTAGATTTACTTGATAGAGGTATCAAAATTTTAAATGATGAAATTGCAAAAATCGATAAAGTTTTACCTGGTGATGTCGCTTTTAAACTATACGACACTTATGGTTTTCCATTAGATCTTACTGAAGACATTTTAAAGAATAAATCTTTGAAAGTTGATCAACAGAAGTTTGATGAATTAATGAAAAAAAGTAAAGAGATTGCAAAAAAGAACTGGAAAGGTTCTGGTGATAGTTCTGAAGAGGCAATTTGGTTTTCAATTAAAGACAAAACTGGTCCAACAGAATTTTTAGGTTATGAATCCAATCGGTCTGAGGGTGTTGTGTTAAACTTAATTAAAGATAACAAAGAAATAAAATCTTTATCTTCTGGGCAAGAGGGAATGATCATTACAAATCAAACGCCGTTTTATGGCGAGTCTGGAGGACAACTTGGAGATAAAGGTACAATTGTTTCTGGTAATTCTGTTTTTGAAGTAGATGATACACAAAAAAAACTTGGAGACTTATTTGTTCATTACGGATCTTTGAAAACTGGAGAAATAAAAATTAATGATGTGGTGGAAATGAAAATAGACATAAAGAGAAGAGATAACTTGAAAGCTTACCATTCTGCTACTCACTTGCTCCACGAGTCACTAAGAAGAACTTTAGGCAAACATGTTATGCAAAAAGGATCATTAGTTGCACCTGACAGACTAAGATTTGACTTCAGTCATATGAAACCAATTACCAATGAGGAGTTAGAGACTATCGATAAGTTGGTTAATGAATATGTTTCAAATAGTTCTGAGGTAACAACAAGAATTATGACACCAAAAGCCGCTATTGAAAAAGGGGCCCTAGCTTTTTTTGGTGAAAAGTATGGTGAAGAAGTTCGTGTAGTTTCAATGGGTAAAGAAAAAGAAGCTTATTTTTCAACAGAATTGTGTGGAGGAACTCATGTCAAAAATACGGGAGATATTGGAAAATTTAAGACAGTAAGTCAATCATCTATAGCTGCGGGAGTAAGAAGAGTAGAGGCTTTAAGAGACAGTCAACTAGAAGAATATATTAAAAATAGAGAAAAAATTTCATCATTATCAATTCAGAAAGATGAAGAGACCATAAAAGAATTATCAGCTCAAATAATAAAGCTTGGCGGCAAACCAAATATTGAAAATGAAAATCTTAAAGAACTTATAAAAAATCTTACCAGACAGCTTGAACAATTAAATGTTAGTTCAGTTCTTAAAGATAAGACAAAAAATATTATAAAAGATCAAGAAATCAATAAAATTAAAGTTAGATTTCAAAAAGTTAAAGATTTGCCGCCAAAAGATTTAAGAAAATTAGTTGATAGTGGTAAAAAAGAATTAGGTGAAGGTATTGTAGTAATATTTGCAAGTAGTGATGGTAAAGTTGGTTTAGGGGTTGGTATAACTAATAAATTAACTGAAAAATATGATGCGGTAAAATTTGCAAAATTAGGTTCTGAAATCATTGGTGGAACAGGTGGTGGTGGGAGAAAAGATTTCGCTCAAGCAGGTGGACAAGACCAAGACAAAATTGATGAGGCTTTTGAAAAAATTAAATCTTTAATTTAATTTCTTCCTAAGATTATTAGAAATTGCATCTAAAAATTGATTGGTTGTGAGATATTTACTTGATGGACCTACTAATATTGCAAGGTCTTTAGTCATTGATCCACTTTCAACGCAATTAATACAAACTTGTTCAAGAGTATTTGCAAATTTTATTAACTCATTATTTCCATCTAATTTACCCCTATGAGCTAAACCTCTAGTCCAAGCAAATATTGATGCGATTGGATTTGTTGAAGTTTCTTTTCCTTGTTGGTGTAAACGATAGTGTCTGGTCACAGTCCCGTGTGCAGCCTCAGCTTCCATAATTTTCCCATCTGGTGTCAACAATGTGCTTGTCATTAATCCTAAAGATCCATAACCTTGGGCCATGGTATCAGATTGGACATCACCATCATAATTTTTACAAGCCCAAATATATTTTCCACTCCATTTCATTGCACACGCTACCATATCGTCAATTAGTCTATGTTCGTAAGTTAAATTATGTTTCTCAAAATCTTTTTTATATTCTTTGTCAAAAACTTCTTGAAATATATCTTTAAATCTTCCATCATATTTTTTTAAAATAGTATTTTTTGTAGACATATAAACAGGCCATTTTTTTATCAGCCCATAACTAAAACAAGATCTTGCAAAGTCTTCTATTGATTTATCTAAATTATACATTGATAACGCAACTCCAGGCCCAGTAAAATTAAATACTTCATATCTAATTTCATCTTTACCATCCTCTGAAGTCCATTTTACTTCCATTTTACCTTTTCCAGGAACTTTAAAGTCAGTGGCACGGTACTGATCACCAAAGGCATGTCTTCCAATAACAACAGGGTCAGTCCATGATGGAACTAATTTTGGAATATTTGAACAAATTATTGGTTCTCTAAAAACAGTCCCACCGATAATATTTCTTATAGTACCATTTGGAGATCTCCACATTTTTTTTAAATCAAACTCTTTCACCCTCGCCTCGTCAGGAGTTATGGTGGCACATTTTATACCTACCCCAATTTTTTTGATTGCGTTTGCTGAGTCTATTGTAATTTGATCGTTGGTATCATCTCTGCTTTTCATACCAAGGTCATAATATTCTATGCCAAGATCTAGATATGGGAGAATTAATTTATTTTTAATAAATTCCCAGATGATTCTAGTCATCTCATCCCCATCTAACTCAACAACAGGGTTTTTAATGTTAATTTTACTCACTTATTTATATATATCTTATTAATTGAATTTCGCGATTTTATATACATATTAATGAAAAATTATCAAATAGAAGAATATGTTTAGCAAGATATTTCCAAAAATTCACGTTGAGGGCTATAAGTTTTTAGTTATCTCAGGAATAATCACAATAGTATTTTATATTTTTAGTGATTTTTTAGCTTTACTCGGTCTTCTATTAACAATTTGGGTTTATTATTTTTTTAGAGATCCTGAAAGAATTACTATTGATGATGACAATTACCTGGTGAGCCCAGCTGATGGTGAGGTTATTAAAGTTGAAGAAATAGATGGACCAAAGGAGCTTAACTTAGAAAACAAAAAATTTAGAAAAATAAGTATTTTTATGAATGTGTTTGATTGTCATGTAAATAGAACCCCTTGCGCTGGAAAGATTGAAGAAATTTTGTATAAACCAGGAAAATTTTTGAATGCTTCTTTTGATAAAGCTAGCGAAGATAATGAAAGAAATTATTATAAAATTAAAGACAATCAAAATAATGATATTATTTTAGTCCAGATTGCTGGTTTAGTAGCTCGAAGAATTGTTTGTGAGGCTAGTAAGGATCAAGAGCTCAAACAAGGAGAAAGAGTTGGGATGATAAGATTTGGAAGTAGAGCTGACATATACTATGAAAATTATGAACCATTAGTAAAAGTTGGTCAAAGAGCTATTTCAGGTGAAACGCTATTAGCTAAGAAATAACATGGAACAACCAAAAAATAATTTGAAATTAGTGGCAGATAAAAAAAAAGCCAGGATGATTTTGCCAAATATGCTTACCTTGATTGGTGTTTGCATAGGTTTGACATCAATTAGATTTGCTTTAGATGGAAGATTTGAATTCGCTATAATAGCAATTATTTTTGCTGCTTTAATTGATGGTCTTGATGGAAGGATTGCTAGGTTGATTAAAGGTACATCAAAAGTTGGTAAAGAACTAGACTCACTTACAGATATGATTAGTTTTGGTGTTGCTCCAGCTTTTATAATGTATTTTTGGAAATTAAATTCATTAGGCCGTTTTGGTTGGTTACTTTGTTTAGTATTTGTAATTTGTGTAGCATTGAGGCTAGCAAGATTTAATGTTAATTCAAATCAAGAACCCTCTTGGAGGGATAATTTTTTTGAAGGAGTTCCATCACCAGCAGGTGGAATTTTAGTTTTGACTCCACTGATTATAAGCTTAAGTGGATTTAATTTTATAAAATTAAACTATGATTTAATTGTTCCAATATTTTTTGTTGTAACATCTTTTTTACTAATAAGTAAATTTCCAAGTTACTCTTTTAAAAAGATAGTTATACCACGAAGAACTACAATATTTTTATTATTTGGGATTGTTTTATTTTTTGGACTATTGCTGATCTATACTTTTAACATAATAGCAATTAGTACTTTGGTTTATTTAATTTTGTTACCAGTAAGCTATTTTCATTATCAAAAAATTAAAAAAAAACATGAAAAGGACAAAATTCAGGACGAAGATGACCTTGAAGACGTACTTTAATGAAAAAAAATGTAATTGTTTCATTAGCTGATTCTAATTATTTTCCTTTATTAGAAGAATTAATAGCATCAATTAAAAGGTTCAAGGGTAGTGATAATGTTGCTATTTGCATTTTAGATGCAGGTTTAACTAATGAACAAAAAGAAAAATTAAATAAAACAGTGGATGAAATTAAAAGTGCTGAATGGGACATAGAAGTCCCTAAACATAAAATCAATGGCAAAGAGTGGCTAAAAAGTCAGGTATCAAGGGCATTTTTACCAAAATATTTTCCTGATTATGAAAAATATCTTTGGATAGATTGTGACGCTTGGGTTAATGACTGGAAATGTATAGATTTATATTTTAAGGCGTGCGAGAATGGAAAGTTGGGAATTACTCAAACGATAGGTCCTGGGTATAAAGTTACTTCAAGAGTGAATTGGCTGCTTGGGAAATTAGCTGTAATTAAATCACAAAACTTTAAACATGCTGTTAAATCAGGAATTAACTATAAAGACTCAAGAAAATTAGCCTTTGCACCCCATATCAATATTGGTGTTTTCTCTCTTGAAAAAAATTCTAAAGGATGGATATCCTGGCAAAATAATTTAACCAAGACATTAAAATCTGGAAATATTTTTGGATCAGAGGGTTTAGCTATTAATATGTCTGTCTACATTGATAATTTAGACACTGAATTTTTACCATTGAACTGCAACTGGATTACAAGCAATCTACTTCCAAAATATGATGATGAACAAAAAACCTTTGTAGAGCCTTATTTACCTAATTATAAAATTGGCATAATTCATCTAGCTGCTGGAATTTGGAAAGATGGTAAAGATATGAGGCAAGACAAAAGTATAAAAATTGAAATAGAAAATTTACACAATAAAAAAATCTTAAAAAGTCTAAGATATAATTAATTGAAGAAAAATAAAATTTCAAAAAATTGGATTAATAAACAAAAACGAGATATATATGTACGTCAATCTAAAGTTGACGGATATAGAGCAAGATCAGCTTATAAATTAATTGAAATTAATGAAAAGTTTAAAATATTTCAAAATGAAATGTCAGTTTTAGATATTGGCGCAGCTCCTGGAAGCTGGTCCCAGTATGTTTCTAAAGTTGTAAAAAATGGAACTTTGATTTCAATTGATCTAAAAAAAATGGAGAATATACAAAACTCTATTCAAATAGAGGGCGATTTTACTGATTTCAAGACACAATCTAAGATTAAAAAATACTTTAAAGATGAAATTAATGTTGTTTTGTCTGATATGGCGGTTAATACAACTGGAATAAAAAATTTAGATGCAATTCAAACTGGTGAATTGTGCAAAGAAGCAATGATATTTGCTAAAGATTTTCTGTCTAAGAAGGGCATTTTTGTTTCTAAAATATTTATGGGAAGTTCTTTTAATGAAATTGTCGCACTTGGAAAAAAGATTTTCAAAGAAGTGAAGATTTTCAAACCTAGGTCGAGTCGAAAAGATTCAAAGGAAAGTTTCATAATCTGTAAAAATCTTAGATAGATACTTTTATTTTAAAAGGAATCATATATAAATGATTATGGTTCCTATAAAAGAAGCACTAACCTTTGATGATGTTACTTTAGTTCCTAAGTACTCAGAAGTATTGCCATCCGAAGCTGACACCAGTATCAAGCTAACTAAGTTTCTGAAACTTAAAATACCACTTTTATCTTCGGCAATGGATACAGTAACAGAAAGTAAAATGGCTATTGCAATAGCAAAAGCTGGTGGTTTAGGAATAATTCACAGAAATTTAGACATAAAGAAACAAGTTAGTGAAGTAAAAAAAGTAAAAAAATTGAGTTTATTAGTTGGTGCTGCCGTTGGCGCAGGTCCTAGAGAAGTCAAAAGAGCTGAAGCACTGTTAAAAGAAAATTTAGATATGATTGTTGTTGATACAGCTCATGGTCACAGCAAAAAAGTTTTTGAAATAATAAGTTTAATAAAAAAGAAAAAAAATAAAAAAACAGCTTTATGTGCCGGGAATATAGCTACACCAGAGGCAGCAAAATTTCTACTTAAAGCAGGAGTTGATGTAATTAAAGTTGGTATTGGTCCCGGTTCAATCTGCACAACAAGATTAGTAGCAGGTATAGGAGTTCCTCAATTGAGCGCAATTTTAAATGTAAGAGGAGGCATTAAAAATAAAAATGTAAAAATTATTTCTGATGGAGGAATAAAGTACTCTGGCGACCTTGCTAAAGCTTTTGCAGCAGGGGCAGATGCAGTGATGATAGGTTCATTATTTGCAGGAACAGATGAAACTCCAGGCAAACTTATAAAAAAAAATGGAAAATTATATAAAAGCTTTAGAGGAATGGGTTCTGTTGGGGCAATGAACAAAGGATCAGCTGATAGATATTTTCAATCAAAACAAAAGGATCAATCTAAGTATGTACCTGAGGGAGTTGAGGGATTGGCAAAATATAAGGGTAAAGTTGATAAAATTATTTTTAAATTAGTTGGTGGTTTAAGATCCTCTATGGGTTATCTTGGGTCTAAACAAATAAAATATTTAAGAAGTAAACCACAATTTGTAAAAATTACAAAAGCTGGATTTTATGAAAGCATGGTCCATAATGTTGATGTTATTAAAAGTGATAGTAAGTACTAATGAAAAAAATTTCTAAAATAATTTTGCTGCTTTATTTTTCATTGAATACTTTTAGCCATTCTTATGCAGAAGAAAATTTTTTTAACAAAGGATTGAAGTTATACAAAGATAAAAAATATGAGGATGCTCGATTTATGTTTGAAAGGGGAATTGTATTTAATCCAAAAGACTCTAATTCATATCTTTATTTGGCAAAAATCTATAATCAACAAGATGATCAAGATAAAGAAGAAAAAAATTTGAACGCGACATTGCTTATAGAGCCTGGCAACGAAGAAGCTTTACTAATGTCTATGAAAATTGCTCTAAAAAGATCTAATTACTCAAAGGTAAAAGAATTATCTAAAACTTTTTCTAAAGTTTGTAAAAAATTATGTGCTGAAAATAAAGATATCCAAGAGACACTTGCAAATATAGAACCTAAAAATAATGAGTCTTGATAAAAATTTGAACAAGATTTTGATTATAGATTTTGGTTCACAATTTACTCAATTGATAGCTAGAAGAATTAGAGAGTTAGGAGTTTTTTCAGAAATAATAAGTAATAAAAAAATTGAAAACAGACATATTAATCAATCAATTAAAGGAATAATTTTATCAGGCGGCCCTTTAAATGTTTATCAGATCAACAGATACACTTTTGACAAAAAAATTATTGAAAATCGAGTACCAATTTTGGGTATATGTTTTGGCCATCAAATACTTTCAAAGTTGAGCGGAGGTAAGGTAAAACAATCCAAACACAGAGAGTTTGGTTTAGTTGATATAAAAAAAAAAAATAATAGTATTTTAACTCGAAATTTTTTTGATAAACAAAATAAAAATAGAGTGTGGATGAGTCATGCTGATCAGGTTTCAAAGTTACCTAAAAATTTCAAAGTTGTAGCTTCAAGTAATAATTCTAAATTTGCAATTATTGAAAACAAAAAAAAAAATTTTTATGGTGTACAATTTCATCCAGAAGTTACTCATACAGAAAATGGAAAAAAGTTAATAAAAAATTTTGTATTTCTGATCTGTAAGATTAAAAAAAATTGGTCTCCTAAAGATCAAAAGATTAAATTAATAAAAGAAGTTCAAAAAATAGCAGGGACTAATAAAGTTATATGCGCTTTATCTGGTGGTGTTGATAGTAGTGTTGTTGCTCAATTACTAAATAAAGCGATTGGTAAAAAATTATTTTGTGTATTTGTTAATACTGGGCTTCTGAGAAAAAATGAGGAAATACAAGTAGTAAAAACCTTTAAAAAAAAACTTAAAATAAACCTAATGTACGTTAATGCAGAAAAAGAATTTTTAAGAAAACTCCATAACGTCTCAGACCCAGAGAAAAAGAGAAAAATAATTGGAAATTTATTTATTAAGATTTTTGAAAGATACGCAAAAAAAATAAAAAATGTAAAGTTTTTAGCTCAAGGAACGCTCTACCCAGATCTCATCGAGAGCAAATCAGTAACTGGTAGTCAAACATCTAAAATTAAATCTCATCATAATGTGGGTGGTTTGCCAAAAAAAATGAAACTAAAACTTATAGAACCTCTTAAATTCTTATTTAAAGATGAAGTCAGAAAACTGGGGTTAGAGTTAAATCTTAGTAAAGAAATTATCTCAAGGCATCCTTTTCCAGGCCCAGGCTTAGCAATCAGAATGCCAGGAATCATTACTAAAGAAAAAATCAAGATATTAAAAGAGGCTGATAACTATTTTATCCAAGCTCTGAAGGATCACAATTTATACGACAAAATTTGGCAAGCTTATGCAGCTTTACTCCCAGTAAAAACAGTTGGAGTAATGGGAGACAATAGAACTTACGAATATTTATGTTTATTGAGAGCTATTACATCCGAAGATGGAATGACAGCTGATTTTTTTGATTTTAAAAAAACATTTATTCAAAATATTTCCAATAAAATTGTGAATAGCATAAGAGGTATAAATAGAGTAGTTTATGATGTTACATCAAAACCACCGAGCACCATTGAACTTGAATGAACAAGATTAAAAAGATAATTGATAAAAAAAATAAATCTAAAATTGTTTGCCTGACGGCTTATTCAAAGAATATGGCTGAGGAGTTAGATAAGTATGTTGACATTGTTTTAGTTGGAGATTCGCTTGGGTCTGTACTATATAATTATTCAACTACTAGAAGAGTTACACTGACAGAGATGATAAATCATTCCAAAAGTGTAAGGTCTGGGGTTAAAAAAAGTTTAATGGTAGTTGATATGCCATTTAAGACTTATGAAAACAAAAATTTAGCTTTAAAGAATGCTAAAAAAATTATTAAAAAGACAAAGTGTGATGCTGTTAAACTAGAGGGCGGAAAAAAAATTATCAGTCAGGTGAAGTTTTTAATTAAAAATAAGATACCAGTAATGGGCCATCTTGGGTTGTTGCCTCAATCTGCGAAAGGTAAATTTAAATCTAAAGGAAAAACACCTAAAGAGATCAATCAACTCATGAACGATGCTGTATTGCTTCAAAAAACTGGTGTGTTTGCAATAGTTTTAGAGTGTATTAAGTCATCAATAGCAAAACAAATAACAAAAAAATTGAAAATTCCAACAATTGGTATTGGTTCATCGGTCTATTGCGATGGCCAAGTGTTAGTTACAGATGATTTAATTGGTTTAAATCAAACAAAAATTAAATTTGTTAAAAGATTTGTAAATATAAAAAAATATATTAAAGCAGGAATAAGAAAATTTGCTTCAGAAGTGAGATCAAAGAAATATCCAACAAAAAAATATTCTTATTAAAAGTATTTCTTAAATTGTTCATTTATCGAAAGTATTTCTAAGTCAACAAGTCCACCTATAACCAATTGTATAGCAACTAATAAAATAAATCCTAAACCAATATATGCAATCCATAAATGCCTTTGAATATAGTTTGCTAAATAAGTTGCCATTGCCCCAGTAAGAATTACTGATAATACTAATCCAAAAATCATAAAGCCAAAATTACCTTTTGCAGCTCCTACAACACCAATAACATTATCAAAACTAATTGTAATATCCGCAAATAAAACTTTATAAACACTTTGTATATAAGAAGGTTCTTTTGATTTTTTTGTTGGAGATTTTATCTTTTTAATTTCAAATAGGTCTTTTCTAAGATCATTTACGATCCAAATAAGCAACAAACCTCCTAAAATCTTTATAAAATAAAATTCAAATAAATAGGTAGCAAACAGAGCAAAAACAATTTTAAAAATTAAAGCTCCTGCAACTCCCCACAAAATTATTTGCCTTCTGTGTTTTGGAGCAAAATTTGCTGCGATCAAACCAATAATGATTGCATTATCTGCTGCCAAGATTATATCGATAAAAATAATCTGAATTAATATGAGTGCTTCTTCTAACAAAGTAACGACATTGTATAAAATATTATTAATTATTCAATCAAAAGTAGTATAATTTTTTTATTGATAATTATTTTAATACATAATGAAATGCTATTAAAAAAAATGGAGGTTAAATGAAATTTTTAAAATACTTATCTATTATTTTAGTTTCATCAATTTTGTCAATAAACCATGCATTTTCAGAAAAATGGGACATGGCTCTTGCTTATGGAGCTGGAAATTTTCATTCTGCTAATGCAACTGAATTTGCAAAAAATGTTACTGAAAAAAGTGGAGGCAAACTAACAATTGTAACTCACCCTGGAGGTTCATTATTCAAAGGTGGAGAAATTTTTAGAGCTGTGAGAACTGGTCAGGCACAGATTGGTGAAAGATTTATGTCAGCTTTAGGAAAAGAGGATCCACTTTTAGAAGTAGACTCTCAACCTTTCTTAGCAACTTCATACTCTGATGCTATGAAATTATATAAAGCTTCGAAAGCAGAAATAGTTAAAGGACTAGACAAAAAAGGCTTAGTATTCCTTTATGCTGTACCATGGCCCGCACAAGGTTTGTACAGTAAAAAAGAGATTAATTCGATAGCTGATCTAAAAGGTCTAAAGTTTAGAGCTTACAATTCTGCAACTATTAGAATAGCTGAATTAACTGGAATGGCTCCAACGAAAATTGAGGCCGCTGAGATTAGCCAGGCATTTTCAACAGGAGCAGTTGAAAGTATGATCACATCACCAACTACTGGAAAAAATTCTAAGATCTGGGAGAATGGTGTGAAATATTTTTATGATATTGCAGCTTGGTTTCCAAAAAATATGGTTATCGTAAATAAAGATGCTTGGAATAAATTAGATCAAGCCACTAAAGATTTGGTTATGAAACAAGCAGCTTTAGCTGAAAGAAAAGGTTGGCAATTATCTAAACAAGGAAATGTTGGTGATAAAAAAGCCTTAGCTGATGCAGGTATGATAGTTGGAAAAGTAAATGCACCTCTGAAAGCTCATTTTGAAAAGGTAGGTGAGACTATGGCTAATGAGTGGTCTCAAAAAGCTGGATCAAGAGGGGCTGCTGTTTTAGCAAGCTATAAATAATTTCGATTTAAAATTAAGGCCACTTATATTTCTTTAGTGGCCTTAAACTTTTATGTTAAAATCAATAAATAAGAATTTAAATAAACTTTATAAATTTTCTGGTTACGTTGCTGCAATCTTTTTGATTTTAGTAGCAGTTTTTATACTTATTGGTATATGTTCTAGAATATTTGGCTTTTATATAAGAGGCTTAGCAGAGTACTCTGGCTATTGTATGGCCTCAGCATCTTTTTTTGCTTTAGCATATACATTTGTTGAGGATGGCCATATTCGAATTACACTTTTTTTAGAAAGATTATCAGGACTAAAAAAAAAAGTTGTTGAAATTTGGTGTTTAGGGGTGGCGAGTTTTTTCTCTGGCTATTTAGCATTTTACTTTGTTAAGATGTTAATTATTTCATACAAATTTCAAGAGAGAAGTGAGGGTGCAGATGAAATTCTTATATGGATACCTCAATCGAGCGTGGCGATTGGGTCAATAATATTTTTCATAAGTGTTTTACATCATTTCATTTTAATAAACAAAAAAACAAAATGACCGAAATACTCTTAACAATATTCTTTATTAGTGTTCTATTATTTTTTTTAGGTTCTGGCATTTGGGTAGCTCTAAGTATGATAGGTGTTTCTGCAATTGGAATGATGTTATTTACCTCAAGACCTGTAGGTGATGCTATGGCTACGACAATTTGGGGAACCTCATCCTCTTGGACACTTACAGCTTTGCCTTTATTTGTATGGATGGGTGAAATTTTATTTAGGACAAAACTATCTGAAAATTTATTTAAAGGGCTTTCACCATGGATGCAAAAATTACCAGGAGGCTTGATTCATGTAAATATAGTTGGATGTGCTTTATTTGCTGCAATATCAGGTTCTTCTGCAGCAACTGTTGCGACTGTCGGAAAAATGTCAATCCCAGAATTAAGAAAAAGAAAATATCCCGAAAAAATTTTACTTGGTAGTTTAGCAGGTTCAGGAACTCTTGGTTTACTAATTCCCCCTTCAATTATCTTAATTATTTATGGTGTTGCTGTTCAAGAGTCTATAGCTAAATTATTTATTGCAGGAATTATTCCAGGAATAATGATTGCATTAATATTCATGTCTTATGTAATTATTTGGTCTTTAATTAATAAGAAGACTATGCCAAAAATTTTAGAGGAATATTCATTTATTGATAAGATTAAAAGATCTAAACAACTTTTGCCTGTAATAATTTTGATAGTAGCCGTTATTGGTTCAATATATACTGGTATAGCAACTGCCACGGAAGCTGCATCGTTAGGTGTTTTAGGAGCATTAATTTTATCTTATTTTCAAAAAAGTCTGACTGTTGAAACTTTTAAATCTTCTTTGTTGGGTGCAACGAAAACATCCTGTATGATTGCATTTATTTTAGCAGGCTCAACATTTTTATCTTTAGCAATGGGTTTTACGGGTTTACCTAGGAATCTAGCACTTTGGATTCAAAATATGGAATTATCACCTTATGTTCTAATTTTTGTTTTAATGATTTTTTATATAATCCTAGGCATGTTTTTAGATGGGATTTCAGCCGTGGTATTAACTATGGCTATAATAGAACCCATGATCCGTCAGGCTGGTTTTGACATGATTTGGTTTGGTATTTTTTTGGTTATTGTAGTTGAAATGGCACAAATTACTCCGCCAGTAGGTTTTAACTTATTTGTACTTCAAGGAATGGCAAATAAAGATATGGGATATATTGCTAAAAGTGCGTTCCCATTATTTTTACTAATGGTTTTGGCTGTAATTTTAGTCGTGATCTTCCCTGAGATTGCTTTATGGATGCCTGAGCAAATGATTAAAAATATAAATTAATATTTAGATTTTTTCCCAGCAATCACAGCTTTCAGCTGCTCATACTCTTCACAATTACAACCTTTTAAAACTTCTAATCTTTCAACAGCGAGATTATGCCTGTTAGTGGCAACATATAGCTCACCAAGATATTCATTTATCCCTTTATGGTTTGGATTAATCGCTAAGCCTTGAAGATAATACTTTTCACCCATTTCAAAATCACCTAGTTTTCTTGTCGTAAATCCTAAATAATTTAAAGTATCAGCTTTGTTAGGTTTTTTTGCATTTGATTTTATTAAAAGCTTTTGTGCTTTTAAGTATCTCTTTTTTGCTTTGTCTAATTTACCTTTTTTTTCGTGTTTCTTTGCTATTTTAATGTGTGAGACTGCCTTATCATAATTTGTTTTTACAGCTGCACTAGATCCACCACTGTCACCACCATCTGAACCTGCTGCGTTCAAATTAACCATTAAAAATAGATATGTGATTGATGTAATAAGAATATTTTTAATCATTTTTTAAATTTCTCCATTTTATTTAAAGCTATAAGTTTTAACCCATTATTCAACAAGTTTTCCTTAACAGCTTTAGCAGTATTTAACGAACTTAAATTATCACCATGTATGCAAACAGAGTCAATTTCACAAGGTATTTGTTTCCCACTGTGACAATTAAGTGCCTGATTTTTTACCATGCTTAATACATGTTTTTTTGCTAATTCGGGATCAGTAATTAAAGCATTGGGTTTTTTTCTTGAAACTAGGTTACCATCGTCTTCATAATTTCGATCCGCAAATATTTCACAGGCAATTTTCATATCTAACTTTTTAGCAGCTTGTTCCATTTTAGATCCAGTTGGCACTAAATAAATTAATTCCGGATTTATACTTTTGATTACTTTTGCTAATATAGTTGCTAAATTGATATCTTCGCACGCCATATTATTTAAAGCACCATGAGGTTTTATATGGGTAACATTTTCACCATGGTTAGATGAAATTGTTTGAAGAATTTCATATTGATCAATTATTAATTTTTCTATCTCAGAAGAAGATAAATTCATTCGTTCTCTACCAAAATTTTCAGGATCATTGAAAGATGGATGCGCTCCAATACTAACACCATTTTTTTTTGATATTTCTATAACCTTATTCATAGTTTCCTTATCACCCGCATGATAACCACATGCTATGTTTGCTGAATTGACTATTTTGAGTAAGTCAGGATCATGCTTATTAGAATGATGTTTAGATTTTTCGCCTAAATCACAATTTATATTAATTTCAATACTCACTATTCTTCAGTATAACATGGCATGATAAAAAATATATCGAATCTTGGTGACGCAGCTTTATATTGTGATTTTGGTAAAGAGGTAAATAGAGAGACTAATACTCAAGTAATAAAATATTTTAAAACTATAAGAAAAAAAAATATTTTAGGGGTTAATAATATTACCCCGTCATATAATAAATTAATTATCTCTTTTGATCTTAAAAAGATTAATTTTAATAAACTTAAAAAAGTTATTGATAATATTGAAATTACCAAAAGCGATAATATTCAAAATAAAAAGTTTGAGATTCCTGTTTGTTGTGAAAAAGAATTTTCACTAGATATAGAAAGATTAGAAGAAATACTCAATATGAAAAAAGAAAAAATTTATGAAAATTTTTTTGAAAAGGAATTTTTTTGTTACATGACAGGTTTTATTGCAGGAATGCCCTTTCTTGGCGATTTAGAGGAAAATCTTAGAGCAAAACGTCTTGATACTCCTAGAGTTAAGGTCCCAAAAGGTTCAATTGGTTTAACGGAGCAATTTGCAAATATATATACATTTGAAAGCCCTGGGGGTTGGAATATAATTGGTAATACTCCATTAAATATTTTCGATAATTCTAAAGAAAAAGAACCTAACTTAATCAATCCAGGTGATTTAGTCACATTCAAAAGAATTACTAAAGAGAAATATCAAAATTATCATGAATAAAAATTATTTTGAAATTATAAGAGCTGGTATTAATTCAACGTTCCAAGACCTTGGAAGAAACCACCTCTATCATATAGGAATCCCATTCAGTGGAGCTATGGATAATAGAAATTATTTATTAGCGAACAAATTAACAGGCAACAATCATAACCATCCAGTGATAGAATTTGCTTACCAAGGCCCTCATTTAAAATATCATGGCAGCCCGATAAATATCGCTATCACTGGAGATGTGAGTTTTGAAATTAAAAAAGGTGATAATTTAGTTGATGGAAAATGTTACCAATCTTTTATTTTAGAAAATAATGACGAGCTAGATATTATATCAACTAATAAATCTGTATATGGATATCTAGCAATAAGCGGTACATTTGATTTAAAATTTCAATGGTCTAGCTGTTCAACAAACACTAAAGCAAATATAGGATCTAACAATGGGAAAAAGCTAACTACTAATCAAAAAATTAATATTAAAAAAATAAATCAAAACTTTATGAATACAAAATTGAATTATGTTAACACGAAAATAGAAAACATTAGAGTAATCAAAGGAACAAATTTTAATTATTTTTCTGAAGAGGGTAAGGAAATTTTTTTTAAAAATGAATTTAAAGTTTCCAAATTATCTGATCGTATGGGAATGAGATTAGAGGGGAAAAAAATTGAAAATATTGTCGAAACTAATATTAGATCTGAAGGCCTAATTAAGGGCGTGATACAAGTGACAGCTGATGGTTTTCCAATCATCATGCTCTCAGATCATGGTACCATAGGGGGTTATCCTAAAATTGGTGTAGTTATAAGTGCTGATTATGACAAATTAGTACAATTGACTCCTGGTTCAAGAGTCAAATTTCAAGAGGTCGATTTAAATAGTGCAGAAACTCTTTTTAAGTTGTATGACCTAGAAACTCAAAGTTTAATTTCAAAAATTTAATGAATATTTTAAAAAGTTTACCTGGCCCATTACTAATATTTTTTGGTGCTCTTAGTTTAAGTTTTGGTGGACTAATAGTAAAATCCTTTGAAGGAGCAACATTATGGCAGATATTATTTTGGAGATCATTATTTTTTTCTCTGACTGTATTAACTTTTTTGATAATCGTTTATAGAAAAAAAGTTTTAAAATCATTTTATAATTCTGGATTACCAGGTTTTATAGGAGGATTAATATTATCCATCGGTTTTTGTGGTTATGTTTTTGCCATGTATAATACTACGGTTGCCAATACAAATTTTATAATATCACTTCAAATTTTATTTTTAGCTATATTTGGTTTCTTTTTCTTAAAAGAAAAAATTAACTTAATTACGTTAATCTCAATTATTTTAGCAATTTCTGGAGTATTGTTGATGGTTGGAAATTCATTATCTCCAGGAGAATTATCTGGAAATTTAGCAGCTTTCACAATGCCAATTACCTTTGCAGTTTTAATAATGATTGTTAGGAAATTTCCATCTGTTGATATGGTACCAGCACAATTCGTTGCAGGTATAAGCTCATGTCTTATTGGTTTATTACTTTCACCTACTATAATGATTTCAGCTCATGATATTTTTTTAGGATTTTTAGCTGGATTTTTTCAAATAGGTTTTGGTTTTATATTTATAACTATTGGAGCAAGAACAACCCCTTCGGCAATGGTTGGAATAATCATGTTATCCGAATCTGTTCTTGGTCCTATTTGGGCTTTTCTTTTTGTAAGCGAAATTCCATCATTATATGGGTTGATAGGAGGGGCAATAATACTTTTTGCAGTATTACTTCAGTTTTATACGCTTTTAAAAAAACCAAAGGCAATCGTTTCCAATTGACATTTTAAGTCACTTATAGGACTATCAACTTACGGGAGAGACTGCAGATTATTGTAGCGCCGAAGGAGCAACCACCCAGGAATCTCTCAGGCAAAAAGGACCGTAATATATTAACTCTGGAAAGAGATTTAATTCTCGCCGAAGGAGCAAAACTCTCAGGCAAATATACAGATGGGTATAATGAGTTAATATGGACACAAAAAAAACATCGCTTTATAAATTACATCAAGATTGTAATGCAAAGTTCGTAGAATTTGCGGGTTATCATATGCCAATTCAGTATTCTGAAGGTATTGTAGAGGAGCATAAATACACAAGAAATCACTCTGGCATTTTTGATGTTTCACACATGGGCCAATTATTTATTTACGGTGGTGATGAACTAATTAAAGATTTAGAAAAAATTTTTCCATTAAATTTGAAAAATTTGAAACTAAATCATTCTAAGTACAGCTTTTTAATGGATAAAAATGCTGGGATACAAGATGATTTAATAATTACAAAAATTAGTGAAGGTTTTTTGATAATTCTTAATGCGGCATGTAAAAACGATGATTTTAAAATTTTAAAGGACTTGTTAAACGAAAAATACAAAATGGTTTTGGATGAAAATAGATCTTTAATAGCAATTCAAGGACCTAAGTCATCACAAATCCTAAATGAAGTTTTTAGTCAGGTAAAAGATTTAAATTTTATGTCTGGTAATTGGTTCTTATTTGATAATCAGAAAGTGTACATTACTCGATCTGGATATACAGGTGAAGATGGTTTTGAGATATCAATCCCGAATAATTTTGCAGATAAATTAACTAGAGAGTTGATTGACAAAGGTTCCAAACTTGTGGGTTTAGGAGCAAGAGATACTTTAAGGTTAGAAGCTGGCTTATGTTTGTATGGTCATGATCTTGATAAAGATAAAACACCAGTGGAAGCAAATTTAAAATGGGCAATTTCAAAAGAGAGAATATCCAAAGGAGACTTTATTGGTTCGGACATTATTATTAAACAATTGAAAAATGGTGTTACAAAAATTAGAGTTGGAATTAAACCTGAGGGAAGAATAATTGCCAGAGAAAAAACAAAAATATTTAATCAGTCAGATGTTCATATTGGTGAAATTACCAGTGGAACATTCGGTCCAAGTGTTGATGGACCTGTAGCGATGGGCTATGTAGAAAATAAATTTTCAAAAAATAATACTAAAGTATTTTTAGAGGTAAGAGGTAAAAAATATGCAGCAAGTATTTGTAGTTTACCGTTTTATAAAAAAAGTTATGTAAAAGGAGCAAATTAATGAGTGAAGTTAAATATTCTAAAGAACATGAATGGATAAAATTAGAGGGCGATGTTGCTACAATTGGCATAACAAAGCATGCAACAGAAATGTTAGGTGATATTGTATTTGCAGAACTTCCAGAAAAAGGTTCTAGTGTAGAAAAAGATGGAACAGCAGGTGTTGTTGAGTCGACAAAGGCTGCTAGTGACGTATATACACCAGTAAGCGGCGAAGTGGTTGATACTAATCAAGCCATTGTAGATGATCCCTCAAAGATAAATCAAGATCCAGAAAACAGTGCGTGGTTTTTTAAATTAAAGATTAAAGATGTGTCAGAGATAGAGTCTTTAATGAACAAAGAAGATTACGATAAGTTTGCAAAGGAGAACGCTTAATAATGTTACATAATTCACAAAAAGATTTTTTAAAAAGACATATTGGTCCCTCTGAAGAAGAACAATTAAAGATGATTAAAAAATTGGAATATAAATCACTGGATGATTTAATAGACAATACCGTTCCTGAAAAAATCCAATTTAAAGGTGAACTAAATATTGGTGAGTCAAATTCAGAATATGAAGCATTAAGAAAATTAAAGGCAATTTCAAAAAAAAACCAAATTTACTCAAACTTTCTAGGTATGGGTTATTATGGAACATATACGCCATATGTAATCTTAAGAAATATATTAGAAAATCCAGGATGGTATACGTCCTACACACCTTACCAGCCAGAAGTAGCTCAAGGTAGATTGGAAATGCTATTAAATTTTCAACAAATGATAGTTGATTTTACTGGAATGGATATTGCTAATGCGTCCCTACTTGATGAAGGTACAGCAGCTGCAGAGGCTATGGGTTTAAGTCATAGACTAAATAAAAGTGATAGTAATTTAGTCTTTGTCTCAGAAAATTGTCATCCACAAACAATTGATGTCATTCAAACAAGGGCAGAGCCAATGGGTCTAAAAGTTCTTGTTGGAAACGAGGATAAGGTTTTAGAACAATTAAAAGTAGATATTGTTTGTGGAATTATACAGTACCCTGGGACCTTGGGTGATATTAAAGATCCTAGTGAAGCAATAAGTAAAATTCATAAAAAAAACGGTAAAGCAATTTTAGCATGTGATCTTCTTGCACTTGCTAAACTAAAAACACCAAGAGAGCTTGGAGCTGATATTGCAGTAGGAAGCTCACAAAGATTTGGTATACCAATGGGTTACGGTGGACCGCATGCAGCCTTTTTTGCAACAAAAGATGAATATAAAAGATCTATGCCAGGAAGAATAGTTGGTGTTTCTGTAGATAGACATGGAAATAAAGCTTATAGATTGTCACTGCAGACTAGAGAGCAGCATATTAGAAGAGACAAAGCTACAAGTAATATTTGTACTGCTCAAGCTTTATTAGCAATTGTTTCAGCAGCATATTGTATTTACCATGGTCCAGACGGAATTAAGAATATTTCTGAGAGAGTATCTCAGTTAGCAAAAAATTTTGCTGATAAAATAAAACAGTCTGGCTACAAAATTTATTCAGATTATTTTTTTGACACTGTAACAATTATTACTAAAGAGAAAACTGATCAAATTTTTAAAAATGCTTTGGTTCAAAAAGTTAATATTAGAAAAGTAAATTCAGAAATGCTTGCTGTTTCTTTTGACGAAAAAAAAAATGTTTATAGAGTGAATCAATTATTGAAAATTTTTAATGCAGCAGAATCAATAAAAAAAGAGGATCCCACAGTAAGTTTACCTAATTTACC
>CACJMP010000003.1:0-76127 GCA_902594595.1 uncultured Pelagibacteraceae bacterium | reverse complement strand
ATCAAATTCCAAGGAAAGCCTGTTAAAATTGTTCCTCGAACAAACTCTACAACTCCAAAAATGAGAGAAAACCATAACAGTGAGCTAAGACCATTTTTTGGTTTACAAGTTAAGAATATAAAAGAAATTATGCCATAAAATAATGCTAGAAAAGATGGTATCAAAAAAATAGTTAAAGGAACTAAAAATTCATAGTTCTGATCAAATGTTAAAGAAATAGATATCCAATATAAATTTGTTGAGAAGTAACCAAAACCAAATAACCAGCCATAGACAAATAAAAGCTTTTTATTTTTGAGATTGTTTGATTTTTTAATCAAATAGTAAAAAAACAAAGAAAAAGTAAAAAAATTTATTACGAAGTAATTAAAAGGTGGCAAACTTAAAGAGGTTAGCGCTCCTAAAAAAGCTAAAAATATCAACTCGATATATAATTTCTTACTCAATTTAATTTTGAAATTACAGATTGATATATAAATTTTTCTTCTTTTAACATTTTTTTATAGTCTACATCTCGGACATGATTAAAACTCAATAGATGTAAAAAACCATGAATGAAAGTCTTTATAAGCTTTTTTCTGAAGGACTCATTATTTTGTGATTTTGGCTTATTAATGAAATTATAATTTATAATTATGTCTCCAAGATATGTTTCTTTAGTAATTTTCAATTTATTACTAAATGGAAATGACAAAATATCAGTTGATTTATTTTTATCTCTAAAATTTCTGTTAAGTTTTTTAATACTTTTGTTATTAGATAATAAAAGGGTTAAGCTAATCTTTTTATTTAAAAATTTATATTTTTTTGGAAATGACTTGCAAATTTCATTAAAAAATAACTTTTTGTTTTTAAGCCTACTGGACCAAGCCCTCTCATTTGAGAGGACAAAAATATTAATCATTTTTTGAATAAGCTTTAACTATTTTGGATACGAGTGGGTGTCGAACAACATCAGAATGGTCAAAATCAACCACTGCTATTTCATTTAAATAACCGAGTAACTTTTTTGATCTAACTAAGCCAGACAAATTTTTATTCGGTAAATCTATTTGTGAAGGATCTCCATTGACTACTATTTTTGAATTTTCACCAATACGAGTTAAGAACATCTTTATTTGAGTATCAGTCGCATTTTGAGCTTCATCCAAAATAGCAAATGAATTCTTTAAAGTTCTGCCTCTCATAAAAGCTAAAGGTGCAATTTCTATATCGCCGATTTCTATCATTCTTTGAATTTTCTCAAAGTCAAATAAATCATAGAGCGAGTCGTATAAAGGTCTAAGATAAGGATCTACTTTCTCTTTCATGTCTCCAGGTAAAAAACCTAATCTTTCGCCAGCCTCTACAGCTGGTCTTGATAAAATTATTCTTTCAATTTTCTTTTCTAGTAACATCGTAAGACCAACTGCAACAGCTAAAAAAGTTTTACCAGTTCCCGCTGGACCCGCGGATATAATTATATCACTTTGTCTTAAAGCTCTAACGTATCCCTTTTGTTTTTCAGACCTTGGAATAATAGATTTTTTGGGTGTTTTAATGATGTCAGTAATATTATTATTTTTAACTTTTTCATTGATCATAAATTTATCTACTGATGAAACAATGTCTTTATCTTCTATAGATCCATTATTGATAAATTGATTTGCTAAAAATTGAATTGCATTTTTTAAAATTTCATTATTTTCTGGATTAGATTTAATCAGTATTGAGTTACCTCTTGAATATAAATTTGCTTGAGTAATTTTTTCAAGTTTTTTAAGATTTTTATTAAATTCTCCAACAATCCCCATTAACAAGTCATTATCATGAAAAATAACACTTAAAGAATTATTATCTGAATAAACGAATTTTAAAGATGAATTAATGTTTTTTTTTAATATATTGCCCAATTTTAAGCCACTTTTTGATCTAAATTATCAATTACATTTCCAAATAAAGTATTTCTATTACTATTATTTATTTTAATTTTAAGAATTTTTCCAACATCTTTTTCAGTACCTTCAAAAATTACAGGTGTCATATATTCTGATCTTCCAAAAATTTTGGTTTTATCTTTAGTTTGGTTCTCACATAATACATTAATTACCTTATTTACTAGGGATTTATTTTTTTCAATTTGATTATCAAAAAGCATCTTTTGAACCTTCTTTAAACGCCTTAATGAAATTTTTTTATCAATAGTCTGTAAATCTTCGGCTACTGTGCCTGGTCTAGGGCTAAATATAAAAGAATAAGAATTAATAAATTTTACTTCTTTGATTAAATTTAATGTTTCGATAAAATCTTTTTCCTCTTCACCTGGATAAGCTATGATAAAGTCGCTAGAAAATTCAACAAGTGGATTTATTTTTTTTAATCTTTCATAGGTTTTTAAATATTCTTTAACGGTGTGCCTTCTATTCATTAAGCTTAAAATCTTATCAGAACCACTTTGAACAGGAAGATGAATTAAGGGCATAAGTTTTTTTGAGTCTTTATAGACTTCAATTAAATCATCTGTCATATCTTTAGGGTGGGAAGTGGTAAATCTAATTCTATCAATATTTTTAATCTTTTCTATTTCATTAATGATGTTTGATAATTTTCGATTTTTATAACTGTATGCATTCACATTTTGGCCTAATAGTATAATTTCCTTAGATCCTTGATCCGCTAATATATTAGCCTCAGCTATTATTTGATCGAAGGGTCTTGAATATTCTGGCCCTCTTGTGTATGGCACTACACAAAAGTGGCAAAACTTATCGCACCCTTCTTGTATAGTTAAAAAGGAAGTAGCTTTTCCAGATTTATTTTTTATTCTACTTAAATACTCGAATTTGCTTACTGCATCAAAATCTGTCTCCTCAACTTTTTGATTTTTAGAAACATTTAAAATTTGACCATTAATCTTATGATAAGCTTGTGGACCTATAATCAAATCGATGTAAGGCTCTCTTTTCAGCATCTCCTGGTTTTCTGCTTGTGCAACACACCCTGCTACTATGACAATTGGTTTTTTTCTTAATCTAAAAATCTTTTTTAACCTACCAATTTCATGATAAACTTTTTCGCTAGCTTTATTTCTTATGTGACATGTATTCAAAATATAACAATCTGCGTCTTCACATTTTTCAGTTTTTTCATAACCTATCTCGTTAACTATGTCATAAATACGTTTAGAGTCATATTCGTTCATTTGACAACCAAATGTCTTTATAAAGATTTTTTGACTCATTTTTTACTGTGGCTTTTTTTTAACCCCATAAAGTTCAAGTCTATGATCTACAAGTGTATAACCATATTTTTCAGCAATTTTTTTCTGGAGCTGATTAATCTCTTCATCAACAAACTCTATTATCTCACCCGTTTTGATATCAATCAAATGATTATGGTCATCATTTAACTCATATCTTGCTTTCCCACCCTTGAAGTCATGCTTAGTTAATATTCCGGCCTCTTCAAATAACTTTACAGTTCTATAAACTGTAGCGATACTTATTTTAGGATCAATTTTTAACACTCGATTATATAATTCATCAACATCTGGATGATCTGATTCTCCATAAGCCTCTTTCGACTCTAAAATGACCCGCGCAATAGTTCTTCTTTGATCCGTAAGTTTAAGGCCTTTTTTTTGAAACTTTTGTTCTATGTTATCGGACATATCTAATTTTAACTCAAATAAACAGGATTAATCAAATTTTTTTTAATATTAAATTTATCGCATAGACTGGGTATATTCTCATATTCTACTTTTTTAATATCTTTAAAATATTGAAAATTATAACAATAATAATCTACATTATTTACTAAACAGATTGCTTTTATAACTGAAATTGAATTTCTTATTCCAGCAAAACTCCCTGGACCTGTGTTAAGGTAAAATGTAGAAATATCTTTTATTTTTAAATCGTTCGACTGCAAAAAATCATTAATAAGTATTATTAATTTATCATAATTAGCTTTGGTATTTTCATGACTAATACTATAAATGTCATTATTAGTAATGACCATCAAAAAAATATTTTTTTTTGCAGCATCAATAATTAACTTGTTCATAATTATTTTTTTTTTAATCACAAATTCTAATGCACAAGATGAAAATAGTAAATATTTTTCTAAAGATGAAGGAGTTTTATCAATTATGTATCATCGTTTTGAAGAAAATGAATATCCCTCGACAAATATTAGGGTGGATGTATTTAAAAAACATTTAGAGATAATCAAAAATTCAAAATTTAAATTTTACCATCCAAAGGATTTTGAAAATGATTTTGAAAAACCTAAAAAACAAAAAAAAATTTTGATTACAATTGATGATGCATTTAAATCTTTCTATGATAATGCTTGGCCAATATTAAAAAAAAATAAAATTCCCTTTTTGTTATTTGTATCAACAGAACCAGTCGGAAAAAAAGGGTATATGACTTGGGAGCAAATTAAAGAAATAGAAAAATCAGATTTCGGCGTTATTGGTCATCATTCTCATTCACATGACTATTTAATCGATAAGAAATTTCAGGAATTTGTTTTAGATATAAAAAAAGCAGATAAAATTTTTCTAAATGAAATAGGTTATATACCATCTTTATTTTCTTACCCATTTGGGGAGTATTCTAAAGAAATGAGTGAGTATATTTCTAAAAACTTCAATATTTCTTTTGGACAACATTCAGGTGTGATTGATGTCAATAAAGAAAAATATGAACTACCGAGGTTTCCAATAAATGAAAAATATGGAGAGTTAAAAAGATTTAACTCAATCATAAACTATTCTCCTTTAGAATATAAAAGTTTAAAACCTATTGAAAAAAAATTAGATCACAAAAAAAACCCACCCCAATTCAGTGTTGAATTTTTCAACGAACAAAAAAATTTAGAAAATATCAATTGTTATTCAAACGAAGGAGGTAAATGGGAGAGGTCTAATATAAAAATTGAAGAGAGTAAACTTTCAATAAAATTTAGAGAACCTTTTATTCCAAGACGAGGACGGATAAACTGCTCTCTCAATGATGATGGAAAATGGAGGTGGTTTGGAACTCAATTTACTATTGTAAAAGATACTAAATGAGACTTTCTAATTTTTTACTAGAGGGGAGTAATTTAGCATCATCAAAATCTTTTAAATTATTTTGGGAAATAATCTTTTTTAGAGTTTCTACATATTTTTGACCAGTCTCAGCATATTTATCTAGATGCTCTGATAGAATCATACTATCTAGCTCCACTCCCTCATCTCTCAGTTTTGCTCTAGCTTTTCTAAACTCTCTATATGAAGAATGTGTATTCAAATTTCTTTGATATGCTCTCACTGATGCTTGGAGGACATTAAATTTCATTACTTTATGACCTTGATCCTTCTCAGCATCTTTTGGTTTTAATCCCTCTCCTGACCAAGTCCATTGGCCAAATAAAGCATTTCCCTCTAAGGCAAATCGTGAAGTACCCCAACCAGTCTCTTTCGCTGCTTGAGCTATTGCTAAAGAAGTTGGGATTTCATCCATCCTAATTTTTAAAGTTGAAAGATCCTTTGAAGGAATTCCATATTGTTTGAACTTTTGATTTAGCCATTTTTTTTCCAACTTAGTATTATTGTTTTTATTAATTATTGTAAAAAGTTTTAGTCGATCAAGTTTTATATTGTTATTTTCTTCCAAAATTAAAGGTAAGACGATTTGAATAAACAAATTTTTTCTTTTTTTAGTATTTTCTATTTTTTTAATCTCATTTGGTAACCATGTTAAAGCAACCGGCCTTACCAGTTTATTTATTCTTACATCATCTAAATTATAATTTGTATCCTCAAATAATTGGTCAATTGTTGATGCACTTAGTCTGACAGTTTCTGTGTCTAAGTCGTTAAGAGTAAGAATATCAGATAACAAATCTTTTTCGTCAAAGGCCTCATTAGTATCAATTGTAATTTGTTCTTCTTTGCCATTCAACTTGTAGACCATTATTTTTCTAGAGTCATTTTGAAACTCGTTAGAAAAAATTTCCTGATTTGCAAAATTAATAAAAATAGGTGCTACATAAAAAAAACCTATAATTCCAAAACAAGCAACTAATGTTCTGCCAATAGAACTACTCACCCTTTCACCAAACAGATAGATGGTCTCTGTTGTCTTTTTTTTTCTATTAACGTTTAGGAATTTTATTTTTTTTAAATTAAATTGCTTCAACTTCTTTTACCTCTCTAATGTAGTGTTTTAAAAGATTTTGAACACCTTGTTTTAATGTTAAAGTAGAGCTCGGGCAACCTGAACAACTTCCTCGTAATTGAACTTTTACAACTCCATCTTCGAAGCTTTGAAATTTTATATCGCCTCCATCTTTAGACACTGCAGGACGTATTTTTTCATCCAAAATTTTGATTATATTTTTTTCAATTTCAGATAGATCAGCTTTGACATCACCCTGTTTGCTGTCTAAAACAAAATCTTTGCCACTAGAATAAAAGTCATTGATTAATGAAATTACAATGTGCTTAATTTCATCCCAGCCTATTTGCTCCAATTTGTTTACTGAAATAAAATCATTTGCCAATAAAATTCCTTCAACACCATTTATCGAAAGTATATTTTTTACAAGCTCATTGTTAGTTTCATCTTTTTTGGTTATTTCAATAATGCCGATTTTTGAAACCTTTTTTCCAGGCAAAAATTTAAGGGAATTAGGATTTGGTGTAATTTCAGTTTGAACAAACATAGCTTATATATAATCAATAATTTGAAAATATAAACTGTAAATAAAAATTGCTAAAAACCAACTATATCGCGAATTTTTTTAATTTTTATTGAAGCTATACTATCAGCTTTTTTACATCCATCATCTAGTATTTTGTCTAAGTAGCTTTTGTCTTTTAATAACCTTTTAATCTCGTTAGATATAGGGCCAATCTTATCTATTAGGATTTGAGATAATTTATCTTTAAATTCTGAAAAATTTTTACCATTAAAATCTTTAATTGAGTTTTCTAAAGTTGAATTAGCTAAGCTAGAATAAATACCAATTAAATTTTTAGCTTCTGGTCTGTTATTAAGTTCTTTAACAGTTGAAGGTATTGGAAGTGAGTCAGTTTTTGCTTTTTTAATTTTATTTACCATTTTATCTTTTTCATCAGTCAAGTTGATCCGACTTAAGTCTGACAATTCTGATTTACTCATTTTTTTTGATCCATCTTTAAGACTCATTATTCTTGAAAATTCTTTTTGAATTAAAGGCTCTGGTAATTTAAAAAAACCTTCGGCTTTATAATCACTGTTAAACTTTTGTGCAATATCCCTGCACAGTTCTAAGTGTTGTTTTTGATCATTACCAACTGGGACATGTGTGGAGTCATATAACAATATGTCTGCTGCCATTAAGATAGGATATGAATAAAGTCCAACACTAGCTTTCTCTTTGTCTTTTCCAGCTTTCTCCTTGAACTGTGTCATTCTATTTAACCAACCAATTCTTGCAATACAGCTTAATATCCATGCTGCCTCTGAATGAGCCGATACCTGTGACTGATTGAAAATTATACTTTTTTTTGGATCTATTCCACTAGCTATAAAAGTTGCTACTGTTTCACGTATATTTTCTCTTAGTATTGTAGAGTCTTGACTTACGGTAATGGCATGTAAATCAACTACACAAAAAATACAGTCGTTTTGATCATCGTTATTTAAACTAACGAAATTCTTAATTGCCCCTAAATAATTTCCCAAATGTAGATTTCCGGTTGGCTGAACCCCTGAAAAAATTTTTTTCCTCATATTTAATATTTTAATTTAATATCTTCATATTTAAATGCTTTGAAAACTAATGACAATATCAAATAAAATGAAACAGTTAGAAAAACAGCAAATATCAAATAAAGAAATTTTAGATTATGTTCGTAACTTAATTGATTTTCAAATAATAAAAGCAAATACTTAAAAAATAATCCCATTAAAATTGAAATGAAGATTATCTTAATAAATTTTACCAGAAAAATACTATTAAATTGAAATAAATCGTCTTTTTTTAAATAAACAAATAGTAAAAATGAATTAAACCATGAAGAGATAGTCGTTGCTATTGGAATAATGATAAACCCAAGACTTTTAAAATAATAAACACTAATGCAAATATTCAACGCTACGGAAAATACCGAAATATAAAATGGAGTTTTAGTATTGTTGTTTGCAAAGAAAAAAGTTGAAAAAACTTTGATAAATGCAAATGCAGGTAGTCCAAATCCGAAATAATAAAGGGCTTTAGATGAATTAAGGACTGCTTCTTCATCAAATGAGCCATATCCAAATAATGCAGAAATAATCTCTTTTGATCCAATAAATAAACCTACAGAGGCAGGTAAACTTAAAAACATACTTATTTCTAAAGCTTTATTTTGAATGTTTATAATTTTATTTTTTTTTTTTAAAAAAACATGTTTAGATAATTGAGGCAAAACTACTACACCAATTGCTATTCCTGCTATTGCTAAATTTATTTGGTATATTCTATCTGCATAATAAAGGTAAGATACTGCACTTGATTGAAATGACGCTATAATTGTACCAACAAGTATATTTACCTGGGTTACTCCAGAAGAAAAAATACTAGGTAAAAGTTTTTTAAAAAAAAATTTTACCTTATTGGTAATCTTTATTTTAAAATCTAATTTGATTACATAAAATTTTTTCGCAAACTGATATAAAAAAATGAATTGTAATAAGCCAGCTATGGAAACTCCCCATGAAAGAAAAAAAATTAAATCATCATTTAAATAATTTCCAAAAAATAGTATCGATATTAATACAATATTTAGAATAATGGGCGCCGCTGAAGCAGCTGCAAATTTATTATGAGAGTTTAAAATTGCACCGAAAAAAGACGACAAGCTTACAAACATTAAAAATGGAAAAGATATTCTAGTTAAAGTAATAGCCAGTTCAATTTTATCTGTATTTTTAGCAAATCCTGGAGCTATTAAACTTACAAAAATGGGCATAAAAAGTTCAATTAGCAAAACTAAAAAAAATAAGCCTAGTAATAACAAATTAAAAACTTGATTAGCAAATATTTGTGATTTTGTTTTACTTTTGACCAATTCAGAAGCGTAACTAGGAACAAATGCTGCATTAAATGTACCTTCAGCAAATAATCTTCTAAACGTATTAGGAATTCTAAAAGCAACAAAAAATGCATCAGCTAATAAACTTGTTCCAAGAAAAATAGCTATCAAAACATCTCTCAAATATCCAAGTAATCTGCTAATTATAGTATAAAAACCAAAAGTCCCTGTTGACTTAACTAAATTCATAAATCATATTAGTCTTAAATTTACCTCATTTGTACACCTAATTAACCTAAATGAAAAAAACAAAAATTGATCATTATACAGATAAAGAAGCTTTAGATTTCCACCGTCATAATAAGCCAGGAAAAATCGAAATTTCTTCCTCAAAAAATATGACAACAAAAAGAGATCTTGCGCTCGCTTATTCGCCAGGTGTGGCGGCGCCAGTTAAGGCTATAAGCGAAAACCCAGAAGCTGCATTTGACTATACAAGTAAAGGTAATCTTGTTGCAGTAATAAGTAATGGATCTGCAATTTTAGGAATGGGTAATTTAGGAGCATTAGCATCAAAACCCGTTATGGAGGGAAAAGCTGTTTTATTTAAAAGATTCGCGGACATTGACTCAATAGATCTTGAAATTGACTCAGAAGATCCAGACGAGATAATTAGAAGTATAAAAAATTTTGCTCCAAGTTTTGGAGGTATAAATCTAGAGGACATCGCGGCCCCAGACTGTTTTATAATTGAAGAAAAACTGAAAGAAATTTTAGATATTCCTGTCTTCCACGATGACCAACATGGAACAGCAATTATCACAACTGCAGCATTACTAAACGCGCTTGACATAACTAAAAAGAAAATTGACAAAGTTAAAATAGTTATCAATGGTGCAGGAGCATCAGCTATGGCATGTGCAAATTTATTTAAAAAAAGTGGAGTGCCACAAAAAAATATTACAATGGTTGATAGAAAAGGAGTAATTTACACTGGACGAGAAAATTTAAACCAATGGAAGTCAGTACATGCTATTAAAACTGACAATAGAACTTTGACTGATGCAATCAAAAATGCTGATGTATTTCTGGGATTGTCAGCTAAAGGTGCTTTAACTAAGGAAATGGTAAAAAAAATGAACGATGATCCAATCATATTTGCTTGTGCAAATCCTGACCCAGAAATAAAACCTGAGGAAGTAGAGGAGGTTAGAGATGACGCAATTATTGCTACCGGACGTTCAGATTATCCAAACCAAGTAAATAACTTAATTGGATTTCCTTACATATTTAGGGGTGCATTAGATGTGAGATCGAAAGTAATAAATGAAGAGATGAAGGTAGCTGCGGCACATGCAATAGCTAATTTAGCCAAGGAAGAAGTGCCAGATGAAGTTGTTGCAGCTATGGGAGGTGAAAGACCACATTATGGAAAAGACTATATTATTCCCTCAACATTTGATCCAAGACTAATAAGTGTTATTCCAGCAGCGGTAGCTAAAGCCGCTTTAGATACGGGTGTTGCTAGGATTAATATAAAAGATTTTGAAGCTTATAAAGACCAGTTAAAGCAAAGACTAGATCCGACGGTTACAATCATGCAAGGGATAAATAGTTATATAAAGAAAAAACCAAAGAAAGTGGTTTTTGCAGATGGTGAGGATGAAAATATGCTTAAAGCGGCAATAGCATTCAAAAATTCAAATTTAGGGATACCAATATTAGTTGGAAAGGAAGACCTAATAAAAAAACAAATAAAGAAAATAGGTTACAATGAAAACTTTGATATTGAAATTGTAAACTCAAAAGACTCTGAAAAAAGAGAAAGATATGTGAAATATCTTTTTGAAAAACTTCAAAGACAAAAAGGTATGCTAGAAAGAGATTGTGACCGCCTGGTGAGAAATGACAGGGTTATTTGGGCATCTTGTATGGTTGCATGCGAGGATGCAGATGCAATGGTTACTGGAAATACAAGAAGATATTCTTCCTCACTTGAAAAAATAAGTAAAGTTGTAGATCCCAGAGCAGGAGAAATTATGTTCGGTTTAAATCTGATTGTGAATAGAGGAAAAACAATTTTTATATGTGACACCTCAGTAATTGAATACCCTGATGCAAACCAATTAGCAGAAATGGCAAAATCTGCAGCTAGAGTAGTGAGGCTATTTGGTTTTGATCCTAAAGTTGCTTTTTTGTCTCATTCAACTTTTGGCGAACCTGCTACTGATAGAACTAAAAGATTAAGTGATGCGGTTGAAATTTTAAAAAAAGATAAAGTTGATTTCAAATTTGATGGAGAGATGCAGCCTGATGTTGCTTTAGAGGAATTGTATAAAGAACTTTATCCATTTTCAGAAATTGTAGGTAATTCAAATGTTTTGATTATGCCAAGTCAGCACAGTGCAGCCATTTCTTATAAAATGATAAAATCAATGAGTAGAGCAAAAGTTATTGGACCATTATTGATTGGTTTGGGTCTTCCAATAGAAATTGCTCCATTGAGAACCTCTACATCAGAAATTATAAATTTGGCATCTATCGCAGCATATTCTGCGGACGTTATTAATTACAAAAAAGATTAATTTTTTTGGATTCTTAAATCTTCAACTAAAATAATGCTTGCTATAACATCATTAATATCAGGAATTTCTTTAGCCTCTTTTATTACCTCGTCTTTTTCATTTTCAGTGATTGCGATTCCATAAATAAAAATTTTCTTTTTGTAAGTATCAATCTGATAATTTGTTGCTTTTATCTTTTTATTCAAAATAATTGCTGTTCTTAGTTGAGATGTAATTAAAAGATCTTTTGCAGATTGTTTAAAGTTAAATTCTTCTTTTATCTTAATATCGTTTCTAACAGATCTTACTCCAAGAGTTTCCCATGCTAATTTAGTTAATTGAAGCTTTTCCTCAGGATTTTCAACCTTTCCTGTTAAAAAAAATCTTCCATCTAAAACTTTGGTATTGATTGCAAACAAATACTTTTTATCTTTTAATAACATTCTTGCAGTAAAGTTTTTTTCCATTATTGAGTCGTCTATCTGGGTCCCAACTGATCTCGGATCGAAAGCTACGCTTACGCCTGTCCCAAAAAAACCTTTTGATCCTACCCCAGCACAACTCGATAAAAAAATCAAAAATATTGAGAATATAGTAAATTTAATCTTCATTTTTTAATTCTAGACAATAGTTATAAATTTCTTTCTTTGATATCTCATTATTTTTACTAATTAGATTTATAATTTCTTTTATACTTAATTTATTTATAGTTTTTCTAATTAAATCTTTATCTGATTCACTTAGTTTTTGCGAAACATTTTTCAATATTTTCATTTCTGAAATGACAATGGTCAATTCTCCTTTAAGTCCACTTTCAAACTGATTCAAATTATCAATTTCTTCTCTAAAAAATTCCTCGTAAAATTTGGTCATTTCCTTACAAATCAAAATTTTTCTTCCATTAAAATATTTTTTTAAAATTGGAATAGTTTTGTTAAATTTTTTTGAAGAAATAAAAAAAACTATTGAGCAATTTAGTTTTGATAAGATTTGTAGATCACTATTTAAGAGCTTATTTTTTTCAGGTAAAAAACCGTAAAAATAAAACTTATCACTAAACCCACTTACTGAAACAGCACTAGAAACTGCAGAAGGGCCTGGGATTGGTGACACGTTGATACCATTTTTTAAACATTCATTTATCAAAACAGATCCTGGGTCAGAAATACTTGGTGTTCCGGCATCTGAAATTAAAGATATTAAAGATCCTGATTTTAATAATTTGATTATCTTATTTAAATTTTTTTTTTCATTAAACTTATGGTAAGAAATCAAGTTAGATTTAATATCAAATTTATTAAAAAGAATTTTGGAAACTCTAGTATCTTCGCATAAAATAAAATCTGACTTTCTTAAAGTTTCTATTGCTCTTTGGGATATATCTAATAAATTTCCAATCGGGGTTGACACAATATACAAACCAATTTTAATCTTATTATTGTCAGATTTGTTATTTAAGGACATTGTTGTAACTAATTAATATAATATTATTCAGATGATTAAAATTTCTAAATTATTAATTTCTTTACTATTTTTATTTATAATTTGCACTTCAGAGAAATTATTCGCAAATGAGAAAATAAAAATTGGATTGCTTATTCCATTAAGTGAAGATAATCAAGAAATTGGCCAACAGATTATCAAAACCGTTAGAATGGCAATAAATGATATTGACAATGAGAATATTGAAATAATTGTCAAAGATACAAAATCTAATCCTAATAGCACTCTAAAATCTGCTATTGAATTAAAAAATGAAAATATAAAAGTTGTAATAGGTCCGGTATTTTATGAAAATCTTATTTATCTCAATGAAGTTGAAGATATAATTTTTTTGTCATTAACAAATAAAACTATCGGTTTACCAAAAAATGTTATTAGTGCTGGTGTAAATTCTACCTCTCAACTTAATACTATTAAAAAGTTTTTAGAATTAAATGAGATTAAAAAAACAATCTTTTTATTGCCAAAACTAAAATATGAAGCTGAGATTAAAAAAGGTTTAAAAAATTCAAAATTAAAAACTAAAAAGGTATTTGAGTATGATACTGAACCAACTAAACTGACGAAACAAATAGAAAAAATAACTAATTATAAAATTAGAAAGCAAAATTTAGAGGATGAAATAAAAAGATTAGAACAATCTGATGATCCAAATAAAGAAAAAAAAATTAAACAATTAGAAAAAAAATATACATTGGGCAAAGTTAACTTTAATTCAGTTGTAATAGCTGATTTTGATGAAAGTTTAAAAAGTGTTGCTACATCTCTTCTGTACACTGATGTGTCACCTGAAAAAAAATATTTTATATCATTAAATCAATGGTTTAATGAGAGCCTGATTCAAGAAAAAAGTCTTCAACCCATATATTATCCCTCTATAAATAAGGAGAATTGGGAACAGTATAAAGATAGGTTTTACAGAAAATTTAAAAAATATCCAAACCATTTAAGCTTACTTAGTTATGATTTAGTTGGTTTAATTTATTACCTGTCATTAAAAAATGACTTTATGACAACTGATGCTCAAAAACTTTTTAAAGACGAAAGTTCTTTTAAAGGTAAAATTGGAATTTTTGATATTAAAAACAATGAAATAAATCACCGTTTAAATTTCTATAAGATAGAGGAAAATCAAACTACAAAAATTTTTTAATTTTCTTAAAAGCTTTAAATCTATGATCAATTTTATGCTTTGAACTAGGCTTCATTTCACCAAAAGTTAATTTTTTTTTGAGAGGTATGAAAATAGGATCATATCCAAAACCATTATTACCTTTTGGTTTATTAGATATATGTCCTTCAACTTTACTTTGGACACAAGCAATTTTTTTTTTTAAATGACTTATTGAAAGGGCGCATATAAATCGGGCTTTTATTTTTTTACTTTTCCAATTTTTATCTTTTTTATAAAGTTCTCTATAAACTTTTTTTATTGCAATTTTAAAATCAGATTTTCTCCCTCCCCATCTAGCTGAATATATACCTGGTTTTTTTTTTAAAATATCGATTTCCAACCCAGAGTCGTCAGCTAAGCATGTTAAATTAGCCTTTTCTGAAAAATACCTTGATTTAATAAGTGAATTTTCTTTAAAAGTTTTGCCAGTTTCTTTCGGACTTTTAAGATTAAATTCAGAGGTTGAGTGAATTTTGATGTATTTTGGTAGTAAATTCTTTATTTCACGCAGTTTACCCTTGTTGTTAGTTCCAATTAAAAGTTTTTTTATTTTTTGTTTAAACATCTAGAAATTATGAAAATCCTTACCATATAAGACTTTATGGAAAAAGAGGAAAACCAAAATAAAAGTCCCACGAATAAAAGCCAAGAGGCAGAAAATACTGAGAATGATATTGGTGAAAATGTAAATAATCTTCAGCCGGAAGATATTTCGCCAGATGAGAAAGAAAAAATAAAAGAGTCTTCTCCAGCTGAAAAAATTACTGAACTTGAAGATAAGCTAGCAAGGACTTTTGCTGAAATGGAAAATCAAAGAAGACGATTTGAAAAAGAAAAACAAGATGCATTTGAATACGGTGGTTATAGTTTTGCTAAAGAGGCATTAAGCTTAATTGATAACTTAGAACGATCAAAAAATGTATTAGAGAACGATGATAAACTTAAAGAAACTGAAGCATTAAAGAAAATTCTCGACCATTTAAATGTAATAAAGAAAGATCTAATAACTATTTTTGAAAAAAATGATATTAAACCCATTGATAGTCTAAACAAAAAACTAGATCCAAATTTTCATCAAGCAATGATTGAAATAGAGGACGATACTAAAGAGCCAGGCACAATAATCCAAGAAATTCAAAAAGGGTTTACTATAAAAGACAGACTGCTGAGACCATCATTAGTTGGGGTATCAAAAAAAGTGGAAAAAAACGATAAAAATGAGGAAAATTCGAAAGATAAATAATTGTGAGGCCAACTTGTAGTTTTGCATTTAGCACCTATATGAAGTTCTACAGGTATAAATATTATGAGTAAAATAATTGGAATTGATTTGGGTACTACAAATTCTTGTGTTGCTATTATGGAAGGAACACAGGCTAAGGTATTAGAAAATGCAGAAGGTGCAAGAACCACTCCTTCGGTAGTTGCATTTACTGATGAAAATGAAAAATTAATTGGTCAACCAGCTAAAAGACAAGCTGTAACAAATCCTGAAAATACTATATTTGCAGTTAAAAGATTAATTGGAAGAAATTTTGATGATCCTACAGTAAAAAAAGATGTCGAAGCAGCGCCTTTTAAAATTGTAAATTCTGAAAAAGGCGACGCTTGGATTGAAGCAAAAGGAGAAAAGTATTCACCATCGCAAATCTCTGCTTTCATACTTCAAAAGATGAAGGAGACTGCTGAAAAATACTTAGGTCAGGCTGTAACTAAAGCAGTTATAACTGTGCCTGCATATTTCAACGATGCACAAAGACAAGCAACTAAAGATGCAGGTAAAATTGCTGGCTTAGAAGTTTTGAGAATTATAAATGAACCTACTGCTGCTTCATTAGCATATGGACTTGATAAGAAACAAAATAAGAAAATAGCAGTATACGATTTAGGTGGAGGAACTTTTGATGTTTCAATACTGGAATTAGGTGATGGTGTATTTGAAGTAAAATCTACTAATGGTGATACATTTTTAGGTGGAGAAGATTTTGATAATGCTGTTGTTGAGTATCTAATTGGTGAGTTTAAGAAAGATAGTGGTATTGATCTTAAATCAGACAAATTAGCATTACAAAGATTAAAAGAAGCTGCTGAAAAAGCTAAAATAGAACTTTCAGCTGCGGAGCAAACAGACATTAATCTTCCTTTTATCACAGCTGATAAAACTGGACCAAAGCACATTAACTTAAAGATGACTAGAGCAAAGCTTGAAGCTTTAGTTGAAGATTTAATTGCTAGAACAATCCCCCCATGTAAAACTGCTTTGAAAGATGCTGGAATTTCTGCGAGTGATATTAATGAAGTAGTTATGGTAGGTGGTATGACTAGAATGCCAAAAGTTATAGAGGAAGTAAAAAACTTTTTTGGCAAAGATCCTAACAAAAGTGTCAACCCTGACGAAGTAGTAGCAATGGGTGCAGCTATTCAAGCTGGTGTGTTACAAGGAGATGTGAAGGATGTCTTATTATTAGATGTTACACCGCTCTCTCTTGGAATTGAGACACTTGGAGGAGTCTCAACAAAACTTATTGAAAAAAATACAACTATTCCAACAAAAAAGAGTCAGGTATTTTCTACTGCTGAAGACAATCAGCCAGCTGTTTCAATCAGAGTTTTGCAGGGCGAGAGAGAAATGGCGACTGATAATAAATTATTAGGAAATTTTGAGTTAATAGGTATTGCTCCAGCACCTAGAGGTGTGCCTCAAATTGAGGTAACTTTTGATATAGATGCAAACGGAATAGTAAATGTGTCGGCAAAAGATAAAGGTACAGGTAAAGAACAAAAAATTCAAATTCAGGCTTCTGGTGGTTTAAGTGACGAAGAGATAGAAAAAATGGTTAAAGATGCAGAGGCTAACAAAGAGGCTGATAAAAAGAAAAGAGAGTCTGTTGATGTAAGAAATCAAGCAGATACTTTAATTCATTCAACTGAAAAAAATTTGAAAGAGCATGGATCTAAAATCTCAGATGCTGAGAAAAAATCAATCGAGGATGCTTCAAACGACCTTAAAGAATCATTGAAGGGTGAAAACACAGATGATATTAAGAAAAAAACTGAAACACTAGTTCAAGCTTCGATGAAGCTTGGTGAGGCTATTTATAAATCACAACAAAGTACAAAACCATCTCCTGATAAGGATGATGGTAAAGACGAAAAGGGAAAAAAAGACGATAATGTTGTTGATGCTGACTTTGAAGAAGTAAAAGACGAAAATAAAGAAAAAAGCGCTTAACTGACATCTATTTGTCCAGGTTTAATACATGGCTAAAAGAGATTATTACGATGTCCTGGGCGTTGGAAAAAATGCAAGCCCGGAAGAATTAAAGTCTGCATACAGAAAATTAGCAGTTAAATATCATCCAGATAAAAATCCTAACGACAAAACAGCAGAAGAAAAATTTAAAGAAGCCAGTGAAGCTTATGGTGTGCTTTCTGATAAATCAAAAAAAGAAAACTATGATAATTTTGGTCACGCAGCTTTCGAGAATGGAGGAGGTGGTCAAGGTGGTTTTGGTGGTTTTGGTGGTTTTGGTGGTACTGATTTTTCAGATATCTTTGAAGATTTTTTTGGAGATTTTAGCGGAAGCAGAAGAGGATCAAGGGGAAGAAGTTCTAATAACAGGGGGTCAGATCTAAGATATGATCTATCAATAACTTTAGAGGAAGCATACTCTGGAAAAAAACAAAATATACAATTTTCAACTTCAGAAAAATGTAACACTTGTAAAGGAAATGGATCAAAGCCCGGAACAACACCAGACAGATGTAGTTACTGTGGGGGTAACGGAAGAGTTCGATCAAATCAAGGCTTTTTTACAGTGCAACAAACTTGCCCTCAATGTACAGGTAGTGGAGAAGAAATTACAAATCCATGCTCTAATTGCAACGGACAGGGTAATAATCAAATTACAAAAAAAATCTCTGTAACGATACCAAAGGGAGTAGATGATGGTACTAGAATACGACTAGCAGGTAAAGGTGAAGCGGGAACAAGGGGAGGTGCATCTGGTGATTTATATTTATTTATTAATGTAAAATCTCATGACTTGTTTAAAAGATCAGATGTGAATTTATTTTTTGAATTTCCGATATCAATTGCAGATGCTGCACTTGGAACTACAATAGATATTCCAACTATAGATGGAAAAAAAGCAAAAATTAAAATACCTGATGGTACTCAAGATGGGAAACAGTTTAGACTCAGAGGAAAAGGAATGCCTTTCATGCGCAGAGGGGACTTTGGAGACCTGTATGTTCAAGTAAAAACAGAAGTACCAGTTAGCTTAAATAAAGAGCAAAAACAACTATTAGAACAGTTTAGAAAAATAGAAAATGAAAAATCTAATCCAAGTATTAAAAAATTTTTTCAGAAAGCAAAAGATTTTTGGAAGAGTTAAAATATGGGGTTAGATCAAATAATCCCGGTAATCTTTTTAATTGCAGTTTTGTTTCTTGTACTTCCAAGCTTTATTGAGACGAATTCAAAATTAAAATTATTTATCAAAAATTTACTCATTTGGTCTGTAATTGTTGCATCCATTGTGGTAGTTACATATTTAATCTTTTGATGAAAAAAATAAATTTAGCAATTACTGGGTGTATGGGACGAATGGGTGGTCAATTAATTAAATCTGCCCAAAAAGATAAGCACTTCAAAATAATAGCATTGACAGAAAACAAAAGGATTAATAAGAAAATCAATGGTGTCGCTATTGACTTAAATACTCATAAAGTTTTTAAAAAAGTAGATTTAATAATAGATTTTACAATCCCTAAATGTACATTTGAAATATTAAAGATTGCATTAAAATTAAAAAAAAGGGTTGTAATAGGAACTACTGGTTTTTCAAAAAAAGAGGAAAGTTTAATTGGTAAATACTCAAAAAAAATTCCAATTTTAAAAGCTGGAAATATGAGTTTAGGAATAAATCTTATAATGTATTTGACTGAAATCGCATCTGGTTCTTTGGGAAAGAAATTTTTAAGTAAAATTTTCGAAGTCCACCATAAGCATAAAAAAGATTTCCCATCTGGGACAGCATTAATGTTAGCCAAAGGAATAGCGACTGGTAAAAACAAAAATTTTCATAATATTATTGGAAAAAAATATCTTAATAGAAAAACTTTTCCTTATAGTAATAGAATAAACTTCAATTCTATCAGAAAAGGTGAAATTATTGGAGAACATGAGGTAAAATTCTCAAGTGGTAAAGAAATAATCACTCTAAATCATGAGGCTTTTGACAGGGCTTTATATTCAGAAGGGGCCTTATCAGCTGCAAAGTGGTTAATGACTAAAAAGCCAGGCCTTTATTCAATGAGAGATCTTATGAATTTCAAATAATGAATGAAATACAGAGAGCTAAGATAATTCTTAAAATTCTAAATAAGACATACCCAACTATTAAAGTTCCTTTAAAAAGTAGAAATGTTTTTACACTTCTCATTTCTGTTTTATTGTCAGCTCAATGCACTGATATCAATGTAAATAATGTTACAAAAAATATTTACCCAAAATATCACCAGCCTGAACATTTTGTAAATCTAGGACGAAAAAAAATTGAGAGATTGATAAAAAAAATTGGTATCTTTAGGGTCAAAGCTAAAAGTATTTATAATCTCTCAAAAATACTAATTAAAGAACATGGTGGAAAAGTACCAAGAACTTTCGAAGAGTTAGAAAGACTACCAGGTGTAGGACACAAAACTGCCAGTGTGGTGATGTCTCAAGGATTTGGCTTTCCTGCTTTTGCTATAGATACTCATATTCACCGACTTGCTCAGAGATGGGGCCTTACAAATGGCAAAAACGTTACTCAAACAGAAAAGGATTTAAAAAAATTATTTCCCAAAAAAAATTGGAATAAACTACATCTACAAATTATTTATTACGGAAGAGAATATTGCAAAGCTAGGAATTGTTATGGATTAACTTGTAAAATTTGCACTTCTTGCTATCCTAACAGAAAAAAACCAGTCAAAACTTTGAAAGCTTAATATGAAAATCTTAGGTATTGGAAATGCTATAGTTGACGTTATTTGTAAAGTAGAAGAAAGTTTTTTAGATCAAAACAATTTAGCCAAAGGTAACATGAAGTTAATATTTGATCAAAATGAGTTCCAAAATTTATTATCAACTCTAAAAATTGAAAAAACTATTTCGGGTGGTTCAGTCGCCAATTCAATTGTTGGGTTGTCTCAACTTAAAAATAAAGTTAGTTTTTTAGGAAAGATATCTGATGATGATCTTGGAGAAAAATACGAGATAGGACTTAAAAGTGAAAATGTAGAATATATCTATTCTAAAAAAAAAGAGGATTTACCTACTGGCACCTGTTTAATTTTAGTTACACCAGACTCAGAAAGAACAATGTGTACTTTTCTTGGAACTGCAGGAAAAATCAACGAGAATGACGTAAATGTTGAGGCAGTCAAAAAAAGTGAAATGATATTTTTAGAAGGATATCTATGGGATGAAGGTGAGCCAAAAAAAGCATTTGATAAAGCAATTAATAATGCAAATAAAGTTGCAATGTCTCTCTCAGACAAATTTTGTGTGGATAGACACAAGTCTCATTTTTTAAATTTAGTAAAGAATAAATTAGATATAGTTTTTGCAAATGAAGAGGAAATTATGTCTTTAATAAATACAAATAATTTTGATGAAGTTATTAATTTTGCAAAAGAAGTGAATAAATTAATAATAGTAACTAGGGGAAAAAAAGGCGCTATTTCAATAAAAGGAAGTAGCGTAACTGAGACTGGGATTAAAAAAAATTTGAATATCGTTGATTTAACAGGTGCCGGAGATCTATTCGCTAGTGGCTATCTTCATGGTTATTTAAATAATTTTTCACAAAAAGATTGTTTGGAAAAAGGTACAGAAATGTCTTCAAAAATAATTCAACAAATGGGTGCAAGACTTTAATTTTTTTTTCTCTTAAAACTACCTTTTCCTTTTTTTGGTTTAATAATCTTTGGCTTAAATTTTCTATTTGATAGATACTTGGCTACAGGGTTTTTTTTCAATTTATCTTATATCCTTTTTGTGAATTTTGAATAAATGCATCATCTCCAAATTTGTCTTTCATTTTTTTTCTTAGTCTGTAAATGTGAGTTTCTACAGTATGAGTTTCTAGATTTGAAGAATAGCCCCAAACATTATTTTGAAGTTCTTTAATGGTTACATTGCTGTTTGATTTAATAAAAATGATCATTTCAACCTCTTTTTCTGTCAAACTTAGACTTAAATTGTCTAAAATTATTTTTCTAGAGTTTAAGTCTAATTTGTATTTACCAATTTTTACATCAGACTTTTTAATAAAATTGGTCTTTAAAAAATTTATATTTATTGTTTGTATCAATTTATCTAATTTAATCGGCAAATTTTCTAAAACAAAATTATTCTTCAAATCAACAGATTTAACTGAACTCACAATTAGATAATTTTCAAATTTGTCAAATTCTAATTCTTGTAATTTATTTTTATCAACATGTAAAATTTCAAAATTTAAATATTCTTTAATTTCGCTTAATATTTTATATAAAATTTGATATTCATAAATTATTAAAGTTTTTGAAATCATTATCTAAAAGTATGCGAATTATATTAAAAAATAAAGAAACTCTTTTATATGATGATTTTAAATTTAGATGCTGTATTGGCAAAAATGGTATCACATCTAATAAAATTGAGGGTGACAAGAAAACTCCAAAAGGTATTTTTTCTTTAGGGCCAGTTTTTTATCGAAAGGATAGAATAAAGAATCTTGTCACAAAATTAAGAAAAAGAGAAATAAATAAATTAATGGGATGGTGTGATGATGTAAAAAGTAAAAATTACAATAAATTAATTAAAGTAAACAATAAGATTGGACATGAAAAATTATTTCAAAAAAAAACAGACTATGATGTTTTAATACCAATTAAATACAACACAAAAAAACCAAAAAAAAATAAAGGTAGCGCAATATTCATTCATTTAACAAAGAACTATAAAAAAACTTTAGGATGCATAGCATTAAAAAAAAAAGATTTATTAATTTTATTAAAACTAATAAACAAAAAAACGAAAATTCAAATTCTTTAAGATCGCTCTCCAAAAATTTTTGAACCAATTCTCACATAAGTAGCACCGTGAGATATTGCCTCTAAATAATCTGACGACATACCCATACTTAATTCATCAAGGCCGATAGATTTGTTTAAATCATTCATCAATCTATAATACTCATTTTTGTCTCCTTTTAAGGGTGGAATACACATTAAACCAACTATATTTAAACCAAAATCATTAATACATTTTTTATAGAAATTCATAACTTCATTTTGATTAATTCCACTTTTTTGATCCTCATTGCCAATGTTTACTTGAATGAAAATTTTAATTTTTTTATTAATTTTTTTTTGCTCTGAAGAAATTTTTTGAGCCAACTTTAAATTATCTAAAGAATGAATATAATCAAATAATGGAACTGCAAACTTAACTTTATTGGTTTGAAGTTTACCGATCATGTGAAGTTTAATATTCCTAGCTTCTTTTTTCAGCACATTCCATTTTTCCAAGGCTTCTTGAACTTTATTTTCACCATAATGTAGATGACCATGATCAATTAATGGTTTAATTTCACTTATAGGGAAAGTTTTAGTTACTGCTATAATTTTAGTTTTCAAGTCTTGTTTCGATCCAGACTTGAGTTCATTTTCTATAGACACTAAATTAGAGATAGTTTTATGCAAAAAAAAAATCCGTATATATTTTATTTTATAGATAAATATAACATAGATGAATTAACAAATTTAGAAAAAAATATAGATTTGATATTTCGGAACTATAGTAAAAGATTAAAAATAGATGAAATAAAGTCTATCCAAAAATTCTGCAAAATTAATAAGAGAAATTTATATTTATCTAACAATATTAAATTAGCACTAAAATTAGGTCTTAGTGGTGTATATATCCCCTCTTTTAACAACAGTATTAACTTTGCCTCAAAACATTCTTTACCAAATAAATTTGAGATAATAGGTTCAGCTCATAATGTGAATGAGATTAAAGTAAAGAAATTGCAAAAATGTTCTAAAATTTTTTTATCACCTATATTTAAATCAAAAAAAAAACACAAGTTTCTTTCAACAATAAAATTTAACCTCACGACTATATCTGAAAATGTTGATTTTATAGCCTTAGGTGGAATTAATAAAAATAATTATAAAAAGCTCAGGCTTACTAAAGTCGTTGGGTTTGCGGGAATATCTTGGATAAAAAAAAACGGCCTAAGAGAACTTAGGCCGTTTTTAAAAATTTAAACTAATCTAAACTTAGAATGATAATCCTAATGCAATTTCATTCTTAGTTACAGTAGCTGCATCTTCATCAAAGTTAGGGTTAGTAATCTCTGTTGTGTATGCTTTAATTGACATAGCACCCATTGAATACGCTGCCTGTAATGACTCATGCTTCTCATCTACATCTTCTTCTTGAGCAACTGAACCAACTGTTCCAACGTGACCTCTAGAGTCGTGAGTAGCTGTCATTTCTGAGTAAGAAATTGATAGATCATCATTTACGTTAAACGCAATTGAGAACATATCACCTTCAAAAAGACCTGAAGATGTTCCAACAGTTTTAGCTGTAGTTGTAGCTCCTACGTTATCCGCTAATCCTGAACCAATGTAGAACTCAGAGTAACCAACTGATACTGGACCTGCTGAATATTTAACATTCCATGAACCAGTAAACTCATCTTCTACTGTTGTGTCAGCACTTGGGTTTTTGTTTTCTCTTTCAGAAACAAATGCACCTACTGATAACGCATCATAAGCTACAGTTAAACCTAGGCCATAAGCATTGCCCCAAGTTGAACTTCTAGCTACTGCTCCACCATCGTTAGTTGCATCACTTCCACCTTGGAAAGAATAATCAAGACCACCTGTAATAGTAGCACCCATCATTTCCATTGCTGGGAAAACGTAAGTTACACCATTACCATCAGCGTATGAACCAACGTAGTTAGCTGCACCTTGTCCACCAGCATCTGAGTTTTCCTCATATGCAGTTGGAATTGGTTCATCGTATGCACCGTTAATATTAGTTCCACCACCAGTACCTACACCAATTGAACCTAAAGATCCCATTGTTATTACAGTTGCTGTTGATGATACTGTGAAGTCATCTTTTGTTAAAGTGAAGATGTTAAATGTCCAACCATTGTCTAACTCACCACTTCCTGAGAATTTAACGTCTTTATCGTTACCTAAAGATTGTGCAGTGTTGTCACCACTTTTAGTAACGTAAGTTACGTTCGCGCTACCAGTTACTGATAGTTCTCCCGCGTGAGCCGTTACTGCTGCTAGCGAACCTGCTAGTGCCGTAAGACCTACTTTTCTTAAGTTAATCATATTAATCTCCTATCGTTATTCATATGAATGGTTGGTTTTTAGCAGTGTTGAGATCAAAATTTGAAAAAAATCACCTATTTAAGCTCTTTTTTTAACATATGTGATATTTTTGCAACAAAAAAAAGCATATTTTTATTGATATTTTAGAATACTAGTGGTTTTAAATCAGTCTGTAAATTTATGAATAATTTCGCAAAATTTATTCTAGTTATATTAACCCTAACCTTATTAAGTGGTTGTAATGGTTTTTTTAAAAGATCAGATGTTAAAGATAATCCTGTTAATGTTAATGATAGAGTTAGAAAAAATATTGAAGAAGGAAAAGGGGTTCGTTTTAATTTAGGAAAAAGAAAAGGTGGTGTATTTGATTTTGCCTCAGCCAATGAATTATGGAGAGCGTCTGTCGAAACCCTTGATTTCGTTCCATTGGTTAACGCGAGCTACTCAGGAGGTATAATAATAACCGATTGGTTTAATGGTGGAAAAGATAACAACAGAGATTTAAAAATTACAGTCCGTTTTTTATCTAATGAAATAAGATCAGATGCGCTTAAAATAATTGTTCATGAAAGAATTTGTAATAATAACAACTGTGCTACAAGTTTAATAGATTCTAAAATTTCTAGTGAAATACAATTAGCAATACTAAAAAAAGCAACCTTAATGGAAAAAAAGTCCATTGAAAAACTTGTTAAAGAAAGACGAAAAAAAGATCCTCGTGGTGGGGATAATGCTATACCTCAAGATCAACAATAACTCAAAGTTTAAGGCGATTTGTGGAACGATATAACTTTAAAGTAATTGAAAAAAAGTGGCAAACTTTTTGGGAAAAAAATCAAACATTTAAATCTTCAATTAAAAAAGATAAAAAAAAATTCTATTGTTTAGAAATGTTTCCTTACCCTTCAGGTAAAATACACATGGGTCATGTTAGAAATTACACTATAGGAGATGTTCTTGCTAGATATAAATCTATGCAAGGATTTAACGTTTTACACCCTATGGGCTGGGACTCATTCGGCATGCCAGCCGAGAACGCAGCAAGACAAAATAATCTTGATCCTAAAACCTGGACCGAAAAAAATATAAAAACTATGAAAAATCAATTAAAACAGCTTGGCTTATCTGTCGACTGGAATAGAGAGATATCAACTTGTTCAGACAATTATTATAAACATCAACAATCCTTTTTTTTAGAATTAATGGATAAAGGCCTTGTTTATCGAAAAGAAAACTATGTTAATTGGGATCCAATTGATGAAACTGTTCTTGCTAACGAACAAGTAATTGATGGAAAGGGATGGAGATCTGGCGCTGTAGTTGAAAGAAAAAAACTTAATCAATGGTTTTTTAATATTACAAAATTTTCTTCTGATCTACTTGATGGTTTAGACAAACTTGATAAATGGCCGAATAAAGTAAAAGTAATGCAAAAAAACTGGATTGGAAAATCTTTTGGATGTGAAATTAATTTTAATCTGAAAACAAATTTACCGGTTAAAGAAATTAAGTGTTTCACTACCAGACCTGACACCTTGTTCGGATTTTCTTTCTTAGCTTTGTCAATAGATCATCCAATGTCGAAATTTTTTAAAGAAAATGAAGAATTTATTAAATTTAAAAATGAATGTGCTAAAACAGGAACTACCGAGGAGTCAATTGCGAATGCGGAAAAAATAGGATTTAAAACTGATATTAAAGCAATAAATCCCCTTGATGAAACTAAACAAGTGCCTGTGTACTTTGCAAATTTTGTTTTAATGGATTATGGATTTGGTGCTGTGTTTGGCTGTCCTGCCCATGATCAAAGAGATTTGGATTTCGCTTTAAAATATAATTTAAAAGTTTTACCTGTAGTGTGTCCCCCGGGTGAAAATGATAATTTTAAGATAGATACAGAGGCATATACTGGCCCAGGAAAAATTTTTAATTCTCAATTTTTAGACGGTCTCAATTGTCCAGATGAGTCTATTTTAAAAACGATAGAAATATTAGAAAAAAAAAAAATTGGGAAACGACAAATTAATTTTAGACTCAAAGACTGGGGTGTTTCAAGGCAAAGATATTGGGGTTGTCCTATTCCAGTTGCTTATAATAATAGAGGTGAAGTAATTAAGATCCCAAAAGAAGACTTGCCAGTGAAACTTCCCGAGAATATAAATCTTGATGTAAAAGGAAATCCTCTCGAGCACCAAAAAAAATGGAAAGAAGTTACCCTTCATGGTGAGAAGTGTATTAGAGAAACTGATACTTTAGATACATTTGTTGACTCCTCATGGTATTTTTTAAGATTTTGTTCTACTGAAAACAAGGATGAGGGTTTTAATTTAGATGATGTAAAGTATTGGATGCCTGTTGATCAATATATAGGTGGAGTTGAACATGCAATTTTGCATTTACTTTATTCAAGATTTTTTATGCGTGCCTTAGGTTTTGAAAAAAAAGATTTTATAGAACTAGAACCATTTGAGGGATTATTTACTCAGGGAATGGTGTGTCACGAGACTTACAAAGATAGCGAAAATAATTGGTTGTTTCCAGATGAAGTTGAAAGCAAAGACGGAAAGGAATACTTTAAAAAAAATAACCCTTCTGCGAAAGTAAAAGTTGGATCTAGCGAGTCAATGTCTAAGTCCAAAAAAAATACAATTGATCCAGAAAATATAATAGATAATTATGGAGCTGACGCGGTAAGATTCTTTATACTTTCAGATAGTCCACCTGAAAAAGACATTCAGTGGTCGGAACAAGGAATGATTTCATCCTATAAATTCATCCAAAAATTTTGGTCTTTACATAAAATGATTATAAATTTAAATTTAAAAGATGATACAGATCGATCTCAAGAGATTGATACTTTCACAAATCAAATGATTTATAAAATAACCAAAAGTTTAGAAAACTTTCATTACAATGTAATAATTGCTAATTTACATGAAATTTACAATTATTTATCAAAAAATTTAAAAGAAATAAAAAATAAAAAAAATCTTTTAACTAATTATGAAAAAATTTTAAAAATAATTTCACCAATATTACCTCATCTTGCGAATGAGTGTTTAGATGAATTAAATATAAAAGAAAGAGATCAATGGCCAAAAGTGAATGAAAGATTCTTAAAAAAAGAAAGTTTTAATGTCGTCATTCAAATTAATGGAAAAAAAAGAGATTTAATGAACTTTAATAAAGATATCAACGAAAAAGATTTGCTACTTGAGATAAAAAATAATGTAAAAATCAATAAATTTTTGAAAGATAAAGAAATAAAAAAAAGCATTTATATTAAAAATAAACTGATAAATTTGATAGTATGAGAAATAAACCTTATATATTTTTAATATTTTTTTTAGTTTTATCGAGTTGTGGATATCAGCCAATATATTCAACAAAAAATTTGAATTTCACAATTGGAAAGGTTGAAAAAGAAAATACTTCTTTAAACAATAAATTTGCTAAATCTATTAACGCTTTGACAAATAGAGAAAGTGATAAAAAAATAAATATTAAAATTGAGAGTGATAAAAATATAAGAGTTAAATCAAAAGATTCGAAGGGCAATACGTTAGTTTTAGAACTTGAAATAAATTTAAAGTTTATAAATCTCGACTCGGATAACCAAGTTCAACAATTGTTATCTAGAAATATAACTTATAATAATTCAGATGATAAATTTAAACTTAAAGAATACGAGAATGAATTAGAGGATATTTTAATTACTAAAATTATTGAGGATCTAATTAATTATTTATCAAATATATAATGATTTTAAAAAGCTATGAGTTAGACAAAAATATTAATTCAAAAATATTTTTATTTCACGGCATTAACGAGGGTCAAAAGGAAGAAATAATAGAGAAAAAATTTAAACCACTGTTTGGAGAAAATTTATTCAAGTACTTAGAGAACGAAATATTTTCTGATATTGACAACTTTTATAATCAAGTTTTATCCAAATCATTTTTCGAAAAAAACAAGCTGATAATAATCAAAGATGCTAGTGATAAAATTAAAAATGAAATTGAAGTTTTGAAAGAAAAAAATTTAGATGACATTAAGATTATCCTCATTTCAAATATGTTAGATAAAAAATCTAAATTAAGAAATTTGTTTGAGAAAGAAAAAGATTTAGTCTCTATTGCATTTTATTCTGACAACAATCAAACATTATCTACAATTACAAAAACTTTTTTTTCACAAAAAAATATACCTATTTCACAGGAATCAATTAATCTGATTGTGAGCAGAGCAAACGGTGATCGAAAAAGTCTTAATAATGAGCTTTCAAAGATAGAGAGTTTTCTTACAGACAAAAAAAAAATTACAATTGAAGAGATCTATATTTTGACTAACTTATCAGAAAATTACAGCATCAATGAACTTGTAGACAACTGCTTAGCAAAAAATAAAGATAAAATTCTATATATTATCAATGAAAACAATTTCTCGATTGAGGACACAATAATTATTATTAGAACTTTTTTAATAAAAGCTAAAAGATTGATTAAACTTAACCAAAATATTCAAACACACCAAAGTATCGATAAAGCAATTATAAATTTCAAACCACCAATTTTTTGGAAAGATAAGGAACTAGTTAAAAAACAAATAAAAATTTGGACACTTGATAAAACTTATAAATTGATAGATGAAATAAATAAGATTGAACTAAATATAAAAAAAAATTCTATTAATTCACTTAAAATTTTATTTGATTTTATTTTAGCAACGTCGAAGACTAATAATTAGATTTTATTACATCTATGATTTTATTAAGTTGATCATTATCATGGTAGGCAAACGTGATTGTGCCTTTGTTTTTCTTGTTATTTTTGATCAAAACGTTGAGGCCAGTCTTATCTATTATTGATTGTTCTAAATCTTTTATGTTTGGATCTTTTATTCTATTTGCATAATTAGGTTTTTTTTTAAAGATTTTGACAAAACTCTCAGCTTGACGAACTGAGAGTTTTTTTTCAATTATCTTATTTGCTATAAATTCAGCATTGTCTAACCCAACTAAAATTTTAGCATGACCCGCAGTGATTTTTTTATTTCTGACAAAATTTAATACTTCTTCTGGCAAGCTTAATAACCTTAATGAATTAGTTATGTAGCTTCTGCTTTTTCCAATAAATCTTGAGACTTTTTCCTGATCGTATGAAAATTCGTCGATTAACCTTTTATAACCTAACGCTTCCTCTAACGGGTTAAGATCATGGCGCTGAACATTTTCAACGATTGCAAACTCTAAAGATTTTAGATCATCAACATTTGTTATTATTACAGGTATATCGTGAAGTCCAGCCTTCCTAGCCGCTAACCACCTTCTCTCACCCGCTATAATTTCATATTTAGTGTTTTCTAACTTTGACTTTCTAACTATGATTGGTTGAATTACACCACGTTCCTTAATAGAATTTGATAATTCCTCTAAGCTCCCTTCGTCGAAATTTTTCCTTGGTTGATATCTATTAGGCATTATATCACTTAGAGATAATTTAGTATTACTTGTCTCAACCTTATTTTCGCCTATCAGGGAAGACAAGCCTCTACCTAATCCTTTTTTTATTTTGTTCATTATGCTGCGCTCCCAATTTCATTTTCCTGATTGATAAACTCATCGGTAAAACTATAGTAAGATTTGCTACCAGGACAATTTTTATCATAAATTAAAACTGGTACGCCATGTGATGGTGCCTCTGATAATCTTACATTTCTCGGTATAACAGTTTGATAAACTTTATCTTTAAAATAATTCCTTGCTTCCTCTTCAACTTGTGAGGATAATTTGTTTCTTCTGTCATACATGGTCAGCAAGATACCCTGAATTTCTAATTTTGGATTTAAATTTACTTTTATACGTTCAATTGTTTTCATAAGTTGAGTAAGTCCCTCTAGGGCAAAAAATTCAGTTTGAAGCGGAACTAGCAATGAGTTGGAAGATACTAAAGCCATAACTGTCAGCAAACTTAAAGATGGTGGGCAATCTATCAGGATGTAGTCATATGATGCTCCAGAACCATTTAAATAAGCGGTTAATTTAGTCTTCAAAATAAATGCTCTTTCGTTGTCACCAGCTGTTTCTACTTCCAAACCAGATAAATCAACATTTGATGTAATTAAATCTAAATTTTTAAATTTGGTCTTTTTAATTACTTCTGAAATTGAGACTGTCCCATTTAGAATGCCATAAATAGTTTGGTCTGACTGCTCAACATTGGACAGTCCTAGACCTGTTGTAGCATTTCCTTGAGGATCAAGATCTATTACTAAAATTTTTTTACTTTGTTGTGATAAAGCGGAAGCCAAATTAATCACTGTTGTCGTTTTACCTACTCCACCTTTTTGATTTATAATCGAAATTATTTTCACGATAATTTTTTCTTAATTTTTTTTATGTTTAATATGAATGAGTCCTTGTTGGTTAAACTTTTTTTTTCCTCGTAATCTAAATCCCAATGCTGCAGTGTTTCTTTTAAAACTTTTTTTCCATTTTTGCCCATAAAAAAAATTATATTTTCAAATCTTTTAAAATTCTCGTTTACTAAATTTAGAACTAATGGCATTGGTTTAAATGCTCTTGACATTATTGTTCCAGTTTCCATATTTTTTAATTTAAAAATATCTTTTTGGATAACTTCTGTGTTCAAGTTTAATTCTTTGGAAACATCTTTTAGAAAAACACATTTATGATAACTTTTTTCAAATAAACTAACTTTCATATCGATTTTTAAATTTTTCATCACTATTGCCACCACAAGACCTGGCAACCCTGCTCCAGAGCCTAAATCATAGGTTGTATTACTATTTATATCAACAAAATCAATGATTTGTGCAGAATCTATGATATGACGGTGTCTAATATCATTTTTTTTAGTGTTTTTTTTGCTTACAATGTTAATTTCCTTATTTTTTCGTTGAATCAACGAAATGTAGCTTTCTAGCTCATTGCAAGTTTCACGTGAAACATTGAAATTTGAAATTTTTGAATACGAATTTAAATTTATTTGATCCATTAAGCTATATGCTTAATAGACTTTCTTTTTAGATGTGACAACAAAATATATGCTGCTGCTGGGGTAATACCGTCGATTCTTAACGCCTGACCTATTGTTTTTGGCCTAATTTCTTTAAATTTGGACTTCACCTCATTAGATAGACCTGAAAACTGATCATAATCAATATTATCTGGAATAGATAAATTCTCATCTCTTTTAAAAGCTAAAATATCAGCTTTTTGCTTCTTTAAATATCCTCTATAATGAGCATTAATCTCAATTTGGTCATCGATCTCAACTCCATAATCTTTAATTTCAGGCCAAATTTCCCTTATTTTTGTCATATCAACATCTTTTTGAGTTAAAATCTCCTCAGAAGACCTGAAAACACCATCCTTTGAAATTTTTATACCAAATTTAGAAGCTTTTGACGGGGATATATTTAAATTTGCCATTTGAAATGATATTTTACTTAATTTTTGAAATTTATCCTCAAAAATTTTCCGTCTATAATCAGATATTAAGCCAATCTTAACTCCTTTTTGTGTTAGTCTTAAATCGGCGTTATCTGACCTTAAGCTTAATCTATACTCAGCACGTGATGTAAACATTCTGTAAGGCTCAGCAACCCCTTTAGTGACAAGATCATCAATCATGACACCGATATATGCATCAGATCTATCAAGGATGAAGGGTTCTGAGTTTTTTAGTGATAAAGCAGCATTTATTCCGGCTATAAGTCCTTGAGCTGCAGCTTCCTCATAGCCAGTTGTCCCATTAATCTGACCAGCCAAAAATAAATTTTTAATTTTTTTTGTTTCTAAGGTTAATAATAGTTCTCGGGGATCAATATAGTCATATTCTATCGCGTATCCTGGCCTAATTACTTTAACGTTTTCTAAACCATTGATATTGTTAAGTATTTCGTACTGAACCTCCTCTGGAAGAGATGTTGAGATCCCATTTGGGTATATTGTGTGATCATTTAAACCTTCAGGCTCCAAAAAAATTTGATGTCTGTTTTTTTCTGAAAATTTAACTATTTTGTCCTCTATGGATGGACAGTATCTTGGTCCTACACCTTGGATGTTGCCAGAATACATTGCACTCTTAGACAGATTTTTTTCAATTATTTTATGAACCTTTTCATTTGTATAAGTGATTGAACATGACACTTGTTTATTAAAATTCTCTTTGGTTAAAAATGAAAAAAAATATGGATCTTTGTCTGCATCTTGTTTTTCTAAAATATTGAAATTGATTGTTCTGGCATCTAACCTAGGGGGTGTACCGGTCTTGAGCCTTCCAATTTTAAATTTATATTTTGCTAGTTGTTCACTTAAACCTGTACTTGGTTTTTCATTAAATCTTCCTGCTGGAGTCTTTTTACCACCAATATGTATCAATCCATTTAAAAAAGTGCCGGTAGTTAGGATTAACTTTCTACAACTTACTTTGTTCCCCTTGAGTGTTAAAAAACCATTTATAGTATTATCTTTAAATATAAACTCAATGACAGGGTCTGAAAAAATGCTTAAATTACAATAGTTTACAAGTTTTTCTTGCATAAATTTACGATATAAGGATCTATCAGACTGAGTTCTCGGTCCTCTAACTGCTGGACCTCTGCTTCTATTCAATAACCTAAATTGTATTCCTGACTTATCAGCAACCTCACCCATAACACCATCTAGTGCATCTATTTCCCTCACAAGATGACCTTTGCCTAATCCACCAATAGCAGGATTACAGGACATTTCTCCTATCGTATTTTTGTTATGCGTAAATAAGGCGGTTTTAACTCCCAAACGGGCAGAAGCAGCAGCAGCTTCACAGCCAGCGTGTCCACCACCAATAACAACTACCTCAAACGATATATCTTTTTTCATCGTTTAAATTTATAATCGATTAAAATATTTACAAGATTTGAATTAAAATTTAGTAAATGTAGATGTTATTTACCAATACAGAAATCGTTGAAAATACTACCTAATATCTCCTCGACGTCAACTTTTCCGACAATCATACCTAAATGTCTTGTGGCTAGCCTAAGATCCTCTGCGGCTTTGTCAAAATCCTTTTTATCATTTTTCTGTAAAAAACTTTTTAGATGATCAGAACACTGCATTAAATGTTGTCTATGTCTTTCCCTGGTAATTAAAATATCTTCTTCAAAGATAAATTTATCTTTCAAATTATTTTTTATCTCTGAAATTAATTTCTCGATATTCAAATTTTTTTTGAGTGAAATCAAAACATGTTTAAATTTAGTAATTTGTGAATGCAATTTTTCTTTCAATAAATCAGACTTATTTACAACTAATATTGCATTATCTTTTAATAAATCATTCAAAAAACCGCTTAAATCAATATTTCTAGCATCAACCACAACAAGCTTTAAATCAGCATTCTCGGCTTTTTTTAGTGATAACTTAATACCTTTTTTTTCAATCTCGTCCTTTGACTCTCTTATTCCTGCAGTATCAGAAATAACGACTGGATAGCCGTCAATATTTAAATGCGTTTCAATTACATCCCTTGTAGTTCCAGCAATTTCTGAGACTATTGCCACTTCCCTGTTAGCCAAATTATTTAATAAACTTGATTTTCCCGCATTTGTTGGACCGACAATAGCAATTTTAAAACCTTCGCGAACTATTTCACCAACTTTTTGGTCATTTAAAATTTTATTAATTTCATATAAAACTTTACTCGAATTATTTCTAATCTGTTTTATTTTGTCTTCAGGCAAATCTTCGTCTGGAAAGTCTATTTTAGCCTCTACATAAGATAAGATTTTTATTAATTTCTCTCTTAGCTCGTTAAACTTATCTGAAGACTTTCCTTGCATTATCTTAACAGCTTGTAATCTTTGGATTTCGGTTTCTGCAGAAATTAAATCGGCTATGCTTTCAGCTTTTAATAAATTTATTTTACCATTTTGAAAAGCAAGCTTTGTGAATTCGCCTGGTTCTGCCAGTCGACAATTTTCAATTCTAGAAATCTGATTTTGAATAGCTAAAATGACTGCTTTACCACCATGCACATGAAACTCGGCCATATCTTCACCTGTATAGCTCTCTGGGCCAGGAAACCATATAATTATACCTTCATCAATTAACTCAGAAGTGTTGATATTAATTATTTTTCTAAGAGTAGCCACTCTAGGAGATGGGAGTTCCTTCCCTGTGAGCAACTTTATAACTCTTTTAACGTTATCACCAGAAACTCTAATCACAGCCACACCAGAAATTCCTGATCCAGATGCAAGCGCATATATAGTCATTAAATTATTATATCGCTAAATTCATTTATGCATATAATTATTTGGTTATGATTATTTGGATAGCTTCATACCCTAAATCTGGAAATACTTGGGTTAGAGCATTAATTGCACATTACTTTTTTTCAAAAGATAAAAAATTTTATTTTGAAATATTGAAGAATATTCCAAATTTCAATGTAAGCGATTTTATCAGTGAAAAAACTCCCCTTAAATCAAATGACGATGTAATAAAAAACTGGTTACCTGCTCAAAATTTTATTATCAAAAAATTTAAAAGGAACTTGTTTTTTAAAACCCATAATGCTTGTATTAAAAAAGATGGAAACGAATTTACAAATGAAAAGGTTTCGGCAGGATGCATATATGTTGTTCGAGATCCAAGAAATGTGGTTACTTCTTATAAAAATTTTGAAAATCAAAAATATAAAGATGTAGCAAAAAATATGTTTGATACAAAAGGATATCTGTCATCAAATGAAAGTACTTTTAAAAAGTTTGGAATAAAAGGAATTGAAATAATAAGCTCATGGGCTGAAAACTATAATTCCTGGGTTCACAATAAATATAATATACCTGTATGTTTAATTAAGTATGAAAACTTATGTATCGACCCTTTTAGAGAGTTCAAGAAAATTTTTGAATTTTTGAAAATTATAAGTAAAGAAGAAAAAACTCAAATAGATAACGAAAGACTTAAAAATACGATTGAGGAAACTAGTTTTAAAAATTTGAAAAATCTAGAGAAAAAAGAAGGGTTTTTAGAAAAACAAAATAGAAAAGTAAATTTTTTTAATCAAGGAAGGGAGAACAACTGGAAGGAAATTTTACCAAAAGAGATCTCATCGGAAATTGAAAAAAAATTCTCGAAAGAAATGTTGGAATTAGGCTATTTATAGTTATGCAGGTTTATTCATTGAATTAAAAAACTCTGAATTATTTTTTGTGTCTTTTAATTTCGAACTGATAAACTCTATTGCATCCATAGTGCCCATTGGAGCAATTATTCTTCTTAAGACATTCATTTTTTGAAGATCATTTTTATCAAATAATAGTTCTTCTCTTCTTGTCCCTGATTTGGTGATATCAATAGCTGGATATATTCTTTTATCTGCAATTTTTCTATCGAGAACAGTTTCACTATTACCAGTTCCCTTAAATTCCTCAAAAATAACCTCATCCATTCTACTTCCGGTATCGATTAATGCTGTTGATATAATCGTCAAAGAACCGCCCTCTTCAATATTTCTTGCGGCTCCAAAAAATCTTTTGGGTCTTTGAAGTGCATTAGCGTCTACACCTCCAGTTAATACTTTACCAGAACTTGGAATTACTGCATTATAAGCTCTTCCAAGTCTCGTGATAGAATCTAAAAGTATAACCACATCTTTTTTATGCTCAGTTAATCTTTTTGCTTTTTCTATTACCATTTCCGCAACAGCAACATGGCGTTGTGCTGGTTCGTCAAACGTAGAACTAATTACTTCTCCCTTAACAGTCCTTTGCATGTCGGTAACTTCTTCGGGTCTTTCGTCAATTAGTAACACTATTAAATAACATTCTGGATAATTTTTTGCTATAGAATTTGCGATACTTTGAAGTATCATAGTTTTTCCAGCTTTTGGCGGTGAAATAATTATTGATCTTTGGCCCTTGCCGATTGGGCTTACTAGGTCAATTAATCGTGGAGTTAAATCTTGTTTTTTTTCGGTTTTCAAAACTTCAACTTCCATGACTAATTGTTTATCTGGATAAAGTGGAGTTAAGTTGTCAAAAGCAATTTTATGTCGTGACTTTTCTGGTTCTTCAAAATTTATTTTACTAACTTGTAACAATGCAAAATATCTTTCCCCCTCTTTTGGAGCTCTTACAGGTCCTTCAACCGTGTCGCCAGTTCTTAAACCAAATTTTCTTATCTGGCTTGGGCTTACATATATATCATCTGGTCCAGGTAGATAATTAGATTCCATTGCTCTTAGGAAACCAAAGCCGTCTTGTAACAATTGCAAAACACCCGCACCTGTTATTTCCTCTTTTTCAGCGACCTTTTTTAAAATAGCAAAAAGTATTTCTTGCTTTCTTAAAGTACTAGCATTTTCTATACCAAGCTCTTCTGCTTGCGTGATAAGTTGTTCAGATGATTTAAGTTTTAGTTCTTGAATGTTCATGATAAAAAATTATTAAGGACTTAATAATAGGTAGAATATATACGCTAATTATAAATATTCAACCCTAGATAGGCTTAAAAACCACAACAAATATGATTAAAATAAGCAATAATGTGGGTATTTCATTTATAAATCGATAAAATTTATGTGAATGTTCATTTAGGTCAAGTTTAAATTGACCTAAAATTCGTCCAAGGTAAAAATGATAAATCGTTAGTATAACTACAAATATTAGTTTTAAAATCATCCAAGTTTGGCCAAGTTGTTGAAATCCTATCTCATGGATTAATAATAAACCAAATACCCAAGATAGTGTCATTGCTGGAGTCATAATATAAAAAAACAGTTTTCTTTCCATGGTTTTAAATACATCTGATATTATTGGCTTGGTGCTGTATTGAGAATGATAAACAAAGATTCTTGGAAGGTATAGCAATCCAGCCATCCAAGAAATTACTGATATCAAATGTAATGATTTAAACAGCAAATAGGTATTCATAAGCTAAATGTTTTTTTGAATTAAAGATTTTAATAAAACTATATGATCATCATTATCATTCAAACATGGCACCATATCAAAGTTTTCTCCTCCGGAGTCTAGGAAACTCTCTTTTCCTTGAATTTGGATTTCTTCTAAAGTTTCAACACAATCTGAGGAAAATCCTGGGCATATAGCTAAAATATTTTTTTTCCCTTCTCGAGGTAAACTTTCTAGGGTTTTATCTGTATAAGGTTGAAGCCATTTTTCAGGACCAAATCTTGATTGGAATGTTGTCAAAATTTCAATCGAAGTAAATTTTTCTGATATTAGTCTAGTGGTTTTATGGCAATAGCAATGATAAGGGTCGCCTTTATCAAAATATTTTTGAGGTATTCCATGATAAGAAGCTAATATTAAATCTGGCTTCCAATTAATTTCTTTAATTTTTTTATTTAATGAATTTACAAGTGCTTCTATATATAAAGGATCAGACTCATAATGAGGTACTATTTTAAGTGATGGTTGCCATCTCATTTTCATAAGAGTTCTATAAACTTCGTCACAAACAGTTGCGGTGGTCGCAGCAGCATATTGAGGATAAAGTGGAAGTATTATTAAGTTTTCACATCCTCTTTTGTGAAGAGTTGCAATTTTGCTTCTTATGCTGGGATTTCCATATCTCATAGCATAATCTATTATCAAGTCTTCTTCAGACATTGTGCTTGAAAGTTTTTCTGCCTGTTTTTGAGTGTAGTAAAGAAGCGGGGAAATATTTTTGTCCTTCATCCAGATTTCTTTATAAGCTTTTGCTGTTTTAGATGGCCTGAAAGTTAATATGAAAACGTTTAAGATAATCTGCCAAATTATTGGGTTAACTTCAATTACTCTTTTATCTGATAAAAATTCTTTTAAGTACTTTCTTATATCAAACCAACTTGTTGAGTTGGGTGTTCCTAGATTTATAATTAAAACTCCAGTTTTTCCAAATTTTACAGGTGGGTGTTCTTGTTTGATATCCATTAATAGTCTTTCACAGTTTTTACCAAATAATCCATCATACTAGGGTCAGTCTCTGGTAGAACACCGTGTCCTAAATTAAATATATATGGATGATCTTTGAAAATATCTAGGTATTTTATTGTTTCTTTTTTTAGCTTTTCTTTATCAGTAAGTAAAATCTTTGGATCCATTCCACCTTGTACAGGAATTTTTATTTCTTTATAAATTTTTATTGGATCAACTTCGTAATCAATACAAATAACATCTGGTTTAATAATTTCACAAAAATCTTTATAATTCTTAATACCTCTTGGAAAACAAATAACAGGCACGTTTAAAGATTTAATATAATTAACCAAACTTAATGTAGGTTCATAAATATAGTAAGGTAAATCTTTTTCATTTAACAGACCAGCCCAACTATCAAAGATCTGAATTAATTGAGCGCCATTATCAATTTGATTTTTAACGTGTATTTTTAAAAACTTATCTAAAATTTTAAGAACTTTACTGATTAATATCTTATTTCCAAAAAAATTTTCATTTAAGTCTAGTTTTGGTGACTTTTTATTAATCATGTAAACCAATAAAGTCCATGGTGCCCCAACAAAACCAATAGTAGTTTTGTTATTAGTAAACTGAGAACTGCTAACTAATTTAATTAACTCATAAACAGGAGAGAGTTTTTTTACAAAACTAGCTTCTTCAACGCTTGAAATTTTTTTTAAATCTATTTCATCGAGTAAAGGGCCCACATTTTTTTTAAACACAACATTTTGATTCAGACCATATGGTAACATTAAAATATCAGAGAAAATTATTGCAGCATCCAAATTAAATCTCTTTAAAGGTTGTAGAGTAATCTCACTCGATAATTTTTGATTAAGACATAATTTGATAAAATCAGGATTTTGTTTTCTTATTTCTCTAAATTCTGGTAAATATCTTCCTGCTTGTCTCATTATCCAAATAGGATTGATATTACTTTTTTTGTTTATTATTACTTCTTCAATTGGAGACATATTAATAATTAAATATAATTGATTGTAATGTTAGTATATTCTGTGAATAATGGTGATTAAATTTATTGAACATCTTATAAACAGTTTATTAACATTTAGAATTTAAATTTTAATAAATATATACGTAAAATTGAAGCTTATTAACTTAATACATTTAATGATTACAAACGATTTTAACATGTTTAATATTGTTAATAAAACCACTGTTTTACAACACAAAATTAAAAATATGAAAGATATTCAATATGATAAAGATAATACAAATTTATACATATATTATACATGAACAATACATATCAAATATATCTTATATCAGATTCAACAGGTGAAACTTTAGATAGAATTTTTACTGCTATCAAAGCTCAATTTAAAAATATAAAATATAAAATTCACACTTATTCCTTTACAAGAACCAACAATCAAATTTCGAAGATTTTGTCTGAGGCTGAAAAAAAGACAAATTCAATAATATTATATTCAATAGTAGATAGTAATCTTGCTAAATATCTTGCAAAAACAAGCAGAGAAAAAGAAATTCCATGTTTTGGTGTATTGGGGGATTTAATATTAAGTTTTTCAAAACTGCTTAATCAAAAGGCTTCACATCAACCAAGCGGTCAATATGCTCTTGATGATGAATATTACAAAAGGATTGAAGCTATTCAGTTTACCATGAATCACGATGATGGTAATTCTGTTAAAGAAATAAAAAAGTCTGATATAATTCTTTTAGGAGTGAGCAGAACGAGCAAGACGCCAACCTCAATTTATTTAGCTAACAAAGGTTATAAAACATCAAATATTCCACTCATTAATGAAAATTCTATTCCACAAATTTTGAAAGAGAACCCCAAAATTTCTTGTGTGATTGGTTTAAATACTGAACCTGAAAGATTGGTTGATATAAGAAAAAATAGAATGAATTCTTTAAAAGAAACACAGAACAAATCATATACAGATCTAGATAAAATTAGAAAAGAAGTTGAGAATGCTAAAAATGCTTTTAAAAAGTATAAATGGCCTACAATAGATGTTACAAGAAAATCAGTTGAGGAAACCGCAGCATCAATAATAAAAATATACGAAATTTATAAACAAAATGTTTAAATTAATACTTGCATCTAAAAGCAAAGTAAGGAAAGAAATATTAGACAAACATAATATTGAAGCTAAAGTTGAGCCTTCAACTGTTGATGAGGAGCCCATCAAACAGAGTTTACTAAAAGAAAAAGCTTCACCCGAAATAATTTCAAAAAATCTTGCAGAAATAAAAGCTAGCCGAGTTAGTCAGAAGAATTTCGATACATTAGTTTTAGGCGCGGATAGTGTTATAGACCTAAATGGAGAACTAATCTCTAAGCCTGATAATCGTGAAAAAGCTCTATCAATTTTAAAACAACTCAATGGAAAGGTGCACCAATTAATCAGCTCTGTTTGTATATCAAAAAATGGTTCGATGATTTGGAACTATACTGATATAGCCAAACTTACAATGAAGAATTTCTCAAACAAAGAGTTAGAAGAATATTTAAATAAGATTTCAGATGAAGCACTTTATTCGTATAATGTTTATCAAATTGAGGGGGTAGGCAGATCTTTATTTTCGAAAATACAAGGAGATGAAAATACAATTATGGGCCTTCCTATTAACAAAATTAAGGAATATTTAAAAAATTATGAATAAGTATTTAGTAATTGGCAATCCGATTGATCACTCTTTGTCTCCAACAATTCATAACCACTGGATTAAAAAAAATAATATTAAAGCAATATATGACAAAGAAAGATTAAATAGCGATGATTTAAAAAATTTAATAATAAAAATAAAAGAGAGAAATATTAGTGGAGTAAATGTCACTGTTCCTTTTAAAAAAGAGGTAATTCCTTATCTTGACAAACTGACATCTGGTGCTGAAGTAACTCAATCGGTTAATACAATTTTATTAACAAATGATAGTAAAATAGTCGGCTATAATACTGACATAGGTGGTTTTGAAAATGCTATTAAATACACAAAATATGATACTTCTGGAAAAAAGATTTTTATTTTAGGTTCTGGTGGAGTTACACCATCAATAATTTTTGCTTTATATAATATGAATGTTTCAAGCATTACTCTAACCAATAGAACCAAAGCTAAAGCTCAACAATTACAAAATTTTTACAACAGTAACACTGTAAAAAAAAATGGATGGAATGACATAAAAGTAGTTGATTGGGGTGAAGTACCCGAGTTTGATATGATTATAAATGCAACCAGTGTCGGTTTAAATAAAGATGATAATTTAGATTTAGATTTTTCAAAAATTGGTAAAAATAAGTTTTTTTATGATGTTATCTACAATCCCAAGGAAACAAATTTTTTAAAAAAAGGTAAAGATCTGGGCAATAAAACTGAAAATGGAAAAAAAATGTTTATTTTTCAAGCAGCAGAAGCTTTTAAAATTTGGCACAATATTCAACCTGAAATTAATGAGGAAGTAAGCAAGCTTTTAGACTAATGAGAAGAATAGGAATTTTAGGAGACATTGGGTCAGGCAAGAGTCATATTGCAAATAGTTTTGGCTATCCAGTTTTTAATGCTGATCAAGAAGTTGGAGAAATATATAAGAAAAACAAAAAAGTATTTCTTAAATTAAAAAAAATTTTACCAAAATACATTTATTCGTTTCCAATAAACAAATATGAAATTACAAATGCAATACTATCTAACAAAAATAATCTCAAAAAAATTATAAAAATAGTCCACTTTGAAGTAAGAAAAAAAATGAAACTTTTTTTGAAAAAAAATAAAAATAAAAAATTTGTAATTCTAGACATTCCCCTTTTATTAGAAAATAGGCTTGATAAAAAGAGTGACATTTTAATATTTATTGATGCAAATAAAAAAAATATTTCAAAGAAATTAAAAAAAAGAAAAAATTTTAATTTAAAATTATTTTACAAATTTAAAAAGATTCAACTACCGCTTGCTTATAAAAAACAAAAATCTGATTTTATTATTAAGAATAATTTCTCTAAAAAAGGTATAAAAAAAGATATAAATAAAATTTTAAATAAAATTTTATAATGAAAGAAATTGTACTCGATACAGAAACAACAGGACTTTCTACGAAAGAGGGTCACAGAATTGTGGAAATTGGTTGCATAGAATTAGATAATTTAGTTCCAACAAAAAATAGATTTCATTGTTATTTAAATCCAGATAGAAAAGTTTCAGAAAAAGCCTTTAAAGTTCATGGATATACAGATGAATTTTTGTCTAAACAAAAAAGATTTGATCAAATTGTTGATGAATTTTTAAATTTTATCAAAGAAAGCAGACTAGTAATTCATAATGCTGAGTTTGATCTATCTCATCTTAATAATGAAATGAAAATTTTAGGTAAAGAAAAAATTAAAAATGAGGTTGTAGACACTTTAACTCTAGCTAGAAATAAATTTCCAGGGTCATCAACCAGTCTAGATGCACTTTGCAAAAGATATAGAATTGATAATTCAAAGAGAGTAAAACATACGGCCTTAATAGATTGTGATTTATTGGCAAAAGTCTATATAAATTTATTAGATCAAAAAGAACCGACCTTACAATTTCAAAATAATGATAAAGAAAATACAAAAAATTTAAATGAAAATGTTCTTTATTTTAAAAAAGTAATTCATCCTACAGAAAAGGAAATAGAAATGCACAAAAAATATCTTAAACAAAATCTTAAAAAAAATTTCTTTAATTAAACTTCTCGTTATAAAGTTTCTCGAAATCTATTTTTTTTTCAAATCTAACTTCGGGAAAACCTGAATTATGTATTAAGTCCAAAAGTGCCTTCTCAATTTTTGGATAAATTAACACTTGAACATCACAAAGGATTATTTTTTGTAAATCGTTTTTTTCATTCAATTCACTATTAACATTTATAATTGTAGCATAGATAATTTCAAAGTAAGATTTTTTTTCGTTCCCACTCTTATCTTCAAATTTTAAAGTAGTATTAATTTCGATCAATCTATTCTTGAGTGGCTTAGAATTTATATCTATGTTTAAATGATATTTTGAAATGTTATCTTTAACAAAAAGATAAGTTTCAACATCACGTGTTTCACTCGAAATATCTTTTATATATTGAGTTAAGATCTTATATTTTTCTTTCATCGTCATTTTCTATATCCTCAAACTCACCATCTATTATATCATTTTTATCTGGTTCCTTCTTTTTAATCTTTTTAGAAACTTTACTTAAAATTAATTTCCTTGTGATAGGAAAAATTATCAGAAACCCAATAATGTCTGTTGCAAATCCAGGTATAATCAAAAGTAAAGCTGCAAAAGCAATGGCGGCACCAGAAATTATTTCATATGCAGGTGTTTCTTGTTTGATTATTTGCCAATACGCCGAGCGCAAAGTATTCAAGCCTTCATATCTTGCATAAATTATTCCGGTAATTGCAGTTATGAAGATTAATAAGATTGTGCTAAAAGCACCAATTTTTGCACCAATCTTTATGAACAGATATATTTCGACAATTGGAACTAAAATAATTGATAAAAGCACTGAGTTCATTTGTCTTTAATGTAATTGTTGGTTGAAATTATTCAACAGAGTAATTACTATAATGAGATGAATTATAGTTTCGAATACATAGATATAATATTGCTTGCAATGATTGCAGGGTTTATTTTTTTAAGATTGCGTGGCATTTTAGGAAAAAGAACCGGATTTGAGGGAAAAGCACCTCCGCAATTTGAAGAAGTTTTAAAAAATGTTCGATTAGATAAAAACCTAAAAGAGCGTCAAAGTTTTGATGATAAAGCAAAAAAAGAATTTTTAAGCGGTGCTAAAATAGCTTATGAAACAATTATTACAGATTTTAGTGATAATGACAACAGAATAACAACTTCAAAGCCGCTTTTGAGTAACAAAATTTTTGATCAATTTAACGATGCTCTAAAAGAGAGAAGCGCAAAAGGACATTATGCTGAAATAACTTTTATAGGTGTAAATTCTGCGATTATTAAAGAACATAAAAAGAATAACAATATTTTAAAAGTAACCGTAGATTTTGTGGGAGAGGTAATTACTTGCATAAGAGATAAAGAGAAAAAAATAATTTCAGGGAACCCAGAAAAAATAAAAAAAATATACGATACCTGGGTCTTTTCAAGAGATATGAAATCAACAAATCCGAATTGGCAACTAGTAGATATACTAACTTAATTGAATAGCAAAATCTCAGATAAAGATAAAAAAGATTGGAAAAATTTTTTATCTAGCGATGAAAAATTACCCAATAAAGACGAAAAACTTTCTAACAAAAAAAAATTTTCAATAAAATCTTTTGATTTGCATGGTTACTCATTAGATAAAGCAAATAATAAAATAAATGATTTAATTAAAGATTCTTATGAAAAAGGTGTAAAAAAATTAATAATTGTTACGGGAAAGGGAATACATTCGCAGAATGAAAAAGACCCATATATCTCAAAGAACTTGGGCATTCTTAAATACTCTGTTCCAGAATATATAAAAAATAGCGATGAATTAATGAGTCTAATTTCTCAAATAAAAGAAGCAGAAAATGAGGATGGGGGAAGCGGAGCTTTTTACGTATATCTAAAAAAAAAACTATAAAATAAATTTCGATAGGTCCGTATCTTTTACTAAATTATCTAGATTTTTATTTATGTAATCTTTATTGATAACTATTTTTTCGCCAGATTTATCTGTTGCTGTAAAGCTAATATCATCAAGAATTTTTTCTATAATGGTATGCAATCTTCTTGCACCAATATTTTCTACTGATGCATTAACTTCAGATGCGATATTTGCGATTGTTTCTATTCCATCTTCAGAAAACTCAAGATCCACATTTTCAGTTTTTAATAAAGCGATGTATTGTTTAATTAAACTGAAGTCAGGCTCTTTTAAAATCCTTTTAAAATCATCGCTAGTTAAAGCCTCAAGCTCTACTCTAATTGGAAGTCTACCTTGTAATTCTGGAAGTAAATCTGAGGGTTTAGCTAGTTGGAAAGCTCCAGATGCTATAAACAAAATATGATCGGTTTTGATTGGCCCATATTTTGTATTAACTGTAGTGCCCTCAATTAAAGGTAATAAATCTCTTTGGACACCTTCTCTTGATACATCACCACCCACCCGGTCTGTTCTCCCAGAGATTTTATCAATTTCATCTAAAAAAACTATTCCGTTGTTTTCTGTCGAAATTTTTGCTGCTTTAATAATCTTATCCTGTTCGATTAGCTTATCTGACTCATCGTTTATTAGTATATCGTGAGATTCTTTTACTGACATTTTCTTCTTTTTTTCTTTTGTTCCCATAGATTTCCCAAGCATCTCACCAATATTAATCATTCCAACATTTGCACCTGGCATTCCTGGAATTTCAAATGAGGCACTGTTTCCTGTATCGCTGACAGCTATTTCAATCTCGTTGTCATCTAGGTCACCGTTACGTAATCTTTTTCTAAAACTTTCTCGGGTTGCTAAGCTTGCTTTTTTACCTACTAAAGCGTCTAAAACTTTTTCTTCTGCTAATTTTTGTGCTTGCGCGTAAACTTCTTTTCTTTTTTTTACTTTTTCCATCGAAATCGCAATTTCGATCAAATCTCGAACTATTTGTTCCACGTCTCTACCTACATATCCAACTTCTGTAAATCTTGTTGCTTCAACCTTTACGAATGGTGCCTCAGCAAGTTTAGACAGTCTCCTTGAAATTTCGGTTTTTCCAACACCTGTTGGACCAATCATTAAAATATTTTTAGGTAACACTTCATTTTTCATTTCACCTTTTAAAGCTTGTCTCCTCCATCTATTTCTTAGAGCGACAGCAACAGCTCTTTTAGCTTTATTTTGACCGACTACAAATCTATCTAATTCAGAAACAATTTCTCTAGGCGATAATGAGCTTACTAATGAAGCCTCATCTTTCTGATTTTTATCTTTGGGATGTAATTGAGTTACGTTTGATTTATCCATTATATTTTTTCAACTTTAACATTCTCATTTGTAAACACACAAATATCGGCTGCAACTTTTATAGCTTTCTTTGCAACTTCTTCTGCTGATATATTGCTTTCCATTAAAACTTTCCCTGCAGCTAAAGCATAATTTCCACCAGAGCCAATGCCAATTACATCTCCTTCAGGTTCAAGAACATCACCAGTACCAGAAATTATATAACTATTTTTTTTATCACCAACTGCCATTAGTGCTTCTAATCTTCTTAAATATTTATCTGTTCTCCAATCTTTAGCTAATTCAACAGCAGCTCTAGACAAGTTACCAGCATGTTTTTCTAATTTTCCCTCTAATCTTTCAAACAATGTTAAGGCATCAGCTGTTGATCCAGCAAAACCAGCTACAACATCTCTCTTATCAATTTTTCTGACTTTTGAGGCAGTGCTTTTTACGACAGTATTTCCCATACTCACTTGTCCGTCGCCAGCTACTACTACTTCATCGTTTTTTCTAACTAATACAATCGTTGTCATAGCTTATAAGTGGATATTAAATTTGATAGTTCAAGCCCAGGTTTAGTATTATTGCCATAATTGAATAATATATGTATACCTGTTTTAATTATGAAGCGTAAAGGTAAAATAAGCAGGAAAACAAAAGAAACAAGCATTAGTGTTGATTTAAATATTGATGGCAAAGGTAAATACAAAATTGACACAGGAATAGGTTTTTTAAACCATATGCTTGAACAACTATCAAAGCATTCTTTAATAGATATGAATATAAAAGCTAAAGGCGATACTCATATTGATTTACACCACACAACTGAAGATACAGGAATTGCAATTGGTGAAGCGTTAAAAAAAGCTTTAAAAAAATCTGTTGGAATTAAAAGGTATGCTCATGCGATGATACCAATGGATGAAACTTTATCACGTGTAGCAATAGATATTTCAAATAGGCCTTACTTAATTTGGAAAGTAAATTTAAAAGTAGAAAAGCTTGGTGAGATGGACACTGAACTTTTTAAAGAATGGTTTCAAGCGTTTTCTCAAGCTGCTGGAATTACTCTACACATTGAAAATATTTATGGGGACAATAGTCACCACATTATTGAATCTTGCTTTAAAGGGCTTGCAAGATCATTAAGAACTGCATTGGAAATAGACCTAAGGAATAGTAAATCAATTCCTTCTACTAAAGGCTCATTATAAAATTAATGAACGTTACAATTGTTGATTATAAATCGGGCAATATAAGCTCGGTAATAAACTCTTTTAGAGAAGTTGCCAAAGAAAAAGTAAATATCGAAGTAACCTCTAATCCCAATAAGATAAAATCAAGTGATAAAGTAGTTTTACCAGGGCAGGGCTCATTTAAAAGCTGCGTTGAAGCACTGAACAATATTGATGGTCTTTCAGATACACTTAATGAATTTACATTAATTAATAAAAAACCTCTTCTTGGAATTTGTGTTGGTTTACAAATGTTTGCCGATATTGGCTATGAAGAAACTGAGACTAAGGGGTTAGGATGGATCTCGGGTAAAGTTTCAAAAATAGATAATCAAGATGGAAAATTTAAACTTCCTCATATTGGCTGGAACGAAATTAATATCGTTAAAGATAGTAAAATTTTTAAGGACATAGAAAATAATTCTCATATGTATTTTGTTCATAGTTATGAATTTGTACCGAATGATAAAAAAGTTATTTCAGCAACCACTGATTATTCAACAAAAGTAGTTTGTTCAGTAGAGAAAGAAAATATATTTGGTACACAATTTCATCCAGAAAAGAGTGACAAGTCTGGGCTCAAAATAATTGATAATTTTATAAGGTTATAAATGAAAATATTTCCTGCAATAGATATTAAAGATAAAAAGTGTGTAAGATTAGTTAAGGGAGATTTTGATAATAAAACTGAATATGAGTTGTCTCCAGTTGAACAAGCAGGAAATTATAAAGATCATGGATTTAAAAATTTACATATAGTTGATTTAGATGGTGCTTTAACTGGTGAAACGGTAAATTTAGATATCATTCAAGATATAGTTAGTAAATTCAATTTAAAGGTTGAGGTAGGTGGTGGTATTAGAAATTCTGATAGTATACAAAAATATATTGATGCTGGTGTAGAGAAAGTAATTCTGGGCAGCGCTGCTATTAAAGACAAAAATTTCTTAAAAGAGTCATGTAAAAAATTTCAAAATTATATTGCTCTAGGTTTAGATGCTAAAGATGGATATTTGTCAGTATCTGGATGGAAAGAAAACTCTAATCAGTTAACTTTAGATTATTTAAAAGAAGTTAATGATTATGGTGTCAGTAGATTAATTTTTACAGATATTAATCGCGACGGTATGAAGCAAAGTCCAAACTTTAATGAAACAATGAAAGTCGCTGAGATGTCAAAGTGCCCAGTAATTATATCAGGTGGTGTTTCATCAATAGGCGATATTAAAAAAGTAAAGAATTTAAAAAATGTTGAGGGTATAATAGTTGGTAAAGCTATTTATGATGGTGATATTAAATTAGAGGAGCTAGTGAGAGAAGATGCTTAAGAACAGAATTATACCTTGTTTAGATGTAAAAAATGGTCGTGTTGTTAAAGGTATAAACTTTGTCGATCTAAAAGACGCAGGAGACCCTGTAGAACAAGCCAAAATTTATAGTGATGGAGGCGCCGATGAAATTTGTTTTTTAGACATTACTGCTTCAAATGAAAATAGAGATACTATTTATGATGTTGTTAAGAAAACCTCAAAAAAGTGTTTTGTGCCGTTAACTGTTGGAGGCGGTGTTCGAAGTGTTGAGGATATTAACAAATTACTCAATTGTGGAGCTGATAAGGTGTCTATAAACACTTCAGCAGTTGAAAATTCAAAAGTAGTTATAGATAGTTCAAAAAAATTTGGATCTCAATGTATTGTAGTAGCAATCGATGCCAAAAAAAAAGGAGATAAGTGGGAAGTGTTCACTCATGGAGGAAGAAACAATAGTGAGATTAATGCGTTAACTTACGCAAAAGAAATGGAAGAAAATGGTGCTGGTGAGTTATTAGTAACTTCAATGGACAGAGATGGGACTCAAGTTGGTTATGACATTGAGTTGATGTCAAAAATTTCATCAATAGTAAATATTCCTGTAATTGCATCTGGTGGGGTAGGAAATTTAGACCACTTAGTTGATGGAATTAAATTAGGAAAAGCTAGTGCGGTTTTAGCAGCCTCTATATTCCACTATGGGAAGCACTCTGTAAAAGAAGCTAAGGATTATTTGGACTCAAAAGGAATACCTGTTAGAATTTAAAATGCTTAATACTTTAGAAAGCCTATTTAATCTTGCTAGAGAACGAAAAAAATCTCCAGTAAAGGGTTCTTACACAAATGAATTACTTAGTGATAAATCGTTGAGCAAAGAAAAGGTTCTAGAGGAAATTAATGAACTTATCGAGGCAGTAGAAAAAAATTCAAACAAAATTCATGAAGCAGCTGATGTTTTTTATCATTTGATAATGTATTTAGAGGCAAATGATGTAAAAATTGAGGATGTAATGGAAGAACTTAATAAAAGAAAAAAATGAGTTATGATGATAATAATATTTTTGCTAAAATTTTAAGAGGAGAAATTCCTTGTAAAAAAATTTATGAGGATGATCATATTTTGTCATTTCATGACATTAACCCGCAAAAAAAAATTCATGCATTGGTAATACCTAAAGGAAAATATACTGACCTTGATGATTTTAGTCAAAACGCCTCTACAGAGGAAATGGTTGGTTTATTGAAAGGTATAAACATCGTAGCTAATAAGCTTGGGATTTCCGTAGATACAGGTAAAGGATATAGAACTCTATCAAATATAAGTGAACATGGAGGTCAAGAAGTACCCCACTTACATTTTCATTTGTTCGGTGGGGAAAGAGTCGGGAAGATGGTTGAGTGAGTAAAAAAGTTGAAAGAAATTATCTAGAAATTAATTCGATTGAAGAATTGAATGAGCCTAACAATTTATCACCTGACTTTATTATTGAACTCGTTGAACCAGATGATTTTAAGCTTAATAAATTCTTTTATAAAAATATTGGCAAAAGTCATCATTGGGTAGATCGTTTAGTTTGGACCGATAAACAATGGATGAATTATACATCTGATAGAAGTGTTAAAACTTTTGTTTTAAAGAAAAAGGATGATTTAGCTGGATATTTTGAGCTTATTATGCATAAAGATAAAAAAGAAGTTGAAATAGCTTATCTTGGATTACTCGAAGAATATCACAATCAAAAATTAGGCTCATTTCTTTTGTCTTCAGCAATTAGAAATTCATTTAAGGAAAAAACAAATAGAGTTTGGGTCCATACTTGTTCTTTAGATCATAAAAACGCTCTTAAAAACTATTTATCCAGAGGAATGAAAATTTTCAAAAAAGAAACAATATCAATTTAGTTTCGATCAGGTAGATTAAATAAGTTCCTTTTCAAATTCTTATTAATGGAAATTGAGCTTAGGTAAGTCATACTCAGGTTCTGGTATACATCTAGAGTTTGCCAACCAATTAAATTAAAATTATTTATGTCAAAAAAAACATTTATTTCATTTTCATTTTCAGTAAATCTAAAATTAATAAATTTTTCTTGAACAATTCTAGCATCTAACTCATTTATTCTTTTTATCATAAAATCTTTATCTAAAAGATAGTTTAAAGGTGTCTTATTTAAAGAGTATTTATAGTAACTAGCAGTTGTTTTCACTATTAATGATTTTCCATCAGAAACTAAAATTTTCTGATTTCCTAAATTATACTTACAAAATATTCTTTTAGGGTATTCAATTGTACAATTTCCTTTTTCAATTTTTCCATTAATATTTTGCTCAAAATCAAAATTGATATTTTCAATATTTTTTAGGGTTAAAATTATATTTTCTTTGATATTTGCTGAAGTTTTAGAGGCTAAAAAGATAACAAATAATATATACAGATATTTTTTCATTAAAGGACATCACGTTTGCCAACATGATTAGCTTTACTAACGATTCCTTCTGCTTCCATCATATCAATTATTCTTGCGGCACGATTATAACCAATTTGCAGCTTTCTTTGTAGAAAGGAAGTTGAAGCCTTCCCCTCTGATTTAATAATTTCAACGGCAGTTTGATAAAGATCGTCTTTATCTCCCTGATTTTTAGAATTATCTCCAATTTCTTTCTCATCTGCAAAATTAAGAATTTCATCAACGTAATCTGGCTCTGCTTGAGATCTTAAAAAATTGTTAATTTTTTCTATCTCAATATCTGACACAAATGGTGCGTGAATCCTCATAATTCTATTTGCTGAAGACATGTAAAGCATATCACCTCTGCCTAATAATTGTTCAGCCCCTTGCTCACCCAAAATTGTTCTACTATCAATTTTTGATGAAACTTGAAATGATATTCGAGTCGGAAAATTGGCTTTTATAGTTCCGGTAATAACATCTACACTTGGTCTTTGAGTAGCCATAATTATATGAATACCAGCAGCCCTAGCCATTTGAGATAATTTTTGAATATAATTTTCAATTTCTTTACCTGCCACCAACATTAGATCAGACATTTCATCAACAACTACAACTATATAAGGCATAGGAAGTTGATGTTTTGCATTGTAGCCATCTATATTTCTAACTCCTTCTTTGGTCATTAATCGATATCTACTTTCCATTTCTTTAACGACCCAACCTAAAACTGAAGCAGCTTTTTTTGCTTCTGTAATGACTGGACATAATAAATGTGGAACGCCTTCATATGTTGAAAGTTCTAACATTTTTGGATCAATCAAAATAAATTTACATCTATCAGGAGTATGTTTAAATAACAGGGAAAGTATAATTGTATTTATACAGACTGATTTACCTGAGCCAGTTGTGCCAGCTATTAATAAATGTGGCATCGAACTCAAATCACCTATTATTGGCACTCCTGATATATTTTTACCTAATGCTATTGGAAGATTGTTGTCTTTCTTTTTAAAATCAGAGTTATTCAGTATTTCACTTAAATATACATTCTCTCTTGAAGTTTTGGGTAATTCAATACCAACAGTATTACTTCCTGGTATAGTAGAAATACGGGCAGATTCCGAACTAGTGTTTCTAGCTATATCATCTGAGAGATTTATAATTTTTGAGACCTTAACACCAGCTGCAGGTTCAAATTCATTTAAAGTTACAACAGGTCCATGGCTAACTTTTTTGATACTTCCACTCACTCCAAAATCCAAAAGAATTTTTTCAAGAAAGTTTGGATCATTATTTTCATTGTTATTTGTTTTTTTCATCTCATTTTTTGTCGGTATATTCAATAAATCAATTGATGGGATTTTAAATTTTGATTTCACCGGTTGATTCGCATCAGCTCTGATAAAAGGCAAATCTTCTTGTATTAAATTTTTAATTTCATCCTGTGGAATATACTCATTTATAATTTCATTTTTATTAGTGTAGTTTTTTTTGTTTCTTTTAAAAATTAATATAGAAATATTTCTTATAGATAAAAAAAATTTTTTTGGATTAAAGTTGAAACTTAAAAGAAAAAACAAAACTATAAATAAACAAAAGATATAATAAAAAATATTTTCATAAGGAATTGTGTCCGGCTTAATAAATATTTGACTCAAATAAGACCCTACAAAACCTCCATTTCCATTTATATATAGGTAAAAAGCATCTTTATAGAAATAGGTGAAGAATAAAGCACCTAAAATTGAGTAAATAATTGTATAAAAAGTATTTTCAATTAAGAAAAAAATTTTCTTTTCTTTTACAACTTTTATCCCAGATAAAAAATAAGTTAAAGGAATTAGAAAAGAGATAATCCCAAAAGCTTGAAAAAAAAAATCTGATATATAACTCCCATGAAATCCTAAAAGGTTTTTAATTTCTGTGTTATCACTAAATATAAAATTTGGATCTGATGGAGAATATGAAAGTAAAGCAATTAACAGTAAAATTCCAAATATAGAGACTAATATACCCATAATTTCAATTATTTTATTGGTAATAAAAATTAATAATGAATTAGCTATTTTTTTTATATTCATATTTGGTGAATCAAATTTACCACTTTGTATCATCTAATTTTTGTTGTTAAAATTAAAATTATTATGAAAGTTTGTATTCTAGGAAATGGCTTAACCAGCTTAGCTCTGGCAAAAGCTTTGGTTAACAAAGGTATATCAACAGATGTATTTTTAAGTAATAATAATAAAAAAAAAGATAAATCTCGAACACTAGGAATATCAAAAAGTAACATAGAATTTTTTAACAAGAATATATTGAATATAGAAAAATTCCTTTGGGACATAAATAAAATTGAAATTTACAGTGAAAATTTAAATAATAAAAAAATTATAGATTTTAATGATAAAAAAAGGTTATTTTCTATTATCCAAAATCACGAATTAAATACATATTTAATAAAACAATTAAAGAAGAACAAATTTTTTAGATTTAAAAAAAAGGTAGATAATTATGAGATAATTAAAAAGAATTATCAATTAATCGTAAATTGTGAGGCAAATAATAAAATAACAAAAAAATTTTTTTATAGAAAATTTAAAAAAGATTATAAAAGTTATGCCTATACGGCAATTATTGAGCACAAAAAAATATTAAATAACAACGTTGCTACACAAACATTTACCAAAAAAGGACCCATCGCCTTTTTGCCAATTTCTAAAAAAGAAACATCTGTCGTTTACTCAATTAAAGGAAATAGAAAAATTAAAATTGCTGAATTAATTAGAAACTTTAATATCAGATATAAAATTGTTAAAATAAATAAGATTAACTGTTTTAAGCTGCAATCAAGTATTTTGCGATCTTATCATCATAAGAACATTTTAGCTTTTGGTGATTTGCTCCACAGGATACATCCTTTAGCAGGTCAAGGATTTAATATGTCAATCAGAGATATCAAATCTTTGATAAAAATAATAGATTTTAAAATGAGTCTTGGTCTAAACTTAGACAGTTCAATTTGTGAGGAATTTGAAAATAAGAGTAAACATAAAAATTACATATTTTCACAAGGGGTTGATTTTGTGTATGAATTTTTCAATACTGAAAGCAATATTAATAATGACATATCAACGAAATTTGTTGAACTCATCGCTAATAATAAAATAGCAAATAAATTTTTTACAAAATTAGCAGATGAAGGAATTGTAACTTAATATTTGGTATTATTGAACAGTTGTGTTGTTATATTGATCAAAGGTGTAAGTGGTTAGAATTTCAGAAATTTTATTTTTTCTAATATCAAGATTTTTTGCTTCTAATAAAACTTGTTTTTCCTCAATAGTAAAAGGAGAAGCCATTGCAAGGGCATTAATTGTTTCATCTAAACTTTGTTTTTCTAAAGCTTTCCAGTTTATTATAAATCCTCTCTTTTCAAATAGGGATTTAAGATCTTTAAAAATTAGCTCTAAATCAGAAAATTTAATATTTTCTTTTCCTTCATTAAGATCATCAAAAAAATTTTCAAAATTTACGTTAAATTCTCTATATTTTTTTTCTGAAGTAACTTCTTCTCTTGTCTCAAATCTAATCAAACCTTTTAACTCTATAAGATACCTACCATCGTCAGTTTCTTTAAAACTGATGATTTTTCCTAGGCAACCAATTCTGTAAAGTTTTGGATTAAAATTATCCTCATCTTTTGAGCCTTTCGGTTGTATCATACCAATAATTTTGTTTGACCTCATACTATCATCTATCATATCTATGTATCTAGGCTCAAAAATATTTAATGGAACAGTAGTTTTTGGAAAAATAATAAAGTTGCTTAATGGAAAAACTGCAATTTTTTTTGGTAAATCTTCTTTTTTCATACAGGGTATACATACCACATTTAATATTACTTGAATTAAAAAAAATGACTAATTATAATAATAATATTGCGGGCATAGCTCAGTGGTAGAGCGTCTCGTTGCCAACGAGAAGGTCGAGGGTTCGACCCCCTTTGCCCGCTCCAAGTATTTATGAATGATTTAACAGATAAAAAATGTGTTCCATGTGAGGGAGGAGTAGTACCGTTTGATATTTCAGAAATTCATAAATATCAAAAAAAGGTCGATGGTTGGGAGGTTGTAAAGGGTGAAAAGAATATCCACTTTCTTGAAAAAAAATTTTCTTTTAAAAATTTCATAGAAAGTCAAAATTTTGTAAACCAAGTTGGAGAAATATCAGAAAAAGAAGGACATCATCCAGAAATTCTCTTTGGATGGGGTTATGCTAAGATTAGTATAACAACTCACGCGATTGAGGGTTTATCTGAAAATGATTTTATATTAGCTGCTAAAATTGATAAAGAAATTAGTGTCTAAAGTGTCTAGTTTTGGAAAAAACCAAAATAGTATCCGTTGAATTAGCAAATTTGATGATTTCCTTATCTCTTATTGAGCCTGCAGGCTGAATTACAGCTGAAACACCTGATTGAACAAGTTTTTCAATACCATCTATAAATGGAAAAAAAGCATCTGAGGCTGCAACAATGTCATCGTCAGTATTAATAAATTTACTCATTTTATCTATTGCTATTTGACAGCTGTCAACTCTACTAGGTTGACCAGATCCAATACCTATAGTTGATTTATTACTAGCTAGCACGATTGCATTAGATTTTACAAATCTACATATGTTAAATGCAAATATTAAATTTTCGAATTGTAATTTACTTGGCTTCTTTTTCGAGACTACTCGAAAATTTTTCTTTTGAAAAATTTTATTATCTTCTGATTGAATTAGGACTGAAGCATTAATTGAATTAAATTTAAGATTTTTATCTAGAGAAAATTTAGATGAATCGATTAATCTAAGATTTTTTTTTGTTTTAAGAATTTTTACTGCATTTTTTTCAAATCCATTACCAATTATCACTTCAAAAAAAATTTTATTTAATTCCAGTGCTAAAGATTTAGAAACTTTATAATTACATGAAACAACCCCACCAAATGCACTTAAAGGATCACATGCTAATGCGGATTTATAACTTCTTAATTTATCTTTTAGAATGGATACACCACAAGGACTTGCATGTTTAATTATTACAGTTCCTACATTTTTAGGAAAGCTTTTAGTAATTGATAGCGCTGAAAAGATATCATTGTAATTATTATAACTTAATGATTTTCCGTGCAATTTTATTAAGCTGAGGTTATCTTTTTGAGAATAAATAGCGCCCGGCTGATGAGCATTTTCGCCATATCTTAATTTTTCAATAAGATTTGCATGTATGATCTTTTTTTTTGGAAATTGCGTATTAGTAATTTCATTAAAATAGTTTGATATGACTGAGTCGTAAAAAGCTGTTTCAGAAAAAGCTAATCTAGACATTTTTTCTCTAAATTTAAAAGAGGTATATCCTTTGTTGATCGTCAATTCATGTATCAGTTCTGAGTATTGTTCGATCGAGGAAATAACGGTAACATCGTTATAATTTTTTGCTGCCGCTCGGACTAAAGTTGGGCCACCTATATCAATATACTCAACAATTTTATTGATGCTTTTTGTTTTTGCTAGAGCTCTTTCAAATTGGTAAAAATTTACAATCACAAGGTCAATATTTTCAAAATTTTCTAATTTCATCTCTTTCAAATGGGTTTTATTTTTTCTTATATTTAAGACCCCAGCATATATTTTTGGATGTAAGGTTTTAACTCTTCCACTTAGAATTTCTTTTGCGCCTGTGAAATTTGAGACGTCTAAACATTTATATTTAAGTTTTTTTATTGCTTTGTATGTACCTCCTGAACTAATTAATTTAATTTTATTTTTCTTTAAAACTTTTAGTAGAGGTTCTAAATTTGATTTGTCAGATACAGAAATTAAAGCAGATTTTATTCTTTTCATTATATTTGTTTAATCTCCCACCTTATATTATCTATTAAGTTATTAGAAATACCCGAGATAAAAATATTTTGATTTTCACTATATAAATTTTTATTACCAAAATATAAGCCATTATCTATATTTATATCATAATTATCACATGTAAACTTCCATCCCTCATCTTCTAATTCTATTAATATTGTTTTATTATCTTGAGTTTTCATTAATTTAACATTTGGTTCTATATGAAATCTAATATCAAATTTATAATTATGATTTATTTTTTTTTTAATTATCTTGTCTATTCCAATAAAGGTCATCTTATTTGGATAAAATTCAATTTGCCTTTCATGAATAGAATTATAATTTTTTAAGAATCCATCATGTGAAAAATTAACTTTCCAATAATCCTTTTCAAAAACAACTTTTTTTTTTAAAATTTTAATACTTTTTTTTAACATCAATGATTTGTCAATTTTTATAAATTTACATGAGGAGCTATCATCAATTATTAATGTACTCTGGGCAGCTGAAGATTTTGATAACCTATTAAGTCTGATATTCTTTTTATAATAGCCACAATTACTAATTAATTTTTTTCCATTAGAAACTATTTCAAACGATAAAGCTCCAGACTGGTAATCTTTTGAAAATTCATATTCAGGGGAGGATCCAGAATCAATTATTAAACAAGTTTTTTTATTCTTTAAAATTGTATATCCCCCCAATTCTTGATCGTCATTATTAAATTTATAACCTAATTTTTTTAGATAATTATCGAAATCATCGTTGTTTGATAAATTATTACCGTTAAACAAAAAATCAGAACCTGTATTTTGCCAAATAAAGGCATATCCTTGGCCAAGGTGATAAATTGTTTCATCAACATGCTCTGGCACATTATTTTGTGACTCTTTGAACCATTCTCTAATTAAAATAAAATATTTTAAGTAAAAAATTAATTGCTTTATATTTCTAGATTTTGGAAATCCCGAATTTTCTAAAGATAATTTTGTTATTTTTTTTAGAAGAGATATTCCAAAAGAGAGATATTTTTTTTCCTCCTGATAACAAAGACCAACTAAAATAATTGAGGCACAACAAATTAATTTATCATCTAATGTTTTGGATTTATTGACTTCATTTACAAGATGGTTTGTTTGTTTGAGAATTATCTTGTTGAAATCACTTTTATAATCTTGATTACTTCCGTCATAAGACAAATTGTGATTTGAGAGCCAAGAGATGATTCTTTTTGCTATAAGATCATGGCTCCAACATTTGTCATTGTAGCTATAATTTCTCTTAATCCAATTTGAAATAACTGATTGCACTTCTTGTTTTGAAGACTTTAGATCCAAACTAAAAAACCAATAAAAATTATTTAAGTTTTTAAATTCTTTATCGTTAATATTGTCATTATTCCAAATTTCTTTTAATGAGAAATCTTCGATTTTGAATTTTTTCTTATCGTATTTAATAATTGATGAAAGTAGGTGTGGGCTAGGTTTATAAACTAAATCTTTGGCGGTAAATTTTGAAATTTTTTTGTCATAAATTTTACTATTTAAGTAAAACTTTCTTAATTGATTATAAAAACCAAAAAAAAAACGATTTATATAAATCATGAATCTATTTTGATTTTAATAATTCAATATTTTTCTTAATGTCTCCATTATTACTTTTAAAAATTGTAGTACCCGAAACTAGAATATTTGCTCCTGCTTGAATTGCTATTTTGGAATTCTCGAAATTTATTCCACCATCTATTTCAATATCAAAATCTAAATTTTTTGCAGATCTTAGTTTTTTAAGTTCTCCAATTTTAGATAAAACTTCAGGCATAAATTTTTGACCTCCAAATCCTGGATTTACACTCATTATTAAAACTAAATCAATTTTATCTAGATGTTCAATAATTATATCTACTTTAGTTTCAGGGTTTAGAGAAACCCCAACTTTTTTATTTAATTCTTTTATTAGTGAGATTGATGAATTAATATCATTAGTTGCTTCAGGGTGAATTGTAATTATATCTGCTCCTGCATCAGCATAAGCTTTTATATATTTATGTACTGGTGAGATCATTAAATGCACATCAAATAGAATTGATGAATGTTTCTTCAATGATTTGATTACAGGAGGACCTATTGTTAAATTAGGAACAAAATGACCGTCCATAACATCCACATGTATCATATCAGCACCTCCATCTTCTAATCTCTTTATTTCATTTGCTAATTGGCTAAAATCAGCTGATAAGATTGATGGTGAAATTTGTATTTTTTTCATTGAAACCATTTTTATTAGTATCAATTTTTAAAAATTATTTAATTAAAAAATTGGTAAATTTGTCTAGAAATTTCACTTTCTAGTGGGAAAGATAACATGCCCATAACAGAATATCCTAAAACCCAGGGCATTAGGTAAAATCTTATCATGAAAAAAAACCATGCGACATACAATGGGACTAGCGGTTGAATAATAAACGCAGGGGTTAATGGTTTAAAAAGTCTTAGTAATGGATTGGTAAATTTGACAAATACTCTCATAAAAAAAAATTGAGAGTCTTCCCTTTGAAAAATATTCATTGCGACTCTTCCAATTAATGTCCACATAACAACACCAAGTATGTAATCAATTATGTAAACTAAAGGATGAAAGTTAGCAGACATCTAAAATTTATATTGGAAAAATTTAGTAATTAAAAGGGGCGAAATTAATCGCCCCTTTAAATATTTTATTAGTTAGATAACAGATTTACCCGCAGGCACTCTGACGTTATCAACCATTTTTTGTGTAGCAGCATTTGGTGCTTGAGTCATTAAACTCACTACAACCATAGCTACTAAACTTACTGCAGAACCGAAGATACCAAACGTTAACTGTGTAATGCCTAAGAATCCACTTCCGCCTGTTCTTACCCAAACTAGGTAAGCAGCACCAGAAACTAATCCTAAGAACATACCAGCTATAGCACCTTCTTTGTTAGCTCTCTTCCACCATACACCAAGTACAAGTGGGAAGAATAAACCTGACATCGCAAAGTCAAAAGCCCAGATTACTGAACCTAAGATACCTTGGATTTCAAGAGCAGCGATTGTAGCTCCTGCAAAACCAATTACCACAAGTAATACCCTTGCAACAACTAGTCTCTTCGCAGTCTCAGCTTTTGGATCGATGATCTTATAGTAAACATCGTGTGAGATTGCGTTTGCAATTGCTAAAATCAAACCATCGGCTGTAGACATGGCAGCGGCCATACCTCCAGCAGCAACCAGACCTGAGATTACATATGGTAATCCAGCAATCTCTGGAGTAGCTAACACAACGGCTTTACCACCCATGAAAAACTCGTTTAATTCAAGAGTTCCATTTCCGTTAAAGTCGCTTACAAACATTAAGTTTGCTTGGTTCCAGTTTTGATACCAATCTATCGCCTGAACTTCTGCTATTGATTTACCAATAATACCAGTTGGTAATGATGGATCAATCAATGACAATTTAGATAGTGTCGCTAACATTGGTGCAGAAGAATAAAGTAGGAAGATAAAAAATAACGACCAACCTACTGATTTTCTTGCTGCTTTTACACTTGGAGTAGTGAAATATCTCATCATCACGTGAGGTAATGATGCTGTTCCCATCATCATCGCTAATGCTAATGAAATAAATGCCCAAGGAGTAGCGTTAACTGCTGAGTGGGCTTTAGTTATTCCAGCTAATCCTTTTGGTACAGTTTTTAGATCAGCAGCTGCGTTTTTTACAAAACCATACTGTTGTTCTAATTCACCAATTCTAGCTACTTCATCAGCTAACATAAAGTGAGGGAAGAAACCTGCACCCATTTTGTTACTGATCCAGAATACTGGAAGTAAGTAAGCTATAATTAGGACTATATATTGTGCAACCTGTGTCCAAGTTACCCCTCTCATACCGCCTAACATTGAACATAATAAGATACTTATCAATCCAACATATACAGCGTATTGAAATGGAATATCAAGGGCAACAGATGCAATTGTACCTGTAGCGTTTATTTGTGCAGTCACATAAGTAAATGAGGCAACAGTTAAAACCACCACTGCCATAAATCTACTTAAATTACCACCGTATCTTGTACCAATAAAATCTGGAACTGTGTAACAACCAAATTTTCTTAGGTATGGTGCTAATAATGATGCGACTAATACATATCCACCAGTCCAACCTACAAGAAGTGCCATATAACCATAGCCTTTGAAGTAAATACCACCTGCCATCGCAACGAATGATGCACCAGACATCCAGTCTGCTGCTGTAGCCATTCCATTGAATACGGTTGGTACTTGTCTTCCAGCTACATAGTAAGCATCTGCTTGAGCTGTTCGTGATAGATAACCAATAATAGCATAGATGGCTACTGTGAAAGCAACGAAACAAATTCCAATTGTTTTCGCAGTCATACCCATCTGCTCTGCAATCGACATAATGATTATGAAAGCTAAAAAACCACCTGTATAGATTCCATAAACTTTAGGTAAATTGTCTATAAAATTACCTTTAATCATTAGTCATCTCCTCTTTCTGAAAAGCCGAACTCTTCATCAATTTTTTCTTGTCTATTCGCAAACCAGAAAATTAGAATTACGAAAATTCCAAGAGAACCCTGACAAGTGAACCAATAAGTTAGCGGATAACCAAATGGTCCCCCTACTTCGTTCATTTCAGCTCCAAATAAGAAGATGCCAATTGAGAATACAAACCAGATCGCTAAAGTCATAAATAGCAAACCTCTGGTTTTTTCCCAGTGTTGTTCTTGTTTTGACATTATACTTCTCCCTTTTTAGTTATAACTGTTGAAAACCATAACGATTATAAAGAAGATTTAAAGTGTTAAAATTGCTCATATTAGGGGGATTTTTAGGTTATAAATCAAGAAAATACTGATTTTATGGGAAAATATAAACTCACGTGGAGAGATCTCTCTTGGAATGATTTCAAAGTCTATTTATTTGCACTTTTTAAAGCCTTCATACCTAAGAAAAAAATTAGCAATTTAGACGAGCTTGAGAATTTTATACAGACAAAGTCTGCCTGGGTAACTCAAGTAACTCTTTATGGATATTTAAAAACAAGAATGGGCACAAGATACGTTCTGCATTTTGAAAATGATGAATTTATGGGATCGGTTAACTTAGCTAAATGGAATATCTATTCTGTTGCTCTTCAAGATCTAACCTTTTTCACTTTTTCAAAATTAAAAGCAGATTTTAATTATCAAGAGATGAAAAATGCAGAGGAAATTTTTTTTAAAATTTTAGATGATGAAACTTCAAATAAAATGCCCCAGGACATTATAGAGGAAGCTAAAAAGAATTTTGTTGAAAGAATGGGAGGCATAAATTGGGATACATATCACAATGATCTACCTTTTAATCCAAGCGCTTTATCGTTATATAAATGGGCTCCAATAGCAGAAGAACTAAAAAATTTAGACAGAAAGATTGTTTTAAATTCAGTAATTCTAAAATGGAATGTCGTAAAAAAAGAATTTGATGAGAGAATTAAATTTTAAATATTTTTTCTATTCTCAACTAAACTGTCAACCACACTTGGATCGGCGAGTGTTGTAGTGTCTCCAAGTTGACCATGATCGTTGGCAGCAATTTTTCTTAAAATTCTTCTCATGATTTTCCCTGATCTTGTTTTAGGTAAGCCAGGTGAAAAATGAATAATATCTGGAGTAGCTAGAGGTCCAATTTGTTTTCTTACCCAAAGTTTTAAGTCTCTTTCGAGCTCTCCATTTTCTTGCTCTCCAGCATTTAAAGTTACATAGCAATACAAACCATTTCCTTTGATGTCATGTGGATAGCCAACTACGGCGGCTTCAGCCACTTTTGGATGAGCAACAAAAGCACTTTCAATTTCAGCAGTTCCTAAATTATGACCAGAAACTATAATTACATCATCTACTCTACCTGTTATCCAATAGTACCCGTCTTTATCTCTTCTACATCCATCACCTGTAAAATATTTTCCGTCAAATTGAGAAAAATAAGTGTCAATAAATCTTTGATGATCACCATATACAGTTCTCATTTGACCTGGCCAAGATTGAGCAATACAGAGCCTTCCTTCTCCTGCTCCCTTAATTTCATTCCCATTTTTATCAACTAAAATGGGTTTGATACCATAAAATGGTTTTGTTGCAGAACCAGGTTTCAAGTTTATGGCTCCTGTTTGAGGTGCAATCATAATACCACCAGTTTCAGTTTGCCACCAAGTATCTACAATCGGAGATTTTGAATTTCCGACAACATTGAAATACCACATCCAAGCCTCTGGGTTAATTGGCTCACCTACAGTTCCTAATAGTTTTAAAGATTTTCTAGATGTTTTCTTGACTGGCTCATCTCCTTCTCTCATGAGCGCCCTAATTGCTGTCGGTGCAGTGTAGAAAATATTTACCCTATATTTATCAACAATTTGCCACCATCTAGAACTATCAGGATACGTAGGAATACCCTCAAACATTACAGTTGTTGCACCATTTGCTAATGGACCATAAATTATATAACTATGTCCAGTAACCCAACCTATATCTGCAGTACACCAGTAAATATCTTTTGGTTTATAATTAAAAATATATTGATGTGTCATAGAAGCATAAACCATATACCCACCGGTTGTATGTAAAACACCTTTTGGTTTACCAGTAGATCCAGAGGTATAAAGAATAAATAAAGGATCCTCCGCTCCCATTTCTTCAGGTTCACAAAAATTCGAAACATCTTTAATTAAACTGTGATACCAAACATCTCTACCACTATTCCAATTTATTGAATTACCTGTTCTTTTAACAACAATACACTTCCTAACATTAGGACAACTTAACAAGGCTTCATCCGTAATTTCTTTTAGAGGAATTGTCTTTCCTCCTCTCACACCTTCGTCAGCTGTAATTATATATTCTGATTCACAGTCATTAACTCGTCCTGCAATTGATTCAGCAGAGAAACCTCCAAAAATAATTGAATGAACAGCACCAATTCTTGCACATGCTAGCATTAAGATAGCAAGCTCAGGTATCATTGTTAAATAAATTGTTACACGATCTCCCTTTTTAATTCCTAGTTTTTTAAGTCCATTTGCAGCTTTAGAAACTTTTTGATGAAGTTGCTTATAAGTAATTTTTTGAGTGTCTTTTGGATTATCTCCTACCCAAATAATAGCTGTTTTATCTTTTTTATCCGCTAAATGTCTATCTATGCAATTCGCTGAAGCATTAAGCGTACCATCTTCAAACCACTTAATTCTAACATCGTTGTTGCTATATTTTACATCTTTAATTTTCTTATATGGTTTTATCCAAGTAATTCTTTTTCCTTCTTTTTTCCAAAATTCATTGTTATTTTTAATAGAGTCTTTATATTTTTTAGCATACTGTGATTTATTAGCTAAACTACTTTTTACCCAGTCTGGCTTAGTTTTAATAATTAGCTCTTGATTTTCTTGAATTTTATTTGAAGACTTTTTAACTAATTTACCTTTTTTAGTTTTAGATCTTTTACTTTTTACTCGTTTTCTTTTTTTAATTTTTGTTTTTTTCTTTTTAACTGATTTTTTATTCTTAGTTCTTGATTTTTTCTTTTTTGGCATATTCAAATGTTACCCATCTTATTCAAGATTTTCCAGCTTTTAGAGTCTATTGGCATCACTGATAAACGACTTTGTTTTATAAGTGATAAATGGCCTAATTCCTTGTTTTTTTTAATTTCCTCAAGCTTTATTGGCTTATTTAATTTTTTTAAAAATTTTACAGTTACAGCAACAAATCGACCAGATTTATCAGTTTTGTCTAAATAATGTTCTTTTATAACTTCAACCACTCCAACAATTTCTTTTCCAATATTAGAATGATAAAAAAAACACTGATCACCTTTTTTCATATTTTTTAAATTCTTTGCAGCCTGGTAATTTCTTACACCATCCCATGGAGCTCCTTTGTTACCAGCGTTTTTTTGTTGATTGATAGACCAGACATCAGGTTCGGATTTTAGTAACCAGTATTTCATTTAGTTATAGGTCCTATCGTTTGTATTGCACAGGTCATTTTTGAACTTGTGTAATAAGTAATATTTGTAAATATTAAATGTGTTTAAGAAATAAAATATTTTGAATATATTAACAATATAATTATGGACAATCCATTATCAAAATTGCTTGATTTTTACAAAAGTAGAAATTTTGTTCGGGCTGAAAAAGAATATTTAAATATTACTAAAAAGGTAAAACCTAATCATGAACTGCTAAACTTATATGGTGTGATTTTATTTGAACTAAAAAAATATGATCAAGCTATAATTCAACTAAAAAAATCAATCGAAATCAATCCTGATTATCATCAAGGCTATAACAGTTTAGGAAATATCTTTTTTAAAAAAAATGACTTCAATGCAGCTTTAGAGGCTTATCAAAAAGCCATAGATTTAAAATTTGATTATCATGAAACTTATCACAACAAAGGAAATGTATATTTAAAATTGAGACAAATTGATAAGGCTTTAGAGAATTATAACTTATCAACCAAATTTAATTCAAGTTATCTTCCAGCTATTAAAAGCAAAGTTGATATACATTATAATTACAAAAATCATAAACTTGCCTTGGAAGAAATACAAAATTATTTAAGTATAGAACCTAATAATGCAACAATGTATCATAAAAGAGGTGATATATTTGCGGAGATTAATAATTTAGATTTAGCTTTGCAAAGCTATGAAAAAGCTCAAATATTAAATCCAGACAAACCTTTTTTACTTGGGAGCATACAATTAACAAAAAACAAAATGTGTATATGGAGTGATTTTTTTGAGATGAAAAAACACATCCAAGATAAAATAACAAAACAAGAAAAAGTATCACCTCCCTATACAGTAACTACATTATTTGACTCACCCAAAATTCAGTTTGGATGCGCTAAAGTTTGGCAAAATGAATATAAACTAAAGTATAAAAAAAACTTTTCTTTTAAAAAGAAAGTTTCAAATAAGATAAAGTTGGGTTTTTTTTCAGCAGATTTCAGAGTACATGCAATGGGCCATTTAATGGTTGGGATGCTAGAATTGCATGATAAATCTCAATTTGAGGTATATGGTTTTTACATTGGTCCAAAAATTAAATCTAATGACACATTACACAACAGAATTTTTAAATGTTTTGATAAATTTATAGATATTAGTCTCATGTCAGATCTTGAGGCTTTAAATTTGTGTAGAGAATTAGAAATCGACATTGCGATAGACTGTATGTGTCATACAGGTGACTACAATCGTTTTAATTTATTTTTAGAAAGATTGGCGCCGATACAAATTAATTTCTTGGGTTATCCAGGTACCTCAGGATCTGATAATTTGGATTATATAGTAGCAGATAAAATTTTAATTGAACCAGAGGAGCAAAAATTCTATTCTGAAAAAATCATCTATCTTCCCGATACTTACCAACCCAATGAAAACGATAAAAAAATTTCTAACAATTTAGTTGAAAAAGAAGTCTTTGGTCTTCCAAAGGATAAATTTATTTTTTGTTGTTTTAACAGTCATCAAAAAATAAATCCTATAATCTTTGACGCCTGGATATATATTCTCAATAATACTAAAAATAGTGTTTTATGGCTTTTAAAAGACAATAAGTTTTCACAAGATAATCTTAAATTGTTAATAAAAAAAAATGGAATTGACCCAAATAGATTAATATTTGCTGAACATTTAAAAATAGAGGATCATCTTCAAAGAATTAAATTTGCAGACTTATTTCTAGATACTTTCCCATATAACGCTCATACTACTTGTAGTGATGCTTTGCGCGTGGGTATACCAGTTTTGACTCTTAAAGGTAATTCATTTGCAAGCAGAGTAGCCGCAAGTCTACTTAATACAATTAACTTAAATGAACTTGTAGTAACAAATATTGAAGATTATAAAAAATTAGCAATAAAAATTTACAATGAAAAAAGTTATTTAGATGAAATAAAAAATAAAATTGCTATCAATAAAAAAAAATCAAATTTATTTAAAGTTGAAATTTATACAAAAAATATTGAAAGAGCTTATAAAAAAGTATATCAAAATTATCTTGAAGGAATAAAACCCCAAAATTTAGAACTATAACTTTACTCCGGCTCCTTTAAGAAAGAGCGCACTTTCATCCAAGGCCCATCTTGGTTTAGTAGGAAAATCTAATTCATCAAATTTTTTCAATTTGTACTTTTCAAGTCCAACTAATGCAATCATTGCAGCATTGTCACTGCACAGTTCAATTGGAGGAAAAACACTCTGATAATCCTCATTTTTACATAAATTTTTGAGCATAGATCTTATATTTTTATTTGCTGCCACACCTCCAGCAACAACTAATACTTTTTTTTTTGGATTTGAATTTTTTTCATATTTATCAAATGCAATTTTAGTTTTTTTGTGTAATATTTGTTCAATTGTTTTTTGAAAAGAGGCTGCAAGATTAAATTTATCTTGTTCGTTTTTGATATTTTTTGATATTTTCAACACTGCAGTTTTAAGTCCTGCAAAAGATAAATTACAACCTCCTTTGTTAATTATTGGTTTTGGTAAATCAAATTTATTGGGGTCACCTTTTTGGGCCAAAACTTCAATTTGAGGTCCACCTGGAAATTCAATTCCTAAAAGCTTTGCTGTTTTATCATAAGCCTCGCCTAAGGCATCATCTATTGTTGTTCCTAGCCTGATATATTTTCCAAAATTAATGACGTTCAAAAATTGTGAATGCCCACCAGAAATTAACAAAAGTAAATAAGGATAATCTAATTGTGAGCTAATTTTTGGACTCAGTGCATGACCCTCGAGGTGGTTGACTGCAATAAATGGTTTATCTAATGATTTTGCTAAAGCTTTGCCAAAACTTAAACCCACGGAAAGACAAACAACTAATCCTGGTCCGGCTGTTGAAGCAACGGCATCAATTTCATCAATCTTTTTTTCACTTTCATCAATTGCTTTCTTTACAATCCAATCTATTTTTTCAACATGCGATCTAGCAGCGAGCTCAGGTACTACTCCCCCAAATTCTTTATGAATGTCAATTTGGCTTGATACTATATTTGATAAAACCACAGGTTTTCCATCATCATTTTCAGTAATCAAAGATGCAGCTGTTTCATCACAGCTGGATTCTATTCCAAGAATTAAGGGTTTTTTATTCATTCAAATAGTTTCTATTAATTGTACAATCCTAATACAAGAAAGAAATAAATTTATTCATGAGTAAAAAAATTGTAATCGGCTCCAGAGGCAGTAAACTAGCATTACTTTATGCTCAAATGGCCAAAGATAAAATTATTAAAAATACTAATCTAAAAGATGAGGATATTATAATTAAACCTATAATCACAAAAGGTGATTTAGTAAAAGACAAAAGGCTATCTGAGTTTGGAGGTAAAGGTTTATTTTCAAGTAATATAGAAAAAGAATTGTTAAATAAAAATATTGATATAGCGATTCACGCACTTAAAGACATGCCAGCTTTAGAGTCAAAAGGACTTATGACCGAGACATTTTTAGAAAGAAATGATCCAAGAGAAATTTTATTATCTATTGGTAAGAAAAAATTTAGTGAGTTAAATTTGAAATCAATAATAGGAACTTCATCATATAGAAGAGAATTTCAAATAAAAAAAATGAGACCTGATATTGTTTGTAAGCTCATAAGAGGAAACATTGATACAAGAATTAAAAAACTTAAAGAAGGTATATACGATGCAATTATTCTATCTTATGCTGGAATTAAATGTTTGAATTTAGACAATGAAATTTCCGAAATCTTTTCTATTGATAAGATTATTCCAAGTGCAGGCCAAGGAATAATAGCCTTACAGTCTAGAGAAAAAGATAATAAAATTATTTCAATTTTAAAAAAGATTAATCATAGTGAAACTTATAAAAGGGCACATGCAGAGAGAAATATTTTAAAAGTTTTAGAGGGCGATTGCGAAACCGCAGTAGGGGCTCATGCTATAATTGATAAAGACAAAATTATTTTAGAGGCAGAATTATTTTCCTTAGATGGCACAGTTAGATTTTATGAAAAAAAAACAAGCACCTTAGATAAATTTAAACAACTTGGTATCGAAGTAGGTAAAAGTTTGAAAACAAAATCGAATAACTCTTATAAAAGATAGTATGCATATTTTATTAACTAGACCATTAGAAGACTGTTCAGAGATGATAGTAAGGTTTAAATCGTTGGGTCATCAAGTTTCTCATCTCCCATTATTAAATGTTGAGAAAATAAATTTTGGTGAGATAAATTTCTCGGAATTTAAAGGTATTATTTTTACCAGTGCTAATGCGGTTAAATTACTAGATACAAAAAAAATTGATAAAAAAACATTATGTTTTTGTGTAGGGAATGTAACTGAAAAAAAAACAAGAAGTTTAGGTTTTCAAAATGTTATATCTGCTAGTGGTAGTGTTGAAAATCTAAGAGAATTAATTTTACAAAATTTTGATAAAAAAAATGGAAAATTAATTTACTTTAGTGGGGAAATTATATCAGCAAATCTTGATCAACAATTAATAAATGATGGCTATAGTGTTAAAAGGGTAATTAACTATCGAACTAATCACATTCAAAAATTTGATAAAAAATTTGTTGATGATTTAAGACTTAATATCCCTGAAATAGTTTATATTTATTCACAGAATAGTGCGTTTAGTTTTCTAAATTTTATAAAAGTTTATCAATTAGATGGTGAGTGGATGAATACTAATTTAATGTGTATTGGTGAAAAAGCCTCATCAATATTGAACGAAATTAAATGGAAAAAGATTTTTCTTTTTAACCCTGGAGAAGAGGAGTTTTTGTTATATAAAATTTGATTATGGAAATAATTAATAATTTTTCTGATATTTTTTTGTCTGTTTGGAACAAAGGTATTTTAGGTGTTGATATTTTTCAAATATTAATTGGAATTGGAATTTTTTTAATATTTCTTATTTTTAGGGGATTAATTAGTAAACTTATAATAAAAAAACTAGAGGTCATTTCAAAAAGAACAACAAACAAGCTGGACGATACTTTTGTTTCAGCGTTAGATGGACCAGCTAGATTTACTCCAATAGTTATAGGTTTTTTTATTGCAAGTTATTATATGACTTTTTCTATAGAGGGTAGAGAAGTTGTGGATACCATAAACAGAACCTTAATCACGATACTTATTTTTTGGGTAATTCATCAAATCATTGAACCAGTTTCTTATATTTTAAGTGGTCTAGATAAACTTTTAACAAAAGAATTAATTGGATGGATTATAAAATCATTAAAAATACTGATATTCATTTTAGGACTTGCTGCAGTTTTAGAATTATGGGGAATTAAAATAGGCCCTATTATTGCAGGATTAGGTTTATTTGGTGTAGCAGTGGCTTTAGGCGCACAAGACTTATTTAAAAATTTAATTTCTGGAATATTAGTTCTTGTAGAAAAAAGATTTAAAATAGGTGACTGGATCTCTGTTGATGGAATTATAGAGGGTATAGTTGAAAAAATTGGCTTTAGATCAACAACAATAAGAAAATTTGATAAATCATTAGCGATTATTCCAAATTTTCAATTTGCTGAAAATGCAGTTGTAAATGTGAGTGAAACATCCAATTGGTTAATAAGTTGGATAATCACTCTACAATATGACACCACTGTTGATCAGTTAAAAACCATCAGAAATCAAATAGAAGATCATATTAACAAAAGTGAAGATTTTGATGTTAATATTGGAATTGCTGTAAGGGTAGACAAGTTTTCGGATAGCTCAATTGATATGTATGTTCGTTGTTTCACAAAGACAAATAGCTGGAATGAGTGGCTTTCAGTAAAAGAGAGGTTAGCTATAGCAATCAAACAAATTGTAGAGAATAATAAAGCATCTTTTGCGTTTCCAAGTTCTTCAATTTATATTGAAAAAAAATGATTGCGATTTTTTATTTGGTTCTACAAATTCTTAAGCTCTACTCATATGTTGTTATAGCCAACGTGATTATCAGTTGGTTAATAGCATTTAATATTTTAAATACACAAAATAGATTAGTTTATTCAATTTTAGAGTTTACTTATCGTCTAACAGATCCAATTTTAAATAAAATTAGACGGTTTTTACCTAATTTAGGTTCTTTAGATATCTCTCCAATCATTTTACTTTTATTGATTTGGTTTATAGAAATGTGTATGAAGCTCTACATTGCACCTATGATTTTTTAAATTATGATTTTAATTGACGGAAAGAAAATTGCTGCAGAACTTAGAGAGGAACTTAAAAAAGAGGTATCTGATCTAAAAGCTAAATACAATAAAGTTCCTGGCTTAACGGTAATTTTAATAGGTGACTTAACACCTAGTCAAATTTATGTAAGAAACAAAGAGAAGTCTGCAAATGAAGTTGGATTAAAATCAGATGTAGTTAAGTATCCAGACTCTGTAGAGGAAAAAGTTATACTAGATAAGATTCAAGAGCTAAATAATGACGAAACAGTCTCAGGTATTTTAGTTCAGCTACCTTTACCAAAGCATATTGATAAAAAAAAAGTAATAGAAACGATTGTTCCCTCAAAAGATGTTGATGGTTTTCACCCAATGAATGTAGGAAATCTCTCATCTGGTTATGAAAGCTCTGTGCCCTGTACTCCATTAGGATGTTATTTATTAATAAAAAAAATTGAACCAAACTTAAGTGGAAAAAAAGCAGTGCTAATTGGTAGGTCTAATTTAAATGGGAAACCAATGGCTCAACTTCTTTTAAAAGAAAATTGCACAGTAACAATCACCCATTCAAAAACAAAAGATTTAAAAGCTGAGTGTTTGGAAGCAGATATCATAGTTGCAGCAGTTGGTATTCCCAAGCTTGTTAAGGGGGACTGGGTAAAAAAAGATACAATAGTTATTGATGTAGGTATTAATAAAATTGATAAAGGAATAGTCGGAGACGTAGCATTTGAGGAGGTCTCAAGAAATGCTAAAGCTTTAACTCCTGTTCCAGGTGGAGTCGGTCCAATGACTATTGCTTGTTTATTGAAAAACACTATTGACTGTTTTAAAAGATTAACTGATAAATAATAAGTTAATTAAGAAAGATATTAGAAAAATTGAAAAAAAAGTTATTAATGTGACTATCATCACCATTGTTTAAAGCTCTGTAATTACATTAATGTTTCATAATTATTAAAATAAAGTTAATTTAACTGTGAAAAAACCAAAGTATCCTTACAGAATTGCAATATTAATGATGATTCTTACAGTCCCACCAATAGGTGCCACACAATTAGGTTGGTATTTGTATGACCGACAAACCGGATATGATTATGGTATGATAGTTGGCACATTTTCAGTTATATATGCTGCTTGGTTAATGTATGAAAAAAATTGGCGTGAGGAAGATGAGGATTAAAAAATGGAAAAAATAATTTTTTTTGCTCTAGTGATACCAATTCTTGGTTTTGTTTTATATTTAGGTGCTACAGCCATAATGAAAGGTTTTAGTGCTAAAAGTGCAAATAAAACAAATGAAAATATTGAGACTGAAAAAATTGAGGAGAACTTCGATGAAGAAAATAAACTTAGTGATGAAATTGAAAAATTAAATAAACTTTTAAATGATGGTGTTTTGACACAAGAAGAATTTGAAAAAGCAAAAAAAAAATTATTAGATAATTAATTATAATTAAGCAGTTTTTTTAATGAGCCAAATTCACCTATTTTGTAAATAATAGCATCTTCTTTTTTAAAGCCATATTTTTCTGCACTAGCTTTAAATCTTACTGGTGGTTCCATTATAGGTTCTAAAGATAAAACAAAAGTACCCCAATGCATTCCAATTACTTTTTTGCTCTTTAAATTTTTTGCAACTTCTAAAGCTTCCTCAGGATTAGTATGATAAACAGATTTATCTTTATAAGGCATAATTGGAAAAAAATTGTATGCTCCAATATTAATAAATGTAAGATCAATTGGACCGTATTTGTTACCTATGTCTTTATAGATATTTCCAACCCCTGTATCACAACCAAATAATAATTTCTTACCTTTATATTCAATCAAAAAACTTCCCCATAAGCTTTTGTTCGTATCTACAAGACTTCTTTTTGACCAATGAACAGCTGGTAAAAGAGTAATTTTTAAACTTTGGTTTATTTTAATTTCATCATACCAGTCCATTTCATTTACATCTTCATAACCATTTTTTTTAAAATACTTTCCAAGTTTTAGTGGAAGTAAAACTTTAACTTTTTTAAAAGGAAATCTTCTTATCGTCATCATATCCTGGTGGTCATAATGATTGTGAGTAAGTAAAAAAACATCTGTTTTAGGAATTTCATTTAGCTTAAGTGCTGGTTCTGTAAATCTTTTTGGGCCAAAAAAAAGGGGCCCAGCGTTTTTAGAAAACACAGGGTCTGTGATTATTGTAGTTTGACCGAGTTTAATTAAAAACGTTGCATGCCCAATCCAAGCTACATAATCATCTTCTTGATATTTCTTTAGATCTGATAAAACTTTTTTTTTTTCAATTACATGCTCTTTAGGAACTGTCATATCTAGTTTCTTTTTTTCTTTATTAAAAATTTTGAAGGACCATCTAATGTTAGGATCAGCTTTTGGCGAACCCTCGGGATTTTTGAAACTACCGTTTGCTAAATGGTGATAAGGTTTTCTTTCCATTTTGACTAATTTTTTTTATTTTGAGTTTTTATGATTATCTCCTCTAAGGTTCTACTAATTATTATTGTCCCCTTCTCGTTTGGATGTATTCCATCACTTAGATTGAATTCAGGTTTCATGGCTACTCCCTCTAATAAAAAAGGAATAAGCTCAATTTTGAATTTTTTGGCTAAATCAGGAAAAATTTTGTCAAACTTTTTTTTATAGGTAAAACCATGTGAGGTTGGAGCAATCATTCCAGCTAGAATAATTTCGATATTCTTATCTTGGACAATTTTTATGATTTTTTCTAAGTTGCTTTTAGTTTCTTTTGGTTCGATACCTCTTAACATGTCATTGGCACCTAAGCATAAAATTATTAGATCTATATCTGGCTCAGTTAAAGTCCAATCAGCTCTATTTAAACCACCTGAAGATGTGCTACCAGAAACACTGCCATCAACAATCTCAATATCATAACCCTTCGCTTCTAAATTTTCTTCTAAAACGATTGGTAAACTATCGGCATCAGATAAACCATAACCTGCCATCAAACTATCCCCAAATAATACAATCTTTTCGATTGAATATGCATTAATGGTTAGTAGACAGATAATAATTATTTTAATAATAAAACTTTTGTTCATGAGCACTCTTCTTAAATTAAAAAAAATAAATCTTAAATACCAAAGTGGTAAAGATAATATTAGTGTTTTGAAAGACATAAATTTGACCACAAAAAAAAAAGAGACTATTTCAATAGTAGGTGAAAGCGGTTCAGGAAAAACAAGTTTAATTATGTTAATTGGTGGTTTAGAGCGCCCAACTTCAGGCAAGATATACTTTCTAGACAACGAAATTACAAAATTGAGTGAAGACGAAGTATCAAAAATCAGAAAAAAAAATATTGGTATAATTTTTCAGTCTTTTTATTTAATCCCCAATTATACAGCCCTAGAAAATGTAACCTTAATTCTTGAATTAAATAAATTCAAAAATCCTAAGAAAGAGGCAAAATCTCTCTTAGATAGATTTGGCTTAAAACATCGACTAAACAATCTGCCCAGCCAGTTATCTGGAGGAGAACAACAACGTGTCGCTATCGCGAGAGCTATTGCTATGAAGCCAGAGCTAATTCTAGCTGATGAACCTACAGGAAATTTAGATACAGAAAACTCCGATATGATTTCTAAAATTTTATTTAGGTATGTTAAAGAGGAAGGTTCCTCATTAATTATGGTAACACACGACCCAAAACTTGCTAACCGCGCAAGCAGAAAAATTAAAATTAAAGATGGAAAAATTAAATAAATTTTATCAATATAAGTTCATCTTAATATATGCTCTGAGAGACTTAAAAAGGAACTATAAAAAAATCTCAAGTATAATCGCCACCCTGTTCATCAGTCTTTTTATATTAAGCGCAATATTTACTATTGAGGATAGTTTGAAAAAAGAACTCAAAGAGAATGCCAAAGAGCTTTTAGGTGGAGACTTAGAAATTGACTATAATAGAAATCAAGGAAATATAGATTTATTAAATAAAGTTGAAGAGCTTACAATTATATCAGAGATGGTTGAATTTAGTACAATGCTCTCAACAACAAATCGAAAGAAAAATAAATCTTTATTCACTAGAATAAAAACTGTTGATCAAAAATATCCTTTATATGGTGAGATAGCTTATGAACCTGCTGATGCTTATGAAAGAATGCAAAATGAACCTTATACAATTTTAATTAATGAGAGTTTATCAAAAACCTTAAATATCAAGACAAATGAAATTGTAAAAATTCAAGATCAAGAATTTCTTGTTGTTGGCAAGGTAAGATCTGTTCCAGATGTAAGTGGATTTGTGACTTTTGGTGATTGGGTTTTAACAGGTAAACAAACCTTGGATATCTTAAAACTTAATGGAATAGGAAATTTTTTAAATTACGAATACAAAGTAAAATTTAA
>CACJMP010000002.1:0-87797 GCA_902594595.1 uncultured Pelagibacteraceae bacterium | reverse complement strand
ATTAATTACAGATCTTTCTTTAACTCCTTCTAAAAAAGATAAACATTTTTTAATTTCATTTAATTCAATAAATTCATCAATAGTATGTGCTTGTTCAATTGAACCAGGTCCACAAACAACTGTGCTTATACCGATTTCTTGAAATAGTCCGGCCTCGGTTCCAAAAGAAACAACCTCTCTTTTATTATCACCAGTAATACTAGAGACAAATTCACAAGCTTTTGAGTCTTGAATTCTATCAAAACCAATTATTTCACCAATTATTTTTTTTCTAATTGAAGCACTCGGATATTTTTTTTTCATTTCAGTTAATAGCTCGTTTGCATAATTATCAATTTCATTATTTAGGAAAATTCCATCTTGTTTATTAACTGGTCTTGTCTCCCAATTTACATGACATTTATCTGCTATAACGTTATGGGCTATTCCTCCAAAAATCCCGCCAATAGATAACGTTGAGTAAGGGGGTGTAAATATCGAGTTGTCAGGTTCTCTATTTTTTAAATCATTTCTTAGAGACATAAGTTTGTTTACATATCTTGAAGCGTATTCTGCTGCATTCACCCCTTCATCTGGTTTAGAACTATGTCCAGCAAGACCTTCAAAAAAAGTAGTATATTCGTAACAAGCTTTATGAGAGTCTATAATTTTCATCTTTGTAGGCTCTCCAACAATACATATACCGTTTGTAATTTTTCTTTTCTTTAGTTCTTTAATTAACAAAGGAGCTCCAACGCAAGCAGTCTCTTCATCAAATGTTAAAGAAAAATGTATATCGCGAGACAGATTTGATTTCGAAAAAATATCTGCGAAAGCTAATGAACATGCTAAAAACCCTTTCATGTCACACGAGCCTCTTCCATATAATTTATCATTTTTTATTTCTGCAACAAATGGATCGGTAGACCAACCTTTAGAAACGGGAACAACATCTGTATGACCTGATAGAATAATTGGTTCTTTACCATTAGACTTTTTTGCTTTTAAAGTTGCAAAGAGATTTACCCTTTTCTTATCTGCATCAAAAACTTTAAAAGAGGTTGCTCCACTTTTTGAAAGTATATTTTCACAATAATTAATTAAGGATGAATTATTTTCCCCTGAAATAGTTTTAAAGGATATAAGATCCTTAAGAATTTTTATTGATTTTTCAAATAATATGTTATCTATACTCGCCACAACTTAATTATATATTATTATTATGAAAGAACAAATAACCTATCAAGATTTTGAAAAAATAGATATACGCCTAGGAACAGTAATTTCTGTTGAAAAGAATGAAAAAGCAAGAAAGCCATCATTAGTTTTAAAAGTTGATTTTGGTAAAAATATTGGTGTTAAGCAATCATCTGCTCAAATAACTCATTTTTATAACAAGGATAATTTAATCGGAAAACAAGTAATTGGGGTGTGTAATTTTCCAGAAAAAAATATTGCAGGAGTGGTATCGCAAGTTTTAATTTTAGGTTCTATCGATACAGATGGAAAAGTTACATTAGTTCATCCTTCTCAAAAAGCTGATGACGGTTTACCTATAGCTTAAATTTATGCACCCTGAAATATTATCGATTTCACTATTTTGGTTTGTGACGGCTTATACACCTGGCCCAAATAATGTTGTCGCGTCTTATTCAGGTTTCAATTTTGGAGTTAAAAAAACTATTCCCCATATTCTTGGGGTGACACTAGGTTTCACATCATTGGTGATTTTTCTATCAGTTGGTTTAATCAATATTTTTAAATTATTTCCTTTAATACAAATTATTATTAAATATTTGGGTACATTATTTTTAATTTATCTTGCTTATAAAATTGCTTTTTCTAAAACTTCAGATGATACAACAAAAGAAAACCCAGTAAAATTTATCGAAACATTTTTATTTCAGTACCTGAACCCTAAAGGAGTAACAGTTGCGATTATAGTTGTATCTACTTATGTTGAATTAGGTGAGAATTATCTCAATTATGCGACTCAAGTAATACTATTGGCTTTTCTTTTTTCTATAACTAGTATCACTTTATGGACTTTAATAGGCAAATTTTTGAGGAAATTTGCGACAAATGATAAATTTATAAAATATTTTAATTATGCTATGTCAAGCCTTCTTCTTTTGAGCATAATTACTTTTTATATATAAGTTATGAAACCAGGAATAAAAAACTCTTATAAGTCTCTGTCAGATCTTAAAATTGATGATAAAAATTATAAGATCTATTCACTCTTAAAAGCTGAAAGTAATGGGCTTGATGGTATTTCAAAATTACCAAAATCTTTGAAGGTTCTTTTAGAAAACCTTTTAAGATATGAAGATGACGTAACAGTAACAAAAAAACAAATTGAAGCCATAAAAGAGTGGCTAAAGAATAAGACTTCAAAAACAGAAATTGCTTATAGGCCTGCAAGAGTTTTACTACAAGACTACACCGGAATACCTGCGGTAGCAGATTTAGCTGCTATGCGTGAAGCAGTAAAAAAAAAGAACAAAGATCCTAATTCAATAAACCCATTGTCAGCTGTAGATTTAGTAATCGATCATTCTGTTCAAGTTGATCAATCTGCTAAATCAGACTCTTTTGAAAAAAATGTTGAAATTGAATTTGAGCGAAATGGAGAAAGATATTCTTTTTTAAAGTGGGGTCAACAAGCATTTAATAATTTTAGAATAGTTCCACCAGGCACCGGTATTTGTCATCAAGTAAACTTAGAATATTTATCTAAAGTAGTTTGGAGCGAAGAATTTGATGGAGATAAATATCTTTTTCCAGACACATTAGTTGGAACTGATAGTCATACAACAATGGTCAACGGCTTATCTGTTTTAGGTTGGGGTGTCGGAGGTATTGAAGCTGAAGCAGGAATGTTGGGTCAACCAATTTCAATGCTGATACCAGAAGTCATCGGTTTCGACTTAAATAATAAAATGCCAGAGGGTACAACAGCTACAGATTTAGTTTTAACAGTGGTAAAAATGTTAAGAGACAAAGGAGTGGTTGGAAAATTTGTAGAGTTTTATGGAGATGGATTAAAAAATTTATCTTTAGCTGATCGTGCAACCATAGCCAATATGGCCCCAGAGTATGGAGCAACTTGTGGTTTTTTTCCAATTGATGATGAAACATTAAAATACTTAAAATTTTCAGGTAGAGATACATTAACAGTAAATATTGTTGAGGAGTATGCAAAAGCTCAAGGTTTGTGGGCCAGTAACGATATTGAATTTACTGACAGCATATCGTTAGATATGTCTACAATAGTTCCAACAATATCTGGTCCAAAGAGACCCCAGGATAAAGTTTTATTAACTAATGCCTCAGACAATTTTAAAAAAAGTTTTTTTGAAACTACTAAGAAAAAAAATTACTCAAACTCAAGAGTTTCAAATACAGATTACGAAATTAAAGATGGTTCAATATTAATTGCCGCTATAACTTCATGTACTAATACTTCAAATCCAAATGTGCTTATAGGTGCTGGTTTATTAGCAAAGAAAGCAGTAGAATTTGGTTTGGAGGTAAAACCTTGGGTCAAAACTTCATTAGCTCCTGGATCACAAGTTGTAACTGATTATTTAGAAAAAGCAGGATTAAATACTTACTTAGATAAGCTTGGATTTAATTTAGTTGGTTATGGTTGCACTACTTGCATTGGTAATTCTGGACCTTTGCCGGATAATATTGTTGATGCAATACAAAAAGAAAATATTTATGCAGTTTCAGTTTTATCAGGTAATAGAAACTTTGAAGGTAGGATCTCACCACACATCAAAGCTAACTACTTAGCGTCACCTCCTTTGGTTGTTGCATATGCATTAGCTGGTCATATGGAATTTGATTTATATAAAGATCCATTAGGTAAAGACAAAAATGGCAATGATATTTTTATGAAAGATATTTGGCCAAGCAATAAAGAAATTGAAGATAAATTAAAATTATCTTTAAACCCTGATATGTTTGTTAAGAGATACTCTAATGTCTCTGAAGGTCCTAAACAATGGCAACAAATTAAAACAGAAAAGAGCAGTATTTATAACTGGGAAGAAAATTCAACATACGTAAAAAAACCTCCTTTTTTTGACGATCTCTCTGATCAACCAGAGGGTTTTAAAGAAATCAAAAATGCTAGACCTTTATTAATCTTAGGCGATATGGTGACTACCGATCATATTTCTCCTGCAGGCAATATTCAAAAAGAAAGTCCAACAGGTGAGTACTTTATGAAACATCAGATTCTGCCTAAAGATTATAATTCATATGGATCTAGAAGAGGAAATCATGAGGTTATGATGAGAGGTACTTTTGCTAACATTAGAATTAAAAATGAAATGGCTCCTGGAACTGAGGGTGGTTTTACAAAATTATATCCAGAGGAAAAAATAATGCCAATTTACGATGCAGTAGTAGAGTATAAAAAAAGAGGCACTGATCTTATAGTTATAGGTGGTAAAGAATATGGCACAGGATCATCTAGAGATTGGGCTGCTAAGGGAACAAAGTTATTAGGAGTAAAAGCGGTAATAGCAGAAAGTTTTGAGAGAATTCATAGATCAAATTTAATTGGTATGGGAATTTTGCCTTTACAATTTATTAACGATGTTAATAGAAAAAACTTAAAATTAATTGGATCAGAATTGATAAGTATTAATGGTATAGAGAATGGAGTAAATCCATCAGATCATTTAACAGTTGAGATAAAATATCTATCTGGCGAAATAAAAAAAATAAAAACATTGTGTAGGATAGATACTAAAAATGAATTAGAGTATTACAAAAATGGTGGAATTCTTCAGTATGTGCTTAGAAATATGATTTAAATATGGATGAAGATACTTCAATAATAGATAATAGAACGAGAAATGAGAGAATTAAAAACTTTATAATAAATAATAAAAAAAAGCTAATTTCATTAATAATAGCTTTTATTATTTTGATTATAAGCTTTTACTCCTACCAAATATATCTTGATAAAAAGCGAGAAGATATCTCAAATAGATACAATAGTGCTATAATTGAGTATGAAGCTGCAAATAAATCGAAAATTATACCAATACTTAAAGATATTATAGACGCCAAAGATGCAACTTACTCACCTCTAGCGTTATATTTTATAATAGATAATAATTTAATAAATGATAAAGACGAAATTAATAGTTTTTTTGATATTTTAATTGACAAAACTTCCCTTGATATTGAAATTAAAAATTTGATTATTTATAAAAAGGCATTGTTTAATGCTGATCAAATTAATGAAATAGAGTTATTAAATATTTTAAATCCTTTGTTAAATTCAGATAGCGTTTGGAAATCACACGCACTATATCTTGTTGCAGAGTTTTTTTATAGCAAAGGTGAGAAAAAAAAATCTAAGGATTTTTTTGAAAAGATAGTTTCGACAGAAAACTCTAATACAGATATACTTACAAGTGCAAAAAGAAGATTGAATAGAGACTTAAGTGATTAAGAGTATATTTATAATTTTAAGCATATTAATATTGAGTAGTTGTTCATTTGATACTAAATCAGGAATTTGGACAAAAGAAAAGATTGCGCTTAATGATAAAGAAAATAATCAAATTAAAGAACTTTTTAAGAAAAAAGTTTTAAACGAGAATGAATTTAATCCGAATTTAAAGGTAGTCATCAAAAATTTTTCTGAAAATAAAAACAAATATAATGGTAACAATTTTGGAGCTTTTAAAATTAATTCAAATTTTAAAGAAATCTCAAAATACAGCTTTAGTAAGATTGAATATTTTGATCAATTTGAACCAGAAGCAGTATTTAGCGATAAGGATTTAATATTTTTTGATAAAAGGGGATCAATTATAAAATTTGATCATAAATCAAAAATTGAATGGAAAGTTAATTATTACACTAAAAAAGAAAAAAAATTATTTCCAATACTTAAATTTGAAAAAAGTGGTAAAAATTTATTAGTCACTGATAATTTGGCAAAAATATATTTGTTAAATATATCTAATGGAAAATTAATTTGGCAAAAAGAACATGATGTTTCTCTAATATCTCAGCTAAAAATTGAAAATAATAAATTTTACGTGTTAGATGCAAAGAACACTTTTTCTTGTTATTCATTGTTAGATGGTCAGAAAATTTGGCAATTTAAGGGAGAAAAAAAATTGATTAACTCTCAAAAGCAAACATCTGTGATTATAACTAAGGATAGTGTAATTTTTAATAATACAAAAGGTGAAATAATTTCACTTAATAAGTTTGATGGAAATTTAAATTGGTTAACACCAACTGTAGAATATGGTGAAAGCTTACAATCCTTTTTAGTAAAAAATTCTGATTTAGTTCTGGATGAAAATGATATTTATTTTTCTAATAACAAAAATTCCTTTTTTTCCTTAGATACAAATTTAGGTTTGATAAATTGGAAACAAGATATAAGTTCAACATTAAGGCCAGTAATAATTGATAACATTATATTAACAATTTCTCCGAAAGGTTATTTGTACGTTTTAGAGAAAAATTCAGGTAACATAATTAGAATTACAGATATATTTTATAATATAAAATCAAAAAATAGGAAAAAAATTGAGATAAATGGTTTTATTACATCTACTGATAAGGTTTATTTATCAACTAATAATGGAAAAATCATTAAGATAAATATTGAAAATGGAAATATTGATTTAGTTTATAGAGTGAGTAGGAGTAAAATTTCCAAGCCGTATGTAAATGACGGTAAAATTTACATTATTAAAGATAATGGAATTGTTAAAATAAATTAAGATGATTTTGAGATTACTTGAATTTCTGGGAAGAAAAAGAGTGGTATTGGATAGAGGGCCATCACATCCACAATTTGAATTAGCTAAGCCCTGGATGAATCGATACTATGTTTTGTTTAGAAAAAGACCTAAATGGTTCCCTTTTAATATATTAATACATGAAATGCTCGCTGATGATCATGGTGTTGGAGTACATAATCATACCTTTCCTTATGTAACAATTGTATTGAGGGACGGATACTGGGAAACAATAGAGTCAGGAAGATACTGGAGAGCTCCGGGGTATATAGGGTTTAGATCTGCAAATAATTTACATAGAGTTGATATTAAACCTGGAACAAAGCCTTTAACAATTTTTATAGCTGGACCTTATGGACTAAGAAAAGGGCCGAGATCAGAATATGGAATAGATTTTAAAACGAAGAAATGAATTTTAAAGATTTATTTTTGGAACATTGTAAAAAAAATAAATTCAATATTAATCAAAATCAAATTAAAGTCATTGAACAACTTGAAAGTTACCATAATAAAAATTTTAAAAACTCATTATTAAAAAAGATTTTTAAAAAAAACTCTGATGAGTTGGGTTTTTATCTATTTGGAGGTGTAGGCGTAGGTAAAACAATGATTTTAGATTTTTTTTTTGATTTTATAGATACCAAAAAGCAAAGACTTCATTTCAATGAATTTATGATTAATTTTCATGATTTTATTCATGAGAACAAGGGTAGTAGCGATGAAAATATCATAAACTTATTTGTAAATGATTTGAAATCTAAAATATCATTAATTTACTTTGATGAATTCCAGGTAACTAACATTGTAGATGCAATGATACTTGGAAAGTTGTTTGAGCAAATATTTAAACAAAATATTAAAATAATCATTACCTCAAATACAAAAATCTCAGATCTCTATAAAGATGGATTACAAAGAGATCAATTCAAGCCTTTCATTAATATTATGCAGTCAAAGTCAGTAGAACATGAGTTAAGAATTGAGGAAGATTATAGAAGATCAAAAGATAATCAGAAACAACGATTTTTTTTCCCTCTCAATGAAGAAAATAATTTTGAAATTAATAAATTTTTTAGAGTTATTACAAAAAATAAAAAAAATTTTTCAAAGAATTTAAATATTAAAGGAAGAATATTTGAGATAAAAAATTTTTACGAAGGTATTTCTAGATTTAACTTTGATGAGCTCTGTGACAATAATTTAGGAGCAGAGGATTATTTAGAAATTGTAAAAAATTTAAAATTTATGATTATCGAAAAAATCCCGCAGTTTAACGATATTAATTCTAATCAACAGCAAAGGTTTATAACTTTAATAGATATTATATATGATAAAAATTTACCTATAGCTGTGACAGCAAGTCAGAACATACATGAATTTACTACCTCAAGATCATTAGAGGAGCCTTTTAAACGTACAATTAGTAGATTATATGAATTAACTTCTATGAAATACAATATATGAAACAAAAATTTTATAATTTGAAAATAAATACCAATGGTCAGAAATTATATGATTTTACTGATCAAACTCTTGAATGGATAAAAAAAAATGATTTTAAAACTGGTATAATAAATCTGAGTATTCAGCATACTAGTGCATCATTAGTTGTACAGGAAAATGCAGATCCAGATGTTCAAAAAGATTTAATAAATTATTTTAATAATTTAGTTCCCATGGACAACAAATTGTATATTCACACCACAGAAGGTAAAGATGATATGCCGGCACATATAAAATCAGCAATAACTAATAATCAAATATCTTTAAGCATCAAAGACGGAAAATTATTACTTGGAACTTGGCAAGGAATCTATTTGTTTGAACATAGAATAAATCCACAAACAAGATCTATAATTCATCATTTTTTAGGTGAGACTTAATTTTTTTTTAAAGTTTGGAAAGCCTCCAAGGCAGCTTTACGTGCCTCTTCATGGACAACTATTGGTTTTGGATAATTTTTCCCTATAATTGTTTTAATTGCTTCTTGAAACTTTATTTCCATCTCCCATGGTTTATGTATAAATTTTTTTGGAACTTTATTTAGTTCAGGAATCCACCTCTTAACATATACGCCCTCTTTATCAAATTTTTCTCCTTGAAGAATAGGATTGAAAATTCTGAAGTAAGGAGCTGCATCCGCTCCACATCCTGCAACCCATTGCCATTGAGCAACATTATTAGCTTTATTGAAATCTAATAAACAATTTCTGAAATGTTTTTCACCTTCAGTCCAATTTATTCTTAAATGTTTCACTAGAAAGGAACCTACAACCATCCTTATTCGGTTATGCATCCATCCAGTCTCATAAAGTTCTCTCATCCCAGCATCGACAATCGGATAACCCGTCATACCTGATTTCCACGCCTTTAAAAACTTTTCATTTCTGACCCAGGGGAACTTATCAAATTCTTTTCTATAATTTCCTTTTAAAAATTCTGGAAAATAATTAATTAGACTGTGCGAAAATTCACGCCAACCCAGTTCATTAATATATTTTCTGTAACCAATCCCTTTAGATTTAATTTCACTGCACTTTTTCCAAATAGTATTTACGTGAATTTGTCCATGTTTAATATAAGGAGATAATTTAGATGTACCATCAACAGAAGGATAATCTCTTGCAGTTCCATAATTTCTAATTTTACCATCAATTAGATTTTTTAGAATTTTTTTAGATTCGTCCTCAGATACCTTCCAATATTTTTCAAACTTTTTATACCAATTTTTTTTTGGAAGAATATCCTTTGGCTCAATACAATTTTTAAAGAATGCTAGTGACTTTGTTTTTTTTTTAATACTATAATTTTTACTCGGTGGTAATCCTAAAAATTTTTGTTCAGCATTTTTCCAAAAAGGAGTAAACACTTTGAAAGGCGTTCCATCATTTTTAGTTACTTCTTGAAACTCATTTAAAATATTCCCTTTGAAATATTTATAATTAATTTCATTTTTAACAAAAATGTCTCTAATTTTTTTTCCTTTCGCGATTACGTCTGGCTCGTAAATTTTATTCCAGTATACAGAAATATTATCTTTTTTATTAATTTTCGAAAATATATCTAGTTCATCACCTGCTAGTATTTGAAGATTGATCTTAAACTTAGATAGTTCAGATTTATAGATTTCTAATGATTTTGAAAGCCACCATTTTTGTGCTTCTCTTTTAGCATCAAAATCATTTTTGTTATAAATGTATAGGGCTAGCACTCTCTCATGATTTTGAGTTGCGTAAGAAAGAGCAGGGTTACTTTCTATTCTAAAATCTTCTCTGATCCAGGTAATTGCATTTTTTGACATAATTATCTATTTTCTACCCTTAGATAACAGTTGTTTGTAAAGTTTAACATCTGCATTACCTTCGCATCCAATGACTAAGACATTTGAATTTTCATTAAGGTTTATCAATTTTTTAGCTTTTTTGTCGTTACAAATTCCAATCAAAGCAATAATTCCTGGAGTAGCACATTCACCACCTATAATTGAATTTTTGCTAAACTTTTTATCTTTTAAGCTAGCTACTGTTTTAGCAACATTATTATCCGAAATTGAGACACAACAATTGCTTGCTTTTTTTAATATTTGCCAAGGTACTAGAGACATTTCATTACAAGACATACCGCCCATAATACTCTCTCTTTTTATTCTTATTTTTTTTAATTTATTGTTTTTGATACTTTGAAGTACACAATCAGCTCTGTCAGGCTCAACAATAATAATTTTTGGAATTCTTTTAAAATATTTTGCTACTCCAGCAACCAAACCTGCAGCTAAACCACCAACACCCGCTTGAAGAAATATATGAGTAATATATTGATTGGTTTGTTTGGAGATTTCTTTAATCAAAATAGAGTAACCTGCCATTGTCAGTTGAGGAATATATTTATAATTTTTTGTTGAGACGTCTTGAACTATTTTCCAATTATTTTTTTTGGAAAGTAACTGGCATTTTCTCAATGATGCTTCATAATTTCCTCTTACTCTAATTACTTCGGCGCCAAGTTTTTTGATTTCCTTTACCCTTGTTTCGCTTACAAATTGACTAACAAAAATTTTACACTTTAATTTTAGTCTTTTTGCTCCCCATGCTACAGATCTACCATGATTACCAGCTGTTGCAGATGAAACAATTATTCTATTATTTTTTTTTGAAATTTTTTCTACTGCATAAGCTCCACCTAGAGCTTTAAAGGATTTCAAGTGAAATCGCTTTGATTCGTCTTTGTAAAATATATTCTTAAGTTTAAGATTTTTATTTAGTTTATTCAATTTTAATAGAGGAGTTGGATTATATCCTTTCCATTTTGATATACTTTTGTGAGAATTGACCAATAAATCTGATGGCAAATATTTTAGAACATATCTTCTACTAAATTGAAAGTTTTTATTTATTATGAATTTGGAGTATTTCCATTTAAGATTTTGCATTTTAAATTTTTTTTATATTCAAACTATGAATAAACCTATATTAATATTTATACAAAGAAAAACTTTATGAAAAAAATATTAATTATTGGCGGTGGTGCAATGGGTTCTGCTTTTTCAATTCCGTGTTTAGAAAATGGTAATAAAGTTTTAATTACTGAACCATATAATAAAGTTTTCATTAAAAATTTAGCATCAAAAAAAAAATTTCATTCTTCTTTAAAAATAAATTTACCCAAAAAACTAAAATTTAAGAATTATTCAAAAAACATATTTAAAGAAAAATTTGATTTAATTGTAATTGCATTGAGTCTTGCTGGAATTGATTTTATTGGAAAAGAGTTAAAAGACTTAAAAATAAAAGTACCATTACTAGTTCTTACTAAAGGACTAAAATATGATAAAAAAAGAAAAAAACTCTTAACTATTTCAGCGTTACTTAAAAATAATTATAATGTTGCAAATGTATCCGTTTTAAAAGGACCTTGTTTAGCTAAAGAATTAGCAAGAAAAAATAAAACAAGCGTGGTAGTAGCAAATAAGAATATCAAAGTTGCTAAATGGATTGGAAAACAAATATCTACCAAATACTATCGAGCTGAATTTTCTAAAGATGTTATTGGAGTAGAAATTTGCTCAGCAATAAAAAATATATATGCAATGGTAATAGGATCAGGTCAAAATTTTAACACTGCATCAGACTTATTCCAAAAAAGTGTGAATGAGATGAAATTTTTAATAAAATATTTTAAAGGAGATGAATCGACGATATTAGGGCTTGCTGGTATTGGTGATTTATATGTGAGTGCTGTGGGTGGAAGGAATAGTAAAATGGGAGATTTTTTGGGTAAAGGTTTTACATTTGCAGCAGCTAAAAAAAAGTTTATGCCAAAAGATACAGTCGAAGGTGAGCAATTAGCTAGAGAAATTGCTCCTTATATTTTAAAAAAAATTGATAAAAAAAATATACCGTTGATGGCTCATTTGCTAAAGACGATAATATATAATAAAAAAATTTAGCCGATTAGAAAGTTATTTTCTACAAGCAACCCTATAATAATTCCAACCAGTAATGCAAAAATTAACTTTTTTTTATCCACTATTAGGTTTTTTTGCTAAGAGAAGACTTTATATTTGTTGACGAAGGAATTTTTGTCTTCCATTTTTGTTTGATGTTTTCCCAAAGTTTTGCCATCCCTAAAGGCTCATAAATCATAAAAATAATCATCAACCCACCAAATATCACTTGCTCTATAGAAGATATAATTGTTGCGTCAATTGCACCATGAAATACATTGTTACCAATTGCGTTTAAGAGAACGGGAAAAAGTAGGATAAATGCTGCACCAATAAAAGCACCATTAATAGTGCCTAGCCCACCCAAAATACACATAAATAATATTTTAAAAGATAGTTTAATATCAAATGCAACTGGCTCTAAAGATTTAAGATAACAAAATGCAAAAAGTGCGCCTGCAACACCACAATAAAATGCGCTGATGGCAAATGCTTGTACCTTTGTTCTTAATAATGAAACTCCCATTGACTCTGCAGCTATATCCATATCTCTTACTGCCATCCAATTCCTGCCAGTGCTACCTCTAGCCATGTTCATCGCTAGTAAGGTTAAAACTGTGGTAACAGCTAAACAGACAAAATACATGGCTAATGGAGTTGTAAATGGTTTTCCTAAGATAACTATATCTTGAGCAGTTATAATTCCTGATGAGTCATAGTTTTTAAACCAACCAAATTTATCTATCATCCATATAATAAAAAACTGCGAAGCTAACGTGGCTACCATTAGATAAATTCCTCTTACTTTTAAACTAGGAAGACCAAATAAAATTCCAAAAGCTGCAGCAATTAAACCTGACACTATTAGTGAGCCTACGAAACCAAGATCAGGCACTCGTAAAATAAGATTAAACATAGCAAAAGCGCCTGCAGCCATAAAACCAGCAGCACCTAAAGCTAACTGTCCTGTATAACCCATAACAATTTGTTGTCCAATTGTGGCTAAAGCCAAACAAAGCCAAGGAATTAATATAGAAGTGTACCAATATTCTGTTGTAATAAATGTTGGTATTACTAATACACTTAGAACCATGCAAACAGCTAAGTTAATCAGGTCTTTTTTTGTATAAGTCATAAAAACTGGTTTCATAAATTAAACTCTCCTAATAATTTTTTCTCCAAATAAACCTTCTGGTCTATATAATAAAAAGAAAATTGCTAATACGTAAGGAGCCCAACCTTCAATAGCACCTCCAAAGAATGGCCCAATGTATACTTCTAATACTTTTTCTACTGCACCAATAATTAAACCTCCGATAATTGCTCCTGGAATAGATGAAAAACCACCTATAATTAATACTGGCAAAGCTTTTAAAGCTAAGTCAACAAGAGCAAATTGGACACCTGCTCTTGCACCCCACATACATCCTGCAACCAAAGCTACAACCCCCGCAGCAGACCAAACTAATAACATAATATGTTTTAAGGGAATTCCTATTGAACTAGCGGCACCTGCATCATCTGCAACAGCTCTCAAACCAAGACCAATTTTTGTATATTTGAATAGAAGGAACAAACCAATAATCATAATAGCAGCCACAACTCCTGCAGTAATATCAAGAGCACTAATAAATAATTTTAAGTTGTCAGCAATCCACGGTACTGGAAAATCTCCTATACCTAAATCTAATCTTCTTACCTCTACTCCCCATGCTGCTTGAGCCAAGCCTTCTAAAACATATCCTAGACCGATTGTGGCCATTAGCACTGTGTCTTCGCTGGCATTCATGAGAGGTCTTAAAACAAATCTTTCAGTGCACAAGCCAACCACTACCATCAAAAGGGCAGCCAAAATAAATGCAAGTACGAAAGGTATATTGAAGTCTTGCATAAATCCAACAAAAGCAAGAACTGAGAAGAAAACCATAGCCCCTTGTGAGAAGTTAAACGTCGCTGAAGCTTTAAAAATTAGAACAAATCCTAAAGCTACTAATGAATACATCGTTCCAGCAAGCAGACCGCCAACCAAAACTTCCATAAAAAATAATAATTCATCAACCATATATTTATCCTAGTGTTCTACTCCTAAATAAGCGTCTATTACTTTTTGATTTGATCTTACTTCATCAGGCGTACCATCGCCAATAACTTTACCATAATCAAGCACTACAACTCTGTCTGATATATCCATAACTACTCCCATATCATGCTCAATAAGAACCATAGTTGTGCCGAGTTCATCATTTACTTTTAAAATGAATCTACACATGTCCCTTTTTTCTTCTACATTCATTCCAGCCATAGGCTCATCTAGTAAAATTACAGATGAGTCAGTTGCGAGAGCACGACCTAATTCTACTTTCTTTTGTAATCCGTAAGGAAGTTTTCCAACTGGTGTATCTTTAATATCTTCTATTTCTAAAAAACTGATTATTTCTTCAGATCTTTCTCTATTAATCTTTTCTTCTTTTTTAACTTTAGGTAGTTGAAAAGCAACCTCAAGAAAATTTGTTTTCGTGTGAAGCTTTCGGCCTACTAAAATATTATCCAGAACTGACATTCTTTTAAATAGAGCTAAGTTTTGAAATGTTCTAGAAAGGCCCATTTGTGCCATGAGATTGGGAGTAATATTTGGAATTTCTTTTCCTTTAAAAGAAACAGTTCCTTGTTGAGGTTTATAAATTCCATTTATACAATTCAGCATCGAGCTTTTTCCAGCTCCATTAGGTCCTATTATAGCTCTAACTTCATGCTCAAGTACATCGAACGAGGTATCGGTTATTGCTTTAACACCACCAAAAGAAAGAGAGATATTTTTTACCTCTAATATTGGTTTACCTATTTTAAATTTTCTCTCAATCGCCATCTTTAATTAATTTTTTTCTTTGTTAAGCTTTCTTCTTTAAGTACATCTCTAAAATTTTTTCTACCTTTTTTTGAAATACCTAAATATAATTCTTTCACCTGATCATTACTCAATAAACTTTGGGCTGTACCATCTAACATAACTCTTCCTGTTTCAATAATGTAGCCGTAATCTGAATTTTTTAGTGCAACATTGGTATTCTGTTCAGCAAGTAAAATACTAACACCTTCTTTTTGATTTAGCTCTTTAACAATGTTAAAAATCTCCGCTACTAATTGTGGTGCTAAACCCATTGTAGGTTCATCTAAAAGTAGCATCTTAGGCTTAGCCATCATGGCTCTTGCAACTGCTATCATTTGTTGTTCTCCACCTGATGTAAACGCGGCTTGGCTTTTTCTTCTTTCCTTTAATCTAATAAAATAGGTATATATTTTTTCTAATTCTTGATTGATATCACCTTTTGATAATTTTCTTGAGTATGCCCCAGCAATAATATTTTCTTCAACAGTGAGGTGGCCAAAACATCTTCTGCCCTCTAATACTTGAACCATGCCAAGCCCAACCATTTGTGAAGGATTTTGTTTCTCAATTGAGGTGCCATCATATTCTATTGTACCTTTCGTTACTTTACCTCTTTCTGAGGCTAGCATAGTTGAAACCGCTTTTAATGTTGTACTCTTACCCGCTCCATTTGCTCCAAGTAGTGCTACTACTTTTCCCTTTGGCACTTTTAATGAAACATCATGTAGAGCTAAAATAACATTATCATATGTTACTTCGATATTTTTAATATCAAGTATGTTGGTTGAAGTGTTCATTAAATTTTTTTCTATTACATTTATATTAAATTTTATTTAAAGGGGGAGTTAAAATAATTTGATTACCTAACTCCCCCTCCAATCGATATTAATTTATCTCTAAATTAATTATCCGCATTTTTTCGGTGTAATATTGTTTTCTTTAGCAAATTTCGCTGCAGAGTCCTCAACTAGACCTCTTATAAATGCAGGATCGCCTGGAGCTTCCCAACCAGTTACCTGATTGAATTTTGTTCCATCCCACTGCATTACAGCAAATTTACCGGCACCTTCATGGTTTGCACATGAAATAGCAAATGGAGCTAACATTCCTCCAACTCCAAGTTCAGTAAGTCTAGCTTCAGTCATGTTTAATGCTTCATAACCATCTCTAAACTCTGCACCAGTTACTGCTTTACCAACTTTGTTATGCATTTTTTGAGCATTTCTTAACGCTTCAATCCACATAACTGCAGCACCTAGTCCTCTATTCCAGTAAACTGAACCAATCCTATTTGGATCAGCCAAGTTACCTTTTCCAGCACCGTATACTTTGTCTTTGATGTCTTTAACCAATGGATATTCTCCTGGTAAAGCATTAGCAACAGCATAAGTTCCCTTAGCTGCATCACCTGCTGGATACATATCCTCTTCGGCAGCACCAAATGTTACGTACATCATTCTATCTCTTGGGAAATTAATTCTAGCAGCATTAGTCATTGCTGTTGAATTCATTCCAGAACCTGCTCCCCAGAAAGTAACCCAATCAGGTTTTTCTTTTCTGATTTGCAGCCACTGAGATTGTTGTTCCAGACCTGGAGGTGGGATTGATATTTCAATCAACTCAACTCCCCAGTCATTACAAATTTTTCTCATAGCTGGTAATGGCTCTCTTCCGTAAGCAGAGTCAATGTGTAAGTGAACGATTTTTTTACCTTTCATCTTATCGATTCCGCCTTCGATTTGTGCCATAAATTTTAATTTAACAGCTATTTGTGACCAGTAGTGACTTGCAGCATTAAATACCCAAGGCCATACTCTTCCATCAGCACCGTCAGTTCTTCCATAACCATATTGAGCTAAAACCACATTGTCTTTAGCCATTCGGTTAATTACTGCATACGCTCCTGGTGTTCCTAAAGTATCAAACACTACTATTCTTTGACCATCTTTTTCTAAAAGTCTTTGGTAACATTCTACTGTTTTTACCGCATTATACTCAGTCTCACATTCCTGCCATGTAAGCATTACTCCGTTTACTCCACCTGTCATGTTTACATAGTTCATGTAATCAATTTGAGCCCCGTAGTAACCAGTACCCATTGCTGAGTAAGGTCCAACACGACTACTTGCTACTGGAAAATATTGCGTTTCAGCAGCAGATACACTTTGAGGTAAAGTAAGTGAAGAAAATAAAGCGATAACTACTGTTAGAGTAGAAGTTAGCCTTTTAACTATATTTGCTAACATTATTCCTCCCTTATATTTAGTTATGTTAAACATTCTAATAAGCTATAATCTAACCACATAGCTTAGGTTTCTGCAATTAATAATCATTATTAAGAAGTGAAACAAAATCGTCAAATATAATTGATAATTACAACTTGAGATTGTTAAAGAATTTTTAAATAGGAATTGTTTTTTAAGAAATTTATAAAAGTTTAATAAATAATAGAAATTAAATGAAAAAAATTTTGATAGTGGAGGGTAATACAGCAGAAGAGAACGGGAGTTTCACAGAAGCGGGTATTAAAACCCACACTGAAAGTTTAAAGGAAAGTCTAGAATACCTCGATAAAGAATTAATCTTAGAAGTTATAAATCCCTCATCAGATAAAAATATTCAAGTTTTCATCGATAAGCTAAATTCATACGATGGATTAATATGGGGAGGGAGCAGCCTTAACATTTATAACGACACTCCAGAGATCAGAAGACAAATTGAATTTATGAAAAAATGTCAAAATAAAGTTAAAAATATTTTAGGAATTTGCTGGGGCATGCAAGTGGCTGTAACTGCTGCAGGAGGCCAGGTAAAAAAAGCTAACACATCTCATGTTGGTATCGCAAAAGAAATTGAGATAAATGAATACGGTTTAAAGCATCCATTATATAAAGATAAAGAAAAAAGATTTAATTCTCCTGCTTTTAATTATGACGAAGTTGTGAAAATACCTGAAAACGGTATTTGTCTTGCATCTAATAAAGTTAATAAAGTCCAAAGTTTGTATTTTCAAATAAATAAAACTAGAGTTTGGGGTTTGCAATATCATCCTGAAATAACTTATGAAAAAATGATAAGTTTGATTAATTTTAGAAGAAAAAGATTAATTGAATATAGAAAAGTATTCAAAAATGAAAATGATCTCGAAAATCACATATCTTTTATTGAAAAAGAAATTCAGACCACAGTCAAAGAAAAAAAAATGTTAGAACTTAAAAATTGGCTTAAAGAATTAAATTAAAATAAACCTTCAATTTGGCCTTTTTGATTTAATTTAATAGTATTAGCGGCGGGTTTTCTTGGCAATCCTGGCATTGTCATTATTGATCCACAAATGACTACCACAAATTCTGCTCCCGAGGATAATCTTACTTCTCTTATTGGTATCTCGTGATTTGAGGGGGCACCTTTGAGTTTGGGGTCTGTTGAAAAACTAAATTGAGTTTTTGCAATACAAACTGGTAAATTTCCATGACCATTATCTTCAAAAACTTTTAATTGTTCTTTGACTTTATCATCAGCTGTTATTTTATCAGCCTTATAGATTTGTTTAGCAATTAACTCTATTTTATCCCAAAGTTTCAGATTGCTATTATATAAAAATTTAAATTTATTTTTGTTATTTTTGCAGACTTTAACAACTTTTTTTGCAAGATCTTTGGTCCCATTTCCACCTTTAGCCCAATGCTTGCATTCACTTACTTCAACTTTATTTTTTTTACAAAAATTTAAAACGGTTTTAATCTCCTTTTTTGTATCTAGCGCAAAATGATTTATGGCTACTATTGGTTCTAAACCAAATTTTTTTATATTTGTTATATGCCTTTCCAAGTTGACCAATCCTTTTTCTAACGCCGATATATTTTCTTTTTTCAAGTCTTCTTTTTCAACGCCTCCATGCATTTTTAATGCTCTTATTGTTGCAACAATTACCACACAGCTAGGGCTTAACCCTGCTTTCCTGCATTTTATATTTAAAAACTTTTCTGCACCAAGATCTGCACCAAATCCTGCTTCAGTTACTACATAATCAGATAATTTTAATGCAGATTTTGTTGCAATCACTGAATTGCACCCGTGGGCTATGTTTGCAAATGGACCTCCATGAATTATTGCGGGATTATTTTCTAAAGTTTGAGTCACGTTCGGCCTTATTGCTTCCTTAAGCAAAACAGTCATAGGACCATGAGCATTAATATCTCTTGCATAAAGTGGGCTCCCTTTTTTATCGTATGCAAAAGTAATATTACCAATTCTTTTTTCTAAATCTTTTAAATCGTTAGATAGACAAAAAATTGCCATTACCTCTGATGCAACTGTTATGTCGAAACCATCAACTCTTTTAAAATCCTTAGCGACTCCACTAGTATTAATATCAATAAATCTAAGTGCGCGGTCATTCATATCCATTACACGTTTCCAAACAATTCTATTTTCATCTATGTTAAGTTTATTTCCCCAATAAATGTGATTATCAATCATAGCCGACAATAAATTATGCGCTGAAGTAATCGCGTGAAAATCACCTGTAAAATGTAAATTTATTTGCTCCATAGGAATCACTTGAGCATATCCTCCTCCAGCTGCACCACCTTTCATTCCAAATGAAGGACCCAAACTTGGTTCTCTTAAACATACAATAGATTTTTTTCCAATTTTATTTAACCCGTCGTTTAATCCAACTGAAGTAGTAGTTTTACCTTCACCTGCTGGGGTAGGTGTTATAGCGGTCACTAAAATTAATTTACCATCTTTTTTTTTCTTTAGTTTTTCTAGAAATTCAAAATTTATTTTTGCAATATGTCTACCCATTGGACTAAATGCACTACTTTTGTCCGGAACATTAATCTTACCTAGAATTTTACTTATTGGCTTCATCTTAGCTTTTCTAGCTATTTCTATATCTGATTTAACTTTTGCCATTTTGTACTTTTTATAAAGATATTGATTAGTATATCTTTTTTGCGTTTTTGAAAATATATTATTAGTTTTTAGTTTCTTGTGGCAATATAAACACCTACAGTTGCTATAATAAATCCCAGGATATCTAAATAAGTTAATTTTTCATTCAAGAAAACCCACGCCAAAAAGGCAGATGTTGATGGTATTAAAAAAAATATAGATACAGTTTTACTTGCTGAGTTTTTTTTAATTAAAAACATTAAAATTGTAAATGCTCCAAATGAAACAAGAAATATTTGATGGCTCATTGCCAATACAAATGTCTTTGTAAAGTTAATATAAGGTTCAACAAAAAATATAATTATAAGAACATGAAATAAACAACCCCCAAATGCTTGATAAAAATTACTTACAGCTAAAGGCATGTTCTTACTTAATTTTTTTTGCCAAATTGTAGATAAAGTAATTGAAATTAAAGATACTATTGTTGCAATTAGTCCTAAAAGTGGAATTTTAGAGCCCAAATCGATTCCTAAAACTAAAGATGCACCTATAAATCCTAACAAAACACCTATCCACTGTTTTAAATTTACTTTTTCATTTAGAATCGGCCCACTCAATATATTTGTTAAAATAGGCTGAAGCGTTACTATCAAGGCAGCAATCCCAGTCGGCATTCCAATAGAGATTGAATAAAATACACCACCTAAATAAAGTCCGTGAAAAAGAACTCCACTACAAATAGTTTCCATTAAATTCTTTTTATTCACAGCTAAGGACTGATTTGAATATAGGGAAAAAATATAAAAACCTATTGCTACAAAAAAAAACCTAAAAGCTAGTGCAGCGAAAGGATCGCTATTATCTACAATTGGTTTAGTTGTAATAAATGCAGATGACCACAAAAGAACAAATATGATTGGAAAAACTCTGATCATTTAAAATTTGTAAATTAAAATCTTTTATTTTCAAATATTAATCAATAAAAATGATTATTTACATTCTAATCAATAATATTCAATTTAAGCAATTCACTTTGCTCAGTTTCTTTACACCATAATTCGTAACTTTCACAAATTCTCCATAATTGATCAAAGGCACGTTGTGAAATTTTAAGAGGAAATTTATTTTTTGTATAATATAAATCAGGAAATTGAATTAATTGTTTGATCATCATGTCTTTTTGAACATGCAACAGTTTGATTGTTTCTGCTGGAATTTTATTATTATTCTGATCAATAAAGTCGTTGTTCTTTAATTTTTCCAACCATTCATCGTGAAATTTACCACTACTTAATTTTTCAAAAAACTTAGTTTTTATAAAATTTTTAATAGCATCGGAATTGGTATAATCAATATTGTTTTCTTTTATTCTGGAAATTTCTAAATATATTTTTTCTGCAACATATAACATGTAGGGTCTGTCCTTTGATTTCATATATCTTTATATCTTATATTTTTTCATTGCTGCATTCGCTAAGATCAAATTAGGATCTAAAAATATTTTTGATGTTTTAATTTTATCAAAAGACTTAAATGCAAATATTGCAATTGGTAATTCAGTACATCCAAGAATTATTTTTTTACATTTTTTATTTATTAAATAATTTATAGCAGGTTTGATTATTTTACTTGCTGCTTTTACATCGCCCATCTTTACAAATTTTATAGCTCGATTGACCGAATTTTTTTGAATTTTTGACTCTGGAAAAATTAAATTAAAATTTTTATCAAAAAAATTATTATATATTCCAGTTCTTAAAGTACCCTCTGTAGCAAGCAAACCAATAGTAGAATTTTTCTTACACTGTTTTATTGTATGTCTATAAACTTCTCTTGGCATATTTATTATCGGTAAGTTTATTCTTTTTTTTAAATCATCATACCAATAATGTGCTGTGTTACAGGGTATTACAAGAAACTTACATTTACTTTTTTTTAGTAATTTACATCCTTTAACTAAACTTTTTAAAACAAGTTGATATTTTATTTTATTTTTTTTTACATTTAAATTTTTAGTTAGATTCCTAGTGTGAATACCTATCGACTCAGGCCTTCCCGGAATATTTGCTTTGTTATAAAGAATAAACAGGGGATATTCTTGATCTATTTTACCTCTATTTAAAATTGCAAGTTTATTACAAAAGTCTAAACCTGCTTGTGTTCCCATTCCACCAAGAATACCTATCATGAATTTTTTATATATTAATAGACGTATTATTGGCTACAGAAATTTTTAAATTTTTAGAATTATAATTTATATTAATGTAGCCAATAAATGATATTTTGAAAATTATGCAGTTTTTAAATTAACTGCTGAAGGACCTTTGGGACCATCCTCAACATCGAAAGTCAAAGCTTGACCCTCATCTAAACCATTCATACCAGCATCTCTTACAGCTGAAACATGAACGAATACATCTTTTTCTTTATCGTCTCTTTCAATAAAACCAAAACCTTTGGTAGGATTGAACCACTTTACTTTTCCTTGTAGACTCATAGTTTTCTTACTTTTTGTTATATTAATTTAATACTTATAATTAAGTAATAACAGGTTCTTCAAAATTTAATGAGTTTTGTCAACAAAATTGATGCTTTATGATAATTTTTGTTTTAATCGTGGTCAATTTGCTTTGTATAATACAACGAATTTGGATCAATTTTGTAGTGAGCAAAAGGTTCACAAGGTTCAAAATGACATTTTTTAAATAGTTTTCTTGCAGGTTCGAAAAATTTTCCAGCACCTGTCTCAATACTTATTCTCTTTAAATTATGTTTTCTGGCCTCAATAATTAAATGTTGAATTAACTTTATTCCAATATTTTGTCTTCTAAAGTTGTCATGTATTCTTATTGATTTAAATTCACCATGGTCCTTATCTAAAAATTTTAATGCACCACAGCCTAATAACCTGTTATTTTCCCACAAACTCCAAAATTTTATTGAAGGAGTTTTAAGCCCAGCGATGTCCAAAACGTGTGTGCTCTCCTCAGGTGAAGCGGCTCTGAGTTCAATGAAGTGTTTTTTTAAAAGTTCATTTACCTCTGGATGATCAAAATTGCCCTCTATAATTTTAAACATTTAAACTAGTGTAGTTATGTGACCCATTTTCCTTTTTGTTTTAACTTCTTTTTTTTGATAATCAAAGAAAAATTGATTATCATCGACCTTTAAATTTTTTCTGTAAGGTATTATTTGGTTTCCGATTAAATTAATCATTTTTGCATTTGAAATCTTTTTAAGTGGAATCTTTTCAAGAGAACATACAGCTCTAATATGATTTTCAAATTGACTTATATTGAATGCGTTAATAGTCAAATGACCAGAATTGTGAACTCTTGGAGCGATCTCATTTACATATAAATTTTCATTTCTATCAATAAAAAATTCTACACACAAAGTTCCAATATATTTTAACTCTTCAGCAATTCTAATTGACCATTCTTTTGACTCATCAAATAATCGTTTGTTAATTTCAGCAGGTATTTTGGAATATTTGAGTATTTGATCCTCATGTATGTTTTCAATAGGCTCATAAATCTCATAACTATTATTACCAAATCTTGTTATAATTACTGATATTTCTTTTTTAAGTTTTACAAGTTTTTCAAGTATATATCCTTTTGCAAAATCGATATTCAAAGAATTTAAATCCTGTTTTGATTTGATAGGATACTGACCTTTACCATCATATCCTAAGGTAGTAGTTTTTAAAATTCCTGGTAAAAAATCCCCTAAAGCTTCTATATCAGTTTTTCTCTCAACAGATGCATATTTAGTTGTTCTTATATTAAGTTTGTTTATAAAATCTTTTTCAGTTAGCCTGTGTTGAATTAGTTTATTTATAGATGGCTTAGGAATAACTTGTTTAATTTTATTAATTTCATTTAAAGTTTCGAAAGGTATATTTTCAAATTCATAGGTAATTAAATCTACTTTATTTACAAATTCTTGTATCTTATTTTTATCGTTATAATCACCGTAAATGAATTGTTTACAAAAGTTTTTTGCTGGTGCATCGATATCATCACAGTAAATAATTGAATTTATATTCAATTTTTTTGCTGCTTCAGATAGCATACTTCCTAATTGACCTCCACCAATAATACCCAAATTTATTCCTGACATTTTTAATTTTTAGGTTTTTTTTTTACTGATTTTGTTTGTAATAATCGCCAATTTGCTAATCTTTTTTTAACCGCAGGATTAGTGTTTGCGATAATCGATGCGGCTAATAAACCGGCATTGATTGCTCCACTATCTCCTATAGCCAAAGTTCCCACAGGAATTCCTTTTGGCATTTGTGCAATTGATAGTAAGCTATCAAGTCCTTTAAGGTTCTTACTTTCGATTGGTACACCTAAAACCGGTATAGATGTTAAAGCTGAAATCATACCTGGCAAATGTGCCGAACCTCCAGCCCCAGCAATTATAACTCCATAATTATTTTTTTCAGCAGATTGAGCAAATTCATACATTCTTTTTGGGGTTCGATGGGCTGATATTATTTTTGTCTCAAATTTTATACCGACACTTTTTAATATTTTAGTAGATAACTTCATAGTTCTGAAGTCAGATTGACTACCCATTATAACAGCAACTTTTAAGTCTTTTGTCTTTTTCATGATTTAAATAGCATAAACTTTATTTCAAAATTAGATAAAAATTTCAATAAAATTAGTGTTTTTGGAAAAATTGTTATAAATTCACCGGTTGTGATTGAAGATAAAGATATTGATAAAACATACAATAAAGAATTAGATGATATTTGTGATGAATGTAAAAGTGAGGATGAAAGCGTTTCTCAAAATTTAATTCTTACAGGTTTTAAAATTTGCAAATCTTGCAGAGTATCAAAAACAATTTTTCCTATTTAGATAGAATTTATAGGCATCATATTCATTCTGCTCATAACGAATGAGATCGATAAAAAAAACAATAGTTAGGAATGATAAAAAAACTATTCCAAAAGATTTTAAATTTGATTTAAGACTAAGGATTTGTTTTGTTGAAATGATTAAAGCAGCAAAAATCCAGAATTGGGTTAATAATATTATAGGTATCATTAAATCTGGAGTAACTGCAAAAAATCTTAATAAGCCAGGTGCATGAGCAAATCCTACTGCCGTTAAAACTTTTTTAAAAGGTGTTTTAGTTTGTTTATCTGGGAATAGTTTTACACCAATGACAAAGATTAAAATTGCCCATATAAACCAGGTGATTATCGCTGTTAATCCAGACATTGCAACTGCGGTTTTAATTATATTATTTGCTGCAACTGCACCCGCGATACCATCTAATATCATTATTAAGCCAGCAAAATATATTGAAGCCTCTCCAAAATTTTTACTATCGGTGTAAAGAGATTTATCTAATTTAATAGATTTAAAGATTATATTAAGAAACTCCCCAAACATTTAATTTTTTTTATTTTTTTGTTCTTTATATGAAATAATTAATGGGAAAAGTATTAAAACAATTGTGATAGTAATGCAAACTACAATTAAGAAACCTTTTGTCATAAGCAACTTAAACTGATTATATCCTTAAATTTTTTAGCCTTTAGATACTTCTCTTGTATTAGCGTTATATGACTCTTTAAATGGTATATCTGTAACCACTGCATCAACTGGTTTGCCAGGAGTGCTAGAATATTTTTCAGGTAAATGAACTTTATATTTTGTGCCCACTTTTCCTTTTGGAAAACCATTTGCATTAAGAGTTCCATCAAAAGGTACATATCCCATTGCGATATTTGTCTTTTTTTCTGGATGATACCAAGGGGATGTAATAAATCCAACTGGCTCTCCGCCGTTTTCATTTGATATTAACCAAAAATCAGGGGCGTAGTCATCAATCGGTTTTCCACCCATTTCAAGCCCAACCAATTGTAGCTTATAAGGTTTTTTTCCAGCTATGAGTTCTGCTTTCATTTTTTCTAAAATTGCCTTACCCACATAATCAGATTTTTTATTCCACTCGCCTTTACCTGATAAAGAAACTTGATAACCTAAATTACATTGAAAAGGGTTATGTTGTTGATCCATATCCTGTCCCCAAGATAGTATGCCTGCTTGTATTCTTCTATGATGAGCAGGAGCAATAACCATCAAATTATGTTTCTTTCCAACTTCAAGAACAGCATTCCACATTTCATCAGCATATAAGGTTGCATCTCTTAAATAAATTTCATATCCAGCCTCACCCGAAAAACCTGACTGAGAAATAACACAACTTCTTCCAGCTACTTTAACTTCAGCTAATCCATAAAAAGGCATATTTTCCAAATCGACTTGATCTCCTAATAATTCTTTCATAAGTGCTTTTGATTTTGGACCTTGTATTTGCACAGGGCATGCATCTATTTCGTCTATAGTGCAATTAAATCTTCCATCTGCATTTACACCTTGTAAATACATCCCAATATCAGAGTCTGATAATGAAAACCAAAATTCATCTTTTGAAATTCTAAGAAGAATTGGATCATTTAGAACTCCACCATATGCATTACATAAAATTACATATCTTGCTCTCATTGGTGAGATCTTAGTTGCGTCTCTTGTAATTACGTAATCAACGAATTTTTCTGCATCAGGACCTTTAACTTGTATTTGTCTTTCAACAGCAACATTCCACATTGTAACATGGTTTACAATAGCATCATATTCCACCATAGCCCCACCATGTTCTGGTTTTACGTATCCTCTTGGATGATAAATACGATTATAAACAGTTGCTCTCCAACATCCAGCTTGCATTGATAAATGCCAATAAGGTGATTTTCTAACCCTTGTAGAAATCAACATTTCAACTTTTGTTGGACCACTTTGTCTTAAATTGTATGGAACTTTTCGATCTGATTGATCTACTGAAGTAACATGCTTTAATTTTGTATAGTCAAATTCTTTAGACATAACTATTCTCCTTCAACCACTTGTTAGTTTCCTTCAAGCCGCCGAATGTATAAATGTGAAAGAAATCAGTATGTGATTTAAGCTTCCCAATTAAATCATTAGGGTCTTTAGGTTTTAATAAATCTAAAGCCTTAGTAAAATTAGATTTAAGAAAATTTAAGGAATTTTTTGCTCCTACAATGTTTGCAAACTTAATCAAGCTTGAAATTTTAAGAGGTCCAGTAATTCCTACATGCACTGGTACGCTTTGTTTAGATACAAAATCTATAATAGGCTGAGGATCTAATAACCACTGTGTTACTATATAATCAGCATAAGGCTTTTTATCTATCATAGCTTTTTCTAAATCTGAGTCGGATATATCAGGACTCCCCTCTGGGTGTCCAGCAATTCCTATTGTCATCTTCTCAAAATAACCAGTCTCCAAAAGTTGAAACGAGCTATCAAATTTTCCCATTGGCTCTCTTCCACCACCAATTACAAGAACTTGTTTAACTCCGCCGTCTTTACACCTTGAAACATAATCTTTTAGTTGCTTTTCATTCTGGATTGATCTTGCTGGAAAGTGAGGAACAGGATTGAAACCTTTTTTAACTAACTCAACTGCTTGTTGTGCTGTCTCTTTATAATCCCCACCAGGTAACATTGTTATGTAAATATCTTTAACTGGAGGAACAGTGTCTAGGTCAGTAGTCGGGCCTATTTCTAAAGAAAAGTTCATTTAATAGGATGATTATCTTTTTTAAAAAAGCTGTCAAAGAAATTCAGCTTGATAGAATCGATTTTTATTGTCACAAAACAATTATGAAAATTATTTTAATAATGGGTCTGCCTGGGTCAGGAAAAACAACCTTGGCTAATGAGTTGGCTCCATTACTTAATGCCAAAAGATTGAACGCTGATGAAGTTAGAAAAGAGGCAAATGACTGGGATTTTTCAGAGGAGGGAAGAAAAAGACAGTCAAAAAGAATGGCTGATTTTGCCTTAAAGCTAAAAGAAGATGGAAGTTTTGTCGTAGCTGATTTCATATGCCCAACACCTGAGGCTAGGAAATTATTTCCTGCGGATTTTATCATTTGGGTTGACACTATTAAAGAAGGTAGATTTGAAGATACTAATAAAATGTTTGTAAAGCCTGATAAGTATAACTTTCATGTTACTTCACAAGATGCTAAAAATTGGGCTCCAAAAATACTTAAGGAGATTAAAAATGACCTATAAGTGGGACAATAAAAAACCAACCGCTCAGATGTTAGGAAGGTGGCAACCCTTTCACGATGGTCATTATGCATTATTTAAAGAAATTTTAAAAAAGACAGGTCAAGTTTGTATACAGATTAGAGATGTTCAAGGAGTTGATGATAATCCATTTGATTTTGAAACTGTGAAAAAAAATATAGAGGATAGGCTTAAACCTGAATTTGAAGGACGATACAAAATTGTGTTAGTACCAAATATAACAAATATTTGTTATGGTAGGGGTGTTGGTTATCAAATTGAGGAAATTCAGCTTTCAAAAGAAATTCAAGAAATCTCTGCAACTAAAATAAGAGCCAAGATGAGAGAAGAAGGCAAATTAAAATAATAATTAATGAATATTAAAGTTATAAAATTAAATGATATTTCACGAATAATTATTAATGAACCGAAAACATACAATTCTTTATCATTTAAAAATTTAAATGATCTAATCAAAGTTTTTAAAAAATTAGATAACGATAGAAAAACTAAAGTAATAATTCTTGAGGGAGCAGGAAAAGGGTTTAGTGCGGGTCATAATTTAAAAGAAGTAAGAAACTTAAAAAGCAAAAAAAAATATCAAAGATTATTTAATTTGTGCTCAAAATTAATGCTGCGGATAGTTGAAGGTAGAAAACCAGTGATTGCAAAAGTGCATGGAGCAGCTTATGCAGCAGGATGTCAATTAGTTGCCAGTTGTGATTTGGCTTATAGCACTAAAGAAGCATTATTTGCCACTCCAGGGGTAAACATTGGTTTATTTTGTAGTACACCTATGGTTGCTGTTAGTCGAAAGGTTAATAAAAAACCAATGATGAAAATGTTATTAACTGGTGAACCGATTAAAGCAAATTATGCAAAAGAAATTGGATTGATTAATGATTATTTTCCAAAATCTAAGTTAAATAAAGAAGTTTTAAAAATTGCAAAAAAAATTGCATCTAAATCTAATCTTACAATTAAAATTGGAAAACAAACTTTTTATAAGCAATTAGAAATGCCACTCAGAAAAGCTTACGCACACACAAGTAAGATGATGACAATAAATATGATGGCAATGGATGCAAAAGAGGGAATTTCTGCTTTTATTGAAAAAAGAAAACCAGTTTGGAAAAATAAATGAGATGGATGAAACTAAGGGTATTTTAACTAAATATAAAAATATTGCTTTAGTTGGCGCAAGTAAGGACTTAAAAAAGACGTCAACAATTGTAATGAAATACCTTCAAAATAATGGTTACAAAGTCTACCCAGTCAATCCAACTATTAGAGGTGAAAAAATTCTAGGTGAGAAAGTGTATGCGAAAGTCTCTGAAATTGATGGACAAGTAGATATAATTGATGTTTTTAGGCCATCAAATGAAGCTGTAGAAATTGCTAACGAAGCAGTCAAAATAAAAGCAAAAGTCTTGTGGTTACAGCTAGATATCAAAAGTCCTGAAGCTAAAAAAATAGCTGAGGCAAATAATATAATTTATGTTGAGAATAAATGTACTAAGATCGAAATCGAAAAATATCTTAACTAAAAAAATTCTTAGAAAATGCTAGAGAAATATTTACAATTATTAATTATTTTTTTCATTTCAACTTCTATTTCAAAAGCCGAGTTAATTAAGCCTAATAGTTCTATTCGACCAGCCGAAGTTGTTAAGATACAATTACTTGGTTTACAAAAAAATAACGAAAAATTTAAGGATAGTGGTATAGAACAAACCTGGAATTTTGCTCACCCTAATAATAAACGAGCTACAGGACCCCTAGATAGGTTTAAGAAGATGATCAAAGGCAATAATTATCAAATGATGATAAATCATTTAAGTCATACCATTACTCAAACTAGATCAGGAGATAGCTGGGTTCAATTTGAGGTTATTTTATTAGATAAAGAAAAGACATATCATAAGTTCAATTGGCAAGTTGAAAAATACTCGGGGGATGGACCTCTAAATAACTGTTGGTTGACAACAATGGTTTCAAGTCCCGAACCATTAGGAAGTTCAATTTGAGATCATTTATACAATTTTGTTTCGAAATGAATAAAAATTTAGTAGGAATCATTTTATGAAAACTAAAACAAAAGTAGTTGTAGTTGGTGGAGGGGTTGTTGGTGTTAGTGCACTTTATCATTTAGCCAAAAAAGGGTGGTCAGATGTTGTTTTAGTTGAGCGTAAAGAACTAACTTCAGGCTCAACTTGGCATGCTGCTGGACTATTGCCTCTATTTAATATGAGTTATTCAGTTGGTCAGCTTCATAAATATGCTGTTAATCTTTATAAAACATTAGAAGAAGAAACAGGAAAAAATGTTGGGTTTAGTGTTGTTTCAAATATACGTCTCGCAAGCACGAAAGACAGGATGGATGAATATCATCAGTATGCAGGAGTAGCAAAAACTATAGGAGTTGATGTAAAATTTTTAACACCTCAACAAGTAAAAGAAATTTGGCCTTTGTGTCATACCGATGATTTAATTGGAGCGATTCAACATCCAGAAGATGGATATATTCAACCAGCAGATTTAACACAAGCTCTTGCAACAGGGGCAAGAAATAGAGGAGCTGAAATTTATCGTAATACTACTGTTTTATCAATGAGACAAACAAAAGATGGGTGGATTGTTGAAACCGACAAAGGATCGATTGAATGTGAACATGTGATTTCTTGTTCAGGTAATTTTGCTAGACAAACTGGAGAAATGGTAGGACTAGATATTCCAGTAATACCTGTAGAACATCAGTACATAGTTACTGAACCTCATCCTGAAATTCAAAAAAGAAAAAAAACAGGTCTTCCTGAGATGGGCGTATTAAGAGATAGTGATAGCAGATGGTATATGAGAGAAGAGGCTGGTGGATTAATTCTTGGTCCATATGAAGATGGTGCTCCTGCTTGTTATGTCGAAGGACCATCAAAGAATTCTGAGTATGAATTATTTCAGGAAGATTTAGATAGACTTGCTCCACATATTGAAGGCGCAATACATCGTGTACCTGCTTTTGGTGAAGTTGGTGTTAAAAAAGTTTACAACGGGGCGATTTGTTATACTCCAGATGGAAACCCAATTGTTGGTCCTGCTTGGGGATTAAAAAACTTTTGGATTAATGAAGGTCATAGTTTTGGAATTACTGCTGCAGGTGGGGCAGGTTGGCAATTGGCAGAATGGATCATTGATGGTGAACCAACAATTGATATGCTTGGAGTTGAGCCAAGACGTTATGGTAATTATGCGACTAAGTCTTATTTAAAAGCAAAAAACGAGGAAGCTTACAGTCACGTTTTTATCGTTCATTATCCCGACGAAGAGAGACCAGCTGCAAGACCACTTAGAACATCACCTTGTTACGAGAGAATGAAAGAACTTGGAGCAGTTTTTGGTCAAAAATTTGGTTGGGAAAGACCAAATTTTTTTGCAACTGATGGTATGGAGCAAAAAGATGATTGGTCGTTTAGAAGATCTAAGTGGTTTGATGCAATTAAGAAAGAATGTGAAAACGTGAAAAAAAATGTTGGGCTTTTAGATATGACTGCATTTGCAAAATGTAGAATTAGGGGTCCAAAAGCAGAGGAGTTTTTAGATTATTTAGTTGCAAATAAACTACCTAAAAAGATCGGTAGAATAAATTTATGCCACGCCCTTAACACAAAAGGCGGCGTGCATTCAGAATTTACAATTATGAAAGAGGCGGAAAATAGTTATTATCTTGTATCAGCGGGGGCAAATTTGAGATTAGATCACGATTGGATACAAAAATGGATGCCAACGGATGGATCAGTTATATTTGAGGATCTTACAAATAGCACTGGAGTTCTTGTAGTTGCGGGACCAAAAGCAAGAGAACTGATGCTGAAAGTTTCAACAGATGATTTTTCAAATGAAAACTTTAAATGGCTTACCGCTAAAAATGTCAATGTTGGATATGCACCGGTAAATGCAATGCGAGTAAATTTTGTTGGAGAGTTAGGATGGGAGCTCCATCATCCAATTGAATATCAAAATCATATTTTTGATAAGTTGATGGAAGCCGGTAAAGACTTAGGACTGAAACCTTTTGGTATACGAGCGATGAATAGTTTAAGAATTGAGAAATCTTACAAACTTGTAGGTACAGAATTGTCAATAGAATATTCTCCATATGAGTCAGGTTTAGATAGATTTGTTCACCCTAATAAAGGCAACTTTATTGGTTTAGAAGCGCTTAATAAATGGAGAGAAAAAGGTTTTGATAATAAATTAGTAACTCTTGAAGTTCATAACACAACAGACTCGGATGTTTTAGGAAACAATCCAATTTATAAAGATAATAAAGTAGTTGGAAGAGCTACAGGCGGTGAGTATGGTTTTAGATTAGATAAATCAATTGCATTAGCAATGGTCAAACCTGATTTAGCTAATGTTGGTGAAAAACTAAAAGTTGATATACTGGGAAAAATGTACGAGGCAACAATTTTGGAAGAAAGCCCTTATGATAATGAAAATAAATTATTGAGAGCTTAATGAAAATCCTAGTCGCAGTCAAAAGAGTTATTGATTATAACGTTCAAATAAGAGTTAAAGAAGATAACTCTGGGGTAGTTACCGACAATGTTAAGATGTCTACAAATCCTCCAGATGATAATGCAATAGAGGAAGCAGTAAAAATTAAAGAAGCAGGCAAAGCCAAAGAGGTTGTGGCAGTTTCGGTTGGAGAAGAAAAGGCACAAGAAACTGTAAGAAAAGCATTAGCTGTTGGAGCTGATAGAGGTATTTTAGTAAAAGTTGATGGGGTAATAGAACCTTTGGCGGTTTCCAAAATTTTAAAAAAGATTGTTGAAAAAGAAAAGCCAGATCTAGTTTTTATGGGTAAACAAGCTATTGATGATGATTGTAATCAAACTGGTCAAATGTTAGCTGCGCTATTAAATTGGCCACAAGCAACATTTGCATCAAAAATAGAAGTAAAAGAAAAAACTTTAGAGGTCACTAGGGAGGTCGATGAAGGACTGGAGACTATTGAGGTGAACGTACCTGCTATAGTTACTTGTGACTTAAGATTAAACGAACCAAGATATGCCTCTTTGCCAAATATAATGAAGGCTAAGAAGAAACCTATAGAGCAAATAAGTGCTGGTGATCTTGGAGTCGACGTAAAATCAAGAATAGAGCAAATTAAAGTAGAAGAGCCCCCAAAAAGAAAGGCTGGGATTAAAGTCGCAAGTGTTGAAGAATTAGTTCAAAAATTAAAAAATGAAGCTAAAGTAATATAATGTCAGTTTTATTAATAGCAGAACATAACAATAAAGAAGTTAAACCTTTTACTTTTAATGCAATTTCTGCTGCATCTCAAATTAATGAAGATGTTCATGTTTTAGTAATTGGGTCAAATTCTGAAGAGGTAGCAAAATCAATTTCTCAGGTTCCTAATGTTAAAAAGGTTATAAATGTAAATAATCCAATTTATGAAAATTATATAGCAGAAAATTACACATCAGTTATTATAAAACTTTCTGGAAATTATTCGCATATAATATGTTCAGCTAATACTTTTGGAAAGAACTTAATGCCAAGAGTTGCGGCTTTACTAGATGTTTCTCAGATAAGTGATATTACAAAAGTAATATCTGAAGATACATTTCAAAGACCAATTTATGCAGGTAACGCATTTGCTACAGTAAAAAGTAATGATAAAATAAAGTGTGTAACAATCAGACCCACATCTTTTGACCCTACTCCAACATCTGGTGGGTCAGCTGAAATACAAAATGGTGATGCTGCTGAAGCAACAGAAATTACTAAATTTATAAAAAAAGAGGAAATCAAATCAGATAGACCAGAATTGGGAACTGCTAGAGTAGTCGTTTCTGGTGGCAGAGGTATGCAAAGTGGTGAAAATTTTAAATTAATTACTGCTGTTGCGGATAAACTTAATGCCGCTATCGGTGCTTCGAGAGCTGCAGTTGATGCAGGTTATATAACAAATGATCATCAAGTTGGACAAACTGGCAAAGTAGTTGTGCCAGACCTATACATTGCTGTAGGAATTTCTGGTGCTATTCAGCATTTGGCTGGAATGAAAGAGAGCAAAGTAATTGTTGCTATAAATAAAGATGGGGAAGCTCCAATTTTTAGTGTTGCAGATTATGGTTTAGAGGCAGATTTATTTGATGCACTACCAAAATTTTTGGAAGAATTGAACAAATTAAACACTATACAAAAATAATATAATCTGTAAAAAATTACTCTATGTCCAGAGAGAAAATGGAATATGATGTTGTTATTGTAGGTGGTGGTCCATCTGGATTAACAACTGCAATTAAATTAAAACAATTAAACTCAGAATTAAACATTTGTATTTTAGAAAAGGCATCAGAGATTGGTGCTCATATATTAAGTGGAAATGTTTTTGAAACTAGAGCTCTAGATGAATTGTTTCCAAACTGGAAAGAATTAAATGCACCAATCAAAATCAAAGTTACTAAAGAAAAATTTTTATTTTTAAGTAAAACAAAATCATTAAGTTGGCCAACTTGGTTATTACCGTCTGTTCAACAAAACCATAAAAACTATATAATTAGTCTTGCTAATTTGTGTAGGTGGTTAGCAGAACAAGCGGAAAGTTTAGGTGTCGAAATTTTTCCAGGCTTTCCCGCTAGTGAAATTTTATATAATGAAGACGGTTCAGTTAAAGGTGTGGCCACTCAAGATATGGGAGTAGACAAAGACGGAAATAAAAAAGATAGTTTTGAACCTGGGATAGAATTGTTAGGAAAGGTTACTGTATTTGCTGAAGGATGCAGAGGACATTTAGGAAAACAATTAATTAAAAAGTTTGAACTTGATAAAGGAAAAGATCCTCAACAGTATGGAATTGGTTTTAAAGAAATTTGGGAAATAGAAGATAAAAATCATCATGAAGGAATGGTTATACATAGTGCTGGTTGGCCATTGGATAACAGCACTTACGGTGGAAGTTTTATCTATCATGCTGAAAACAAACAAATTTTTTTAGGATATGTAATTGGATTAGATTATAAAAATCCCCATTTATCACCATTCGATGAATTTCAGAGATTTAAAACTCATCCAGCCATAAAAAAAATGATAGAGGGAGGAAAAAGAATTTCTTATGGTGCAAGAGCATTGATTGAAGGTGGTTTCCAAAGTTTACCAAAAATGTTTATGCCTGGTGCATTACTCATTGGATGTGATGCTGGAACATTAAATATGCCAAAAATAAAAGGTTCTCATACTGCTATGAAAAGTGGAATAATAGCTGCTGAAGCAATTAATGAACACATCAAAAATGATAAGGATTTGTCTAACTTTGAGGAAAAGTTCAAACAAAGTTGGCTATATGATGAGTTATATAAAGCTAGAAATGTAAAACCTAGTTTTAGCTGGGGTTTAATATTGGGGATTATTTTTACAGGAATTGACCAAATTCTGTTTAGAGGCAAACTTCCATTCACATTAAGACATAAACATGCAGATCATCAGACATTAAAATCAGCTAAAGAGATGCCCAAAATTGATTATCCTAAACCAGATAATATTCTTACTTTTGATAAAACAAGCTCTGTTTATCTAACAGGCACCAATCATGCCGATAATCAACCAGTTCACTTGAAGTTAAAAGATCCAAATTTACCCATTAATTATACTTTAGAAGAATATGATGAGCCTGCTCAAAGATATTGTCCAGCAGGTGTTTACGAGGTTCAAACAGAAAATAATATTAATAAATTTGTAATTAATTCTCAAAATTGTATTCACTGTAAAACTTGCGATATCAAAGAACCATCACAAAACATTACTTGGGTTACACCTGAAGGTGGAGGTGGACCAAGATATGGGAACATGTAATTAAGACAAATCTATTGCAAATTTTTTTAATGTTTCAATTGGAAGTAACTTTAAAGTATTTTCATGAGTACTCTTTAGATAAATAGGACAACCTTTTCCAGCTTCCACAGCTCTTGCATACCAAGTTGCACAAACACACCAACCATCACCATCTTTAAGTCCTGGAAATCCAAATTCAGGGTGAGGTGTAATTAAATCATTACCAGCATCTTTACACCATTCTAAAAATTCTGTAGTTACTTTTGCACAAACAGTATGCAAACCATGATCATTTTCATCGGTATTGCAACATCCATCTCTATACCAGCCGGTTAAAGGGTTATTAGAACAAAGCTCTAAATCCTCACCTAAAACGTTTTTTTGAATTTTATCCATTAAAAATATCTAATGTTTTTTTATCAATATCTACATTAAAAGAAAAAGATCTTCGCTCTCCCTCTCTTTTAAAAGGGTAAGCGGTATGCATTAAATTGTTTGGAAATAAAATCATATCACCAACTTTTGGATTATGATTAAATAAACTATCACTTAAAAATGATTTTGAGCCATGGATAAAATCTATAGTTCCATTTGTTTTAAGTCTTTTTTTACTTTTAGTAATATTTTTGGGTATTTTTAAATAACCAACACCTGAAATATTACCACTATGAAAATGAATTGGATTATACTCATTTTTAAATTGTCTCACCACCCAAAGACTTTTGAGATTTATCCTTTTAACATTTCTTTTAGAACTTTGCTTTATGTATTTCTTGATATTATGTTTAACAAATTTTAAAAGATTCTTTTTGATAAATTTATTATCTAATTTTACTTCTTGCATCACTTGACCAACCAATTTTTTTGAGTAATCACTTTTTTTTAATCTTTTTTTATCACTTATAATTTTATCTACTTCCAAATTGATATTATTTATAATTTTTTTCGGAATTTTGACTATAGCAATCTTAGGGCCAAACGGGCTTAACACTTTCATAAGTCTTATATCTTAGTGGGATTTGGTTGACCTTTATAAACTTTTTCTGGATCAAACTTTTTTTCTTTTTCTAAAAATTTCATTTCAACTTTACGTCCATTATCGATAGGTCCTAAGGGAATTGATCTATAAAAACATGATCTATAACCGACATGACAACTTGCACCATCACCAATATCTACTGTTAACCATATAGAATCTTGGTCATCATCAATTCTTATTTCATTTACTTTTTGAGTAAAACCGCTTGTTTTTCCTTTATGCCAGATAGCATTTCTTGATCGACTAAAATAATGAGCCTCTTTTGTTTCAATTGTTTTTTTTAGCGCCTCAACATTCATATAGCCGTGCATTAAAATCTCTTTTGTTTTTGCACACATTGTAATAACTGGAATAAGTCCATCATTATCAAATTTTGGAGATAGAAGATTGCCTTCTTCGATTTCGACTACATTTTCTCTTTTTTTGAACATATACAGTTATTATGTAGCACATATAGCTATATTTTAAATATTTTAAAATTAACAAAATATAGGTATAAAACTCTGCATGAAACTTGTTAAAGATACAGATATCAATAAACAAAAAAATAAAATCTCAGATAAAGAAGCTGAGGACGCTTTTAAAACAATCTTAGCTTGGATGGGTGAAGACCCAAACAGAGAAGGCTTATTGGAAACTCCCAAAAGAGTAGTTAAAGCCTTTAAGGAGTACTTTAAAGGATACAATGAGGATCCTAATCAAATTTTAGATAAAACATTTGGAGATGTTGATGGTTATGATGATATGGTCATCCAAAAAAATATTTCCGTGCAAAGTCATTGTGAACACCATATGGCACCTATCATAGGAAAAGCACATGTTGCATACATTCCTAAGGATAGAGTAGTTGGCTTAAGTAAATTGGCTAGAGTTGTTGAAGTATTCTCTAAAAGACTTCAAACACAAGAGAGACTTACTATGCAAATTGCGAATACCCTTATGCAGTCTTTAGATGCCAAGGGAGTAGCTGTTACAATAGATTCAACTCATCAATGTATGACCATGAGAGGTATTAAGAAAGAGCAAGCTACAACTGTTACAAATTATTATTTAGGTCAATTTAAAGATGATCTAAGTTATCAAAATAGATATCTAAGATTTATAAGTATATCAAAAGAGTAAAGTGTCAGATCAATTTAAAGCATTAGTTTTAGATCAAAAAGGTGAAGAATTTATAAGAGAAGTAAAATCTATCGATAAAAGTTTCTTAAAACATGGGGATGTTACAGTCAAAGTAGATTTTTCAGACTTAAATTTTAAAGATGGCATGATTTTAAAAAATGGTGGGCGGTTAGTAAAAGAGTTTCCCCACATCCCTGGTATCGATTTCTCAGGAACTGTAATTGAAAGTCAAAATTCAAAATTTAAGGAAGGTGATGAGATAATTTTGACAGGATTTAGGGTTGGAGAAATATTTTATGGTGGATACTCACAAATTACAAAAGTCAATGGAGATTTCTTAGTAAAAAAACCAAAAAACTTAACAAGTAAACAAGCTATGACTTTAGGTACTGCAGGTTTCACATCCTTAATGGCAGCATTCGCTATAAAAGCAAGAGAAGAGTTGTTACTTGGTGAAAAAGTAAAAAATGTTTTAGTCACAGGAGCAACAGGCGGTGTAGGAAGTGTTGCTGTGATGATTTTAAATAAAATGGGTTATGAGGTTACAGCTGTTTCTGGAAAAGACTCAAAAACAGAGTATTTGAAATCACTTGGTGCAAAAAACGTTATAAATCGCGCTGAATTTGATAAAGATCCAAAATTAATTGATAAAGGCTTATGGGATGGGGTCGTTGATACTGTTGGTGGAAAAATTTTAGCCAACGCAATAGTGCAAACAAATCCAACAGGTATTATAGCAGTTTGTGGTAATGCAAGTACAAATGAACTTAACACCAATGTTATTCCGTTTATGTTAAGAGGTATAAAACTTTGGGGCATGGACTCTGCAAACTGCAGTATTAAAAGAAGAGAATTTATTTGGGGAGAAGCAGCTAATTTAATTGATTTCGATTTATTAGAAAAGTCTATTCAAACAATAAGTTTAGAGGAATTGATTGAAACTTATCCTAAAATACTTAAAGGTGAGATCACTGGAAGAGTTTTAATTGATTTAAACAAATAATGGATTGGGATAAATTAAAAATCTTTCATGCTGTTGCAGAAGCTGGTAGTTTTACTAGTGCAACTGTCAATTTAAATCTAAGTCAGTCAGCTATAAGTAGACAAATACAATCCCTTGAACAAGATTTGAAAGTTCAATTATTTGAAAGGCACGCAAGGGGATTAACACTTACTGAAAATGGTGAGTATGTTTTCAAAACTGCACATGAGGTAATTAGCAAGTTAAAAGAGGTAGAAACTTCATTAGGTGATCAAAAAAATAAACCTACTGGTAAATTAACTATCACCACTGTTAGAAGTTTTGGTACACATTGGTTAACTCCTAGAATACAAGAATTTATGAGACTTCATCCAGAAATAGAGATCGAACTTGTATTTGATGATAAAGAATTAGATTTGAGCACAAGACAAGCAGATATAGGTATTTTTATGAGAAGACCTAAACAGCTTAATTACATTCAAAAAAAATTAGTTGATATTAAATACTATATTTATGGTTCAAATAAATACCTCGAAAAGAATGGAATGCCTAAAACTATAGGAGATTTGAACAAGCATAAGTTTATCTCATTTGGTAAAGGCGCACCATCTCCAGTTTATAATCCAGATTGGGCTTTAAAACTTGGCATGCACGATGGCAAAAAAAGAAAAACTATAATGAAAGTTAACAGTGTTATGGGTTTACTCTTAGCTGTTGAGTCTGGAGTTGGTTTAGCAGCATTACCTGAATATTTAGTAAGTGACTCAAACAAAGTTATAAAGGTATTACCAAAATCTGAAGGTCCAATTACAGAAGCCCATTTTGTGTATCCTCAATCCTTAAAAAATACCGCTAGAGTTCAAGCATTTAGAAATTTTTTATTCAGTAAAATTGGCGACTGGGAAGCTTAATCCGGCATTTTTAGATAATTCTCTTTAAGATTATCCGTGTGCGACATTGTTGCGATTGATTATCATTATCATTGCGAATAGTTATCATTTTCAACTAAATAATGCGGAGAAATGGAGAACGAATGAAAAAAGTAACGATTTTTGCAATAATCACATCTTTATTTGTATCACCTTTTTCTATCGCAAATGAAGTTAATGTTTTTAATGCAAGACATTACAAAGCAGACTCAGAACTTTATTCCAAGTTTACAAATTTAACTGGCATAAAAGTAAATTTAATTAATGGCAAATCTGGTGCCTTAGAAAAAAGAATAATTAGCGAGGGTGCAGATACTTCGGCCGACCTTTATATCACAGCAGATGCTGGAAGGTGTGGTGCTATGGATGCGAAAGGCACACTTCAAGGTGGTTTAACATCCCCTGCTATTAAAGCAGCTGTTCCAAAAACTTTTAGAACAAGCAAGTGGGTTGGAATCGCAAAAAGAGCAAGAATAATTTATTATTCACCTGAAAGAGTAACTGGCGCTGAATTATCTGGAATGACTTATGAAGGTCTAGCTGATCCTAAATGGAAAGGTAGATTAGTAATTAGAAAATCTAGCAATATTTACAACAAATCTCTTGTAGCATCATTGATAAAAAACAATGGAAAAGCTGCAACAGCTGCATGGGCTGAAGGAGTTGTTGCTAATATGGCAAGAACACCAACCGGTAATGACAGAGCTCAAATAATGGCAGTGGCTGCTGGTGAAGCAGATATTGCAGTGGCTAACACATACTATTTAGCTCTGATGTTATCTGGAAAAAAAGGTGCAGAACAACAAGAAGCAGCTAAAAAAGTTAAAGCTTTTTTCCCTAATCAAAATGACAGAGGAACACACATGAATGTTAGTTGTGCAGCCTTAGTAAAAGGTGCACCAAATAAAACTAACGCTGTCAAACTTGTAGAGTTTTTATTAACTCCGCAGTCTCAGGAACATTTTACAAATAATACTTTTGAGTTTCCAATGATTGATGGTGTTTCACCAAGTCCACTAGTTGTTAATAACTTAGGATTAGATTTCAAACAAGACATGAAGACTAAACTAGATTCTTATGGAAAAAATCAAGCTGCCGCAGTAGAGGTTATGACAGCCGCTGGTTGGAAGTAAGTATGGTAAAAGAAAAAGAAAAATTTATTTCTGAAGTTGATTTTAATAAATCTTCGGTTGCATGTTCCCCATGTTTAATTGAGTGTAAAAAAATCAATGAAAGGATAAATAAAAGAAAAATAACAGAAATTAAGACTGAGGAGGTTCCGCATATCCTAAAAGTATTTAATTTTTGATTTTCTTAAATAGTGTCCACTATTAGTGAAAGTTAATTGTGGACACTTTACTTTTTCCATGTTCATAAGGCGGATTATAATATGAAATTCAATAGTTGGTTTGTTTCATCTTTTTTAATTTCTTTAATTGTACTAATTCCAGTGATAACTGTATTTGCAAGTTTTTTTGAAGCTACATCTAATTATTATGAAATATTAAAAAATACTTTTCTAATTGAGTATATTTTTAATTCACTTACTCTTTTATTATCAGTTTTATTACTTACCTTCATGATTGGTACTGGTACTGCTTACCTGGTATCTTTCTATGAATTTCCAGGAAGTAATTTTTTTAAATGGGCATTGATATTATCTTTTGCAGTCCCACCCTACATTTATGCATACTCTTTAACTGCCTTTTTTGAAAACTATGGAACTGCATTTACAATTTTAAAAAACTTATTTGGAGAGGCAAATTATAATAAAAATATTCCTAAATTTGATGGTATGTTTGGAGCGATATTATCAATATCTTTCTCTTTATATGCATATGTATATATACTTGCTAGGGCATCATTTTTATATCAGTCGCAAAATCTTATTGATCTCGGAAAAAATTTAGGCTTTTCGAGATTTAAATCCTTTTTTAAAGTAATATTGCCTGCAGCAAGACCGGCTATAGTTGCGGGTTTATCTTTGGTAGCAATGGAAACTTTAGCAGAGTTCGGTGCAGTTGACTTTTTTTCAATAAATACTTTGACTACAGGTATTTATAACTCCTGGATTTATTTTGATGATTTAGCTTTTGCTAATCGAATATCTTTTTTTTTATTATTATTTATATTTTCTTTATTTATTTTGGAAAATTTATCTAGAAGAAGGGCTAAATATCACTTTAATTCGAAAGGTGGTTTTAAACAAAAAGAAAAAATAAAACTTTTTGGAATTGAAGCTTATTTAGCTTTTGGCTTTTGTTTTTTTATTTTTTTTGTGAGTTTTTTATTTCCACTAAGTCAAATGCTTTATTGGACAATAAAATTTCCTGAAAACCTGTTTGATTTGAAAATTACTAATTTAATTTTGAATACTTTGTATTTAGTTTTATTATCCAGTTTAGTTTTGATAATATTTTCTTTAATATCAAATTACGGCAACAGAGTTTCAAATAATAAAACTCTTAATTTCTTATCTACATTATCAATTTCAGGTTATGCTATACCAGGAGTGATTTTAGCAATTGCCTTTATTACTTTTATAGCTTGGTTTGATGATAGTATAATTAAATCATTTGGATTTTCTTCAATCAAAAAAATATTTATAGGATCTGTGTTTGGATTAGTTTTAGTTTACTTTATCAGATTTTATTCATTAGCTTTTAATGGAATAAAATCAGGATATGAAAAGATGAATATTTCTGTCGATGAGAGTGCTTACCTACTTGGTTATTCTAAAAGAAAAACTTTTACAAATATTCATTTACCTTTTTTAAGAAATTCCCTTTTATTTATTATTATACTTATCTCTTTAGAAATAATTAGGGAATTACCAATAACTCTTATTTTAAGACCTTTTAATTTTGAAACCCTTGCTACCACCGCATATATCTCTGCATCTGAAGATTTATTAGAAGCTGCAGCAGTACCTTCCTTATTTTTAATTTTAATTGCTAGTTTATTTATTATAGTAACATCAAAATATATTTTAAGAGAAAATCATGAGTAATAACTTTTTTGAAATTAAAAACGTCGACTTTAAGATCGGAAATAAGGTTAAGGTAAAGAATGTTTCCTTTTCTATAGAAAATGAGGGGGACATCATATGTTTATTGGGACCCTCAGGTATTGGCAAAACGACAATTTTAAGAACTATTGCGGGTTTGGAAAATATAAATAAAGGTTCAATCGCGCTCAAAGGAAAAACCTTATCCTCAGAAAAAATAAATATTGAACCTGAGAACAGAAATATATCGCTTGCTTTTCAGGAAAATAGTTTATTTCCACATTACTCGATTAAAAAAAATATATTATTGGGAGCTGAAAGAAATGAGATCAAAAAAAGTAAATCTATTAATTTTGAAGAATTAATTGATTTATTGGATATTTCACAAATATTAGATAAATTTCCTCATGAAATTAGTGCTGGTGAAGCTCAAAGGGCGTCACTAGCAAGATCTCTTATCACGCAGCCTGATTTATTACTTTTAGATGAACCATTATCAAATGTAGATCAAAGTTTTAAAGAGGAGATACAAGAAAAATTAAAAAAAGTATTAAAGAATTCAAAGACAACTACTATTATAGTCACCCATGACTCTTATGAGGCTTTTTACCTAGGATCGAAATGTGGAATAATTTTAAATCAAGAGCTTAAACAATTTGATGACCCTTATAATGTTTATCATTTACCAAACTCGGAAGAAGTAGTTAATTTTTTAAATAGAGGAATTCTAATTCCTGCAGAGGTTACAAGCCCTAAAAGCCTTGAAAACAAAGATCTGGGAACAATTACTGGTAACTTTGTCAAACCATTCCCAATAGGATCTAATGTAAAGCTTTTAATTCAACCAGAGGACTTACATCATGATGATGGAAGTAACTTAAAATTCGAGGTGATTGACAGAAAATTTAGAGGTACTAACTTTATTTACACCCTTAAAACTCCAACAAATACCCTCATTCCTGTATTTGTTCACTCTCATCATATTCATCAGCATGAGGTGGATGAAAAATTTGGTATTAAAAGACCAATTCATATTGATCATATAGTTTGCTTCTAATAAAAGCCTTTTTAATAAAATGAGTAGTAAGCTTAAGATATTTCTAAAAGGAGTAATTGATGTAAGTCCATTAATGATCCCTGTAGTACCTTTTGGATTAATATTTGGTGTTTTAGCTATTGAGGTTGGATTTACACCTTTGGAAACAATGGGAATGTCTTTAATTATATTCGGAGGCGCTTCTCAAATAGTTCTTTTACAATTATTTTCAGGAGGCGCTTCTTCTTTAGTAATTGTTAGCTCAGTAGGAGCAGTAAACTCAAGGCACTTACTTTATGGAGCTGTTGTTTCTGAACACTTATCAGATTTAAAATTAATTTGGAAAATTATTATTTCTTATTTTTTAATTGACCAGGCATTTGCCAGATCAAATGAATACTTCAAAAAAAATAAAGATGAAAATAAATATTTTCATTTAGTTGGTGGTGGGGCAACTTGTTGGATAATATGGCAATCAACAACCTTTTTAGGAATTATACTAGGTGCTGCTATTCCAGAAAAACTTGGATTAAGTTTTGCGATTCCATTAACTTTTTTAGCTTTACTGATTAACGATTTTAGAAAATTTATTAACGTAGTTGTAATAATAGTTTCAGGACTTGTTGCTACTCTCGGCTATAATATAATTCCATTCAAAGCTTATGTAATTGTTGCTGCATTAATTGGATTACTTTCAGCAATTATTTTAACAAAAATGACTAAAACAAATGAGTAATTGGGCTTTAATAATATATTGTGGACTAATCACATATCTCACAAGATTTACTATGATTGCTTTAATTAAAAAAGAAATGTTTAATGATAGAATTAGAGAGATATTGTCTTTTGTACCGTCCGCAATATTTCCTGCAATCATTTTTCCAGCAATCTTTATAAATGATGCAGGACTATTTCAAATTCAGGATAATCCAAAGATAATTGCAGCTATAATTGCTGTGGTAATTGGGATTTTTTCAAGAAGTATCATTGCGACAATATTTTCAGGTCTAGCTTCTTATTGGTTTTTAATTTTTGTTGTATAAGATCGCTATGAAAAAACTTTTATTTATAATTATTTGTTTATTTTCAATAAACGCCAATGCAATAGAGAAAGAAACTACTTTTACTAAAGAATTGTTCAACAAGGCTCAAGCCGAAGGTAAAATAGTAATAGTTAGTTCTTGGATAAAATATTGTCCTTCATGCGCAGGTCAAATGAAAATTTTAAAAACTGCCAAAAAAGAAGGTGGTTTATCAGATATTAAATTTGATAATATTGAATACTTCTCTTTTGACGTCACAAATAGAGAAATTGCTGAATTATTAAAAGTTCAGTTCCAAACTACACTTTTGATTTTCAAAGATAATAAAGAAATATATAGAAGCGTCGGTGAAACAACCAAAGATTTGCTATATGAAGCGATCAAATCTTCGATTAAAACCTAAATTCCTAATTTAAGATTACTCGCAACGTTATAATCAATTTTTTCTGGTTTTTTAAGATCCAGGTTATTCATAATTTCAATATATTCATCTACATTTCTGACTTGCAGCCTTGGGTTAGATCTTTTTTCTTTACCTATAGTGCTAACAGTCTCGCCCTTATAATCATGGGCAGGATATAAAAGTGTATCTTCTGGAAGTTTTAATAGTCTATTAAATATAGAGTTATACGCATCTTTAGAACTACCATTTTGAAAATCAGTTCTTCCTGTGCCATTTATAAGCAATGTGTCCCCAGAAAATAAATATTTATCCATTAAAAAGCAAAAACTATCAGAGGTATGTCCTGGAGTATAAATTGCTCTAAAATTAAGTTTGTCTAACTTAATTATTTCATCATCTTTGACTTTTATTTCTACAGCATCAGTTGGGGTATGTTCACCCATAATAGTTACACATTTTGTTTTATCTCTCAACATTCCCGCACCAGTGACATGATCAGCATGGATATGTGTGTCTATTACTTTTACTAATTTAAGATTTAGTTGATTGAGTATTTTTATATAGTCCTCAACATTTTCTAAAACAGGGTCTATGATTAAAGCTTCTCTTCCTTCTGCTGAGGCAATTATGTAAGTGTAAGTGCTAGATTTTTTATCAAAAACTTGTTTAAAAATCATAAATTAATAATATCACATAAATATGGAATCCACTACATTTGACTGGCGTTGCTCAAAAACTTGGAAACAAAGTGCTAAAAATACTGCATGGTGTTTGCTGGGTTGTGCTATTGGAGATTTTGGTACGATTTTATATTTTCAATTAACAAAAATACCATTTCCAGTATTAGGGATAATGATTTTAGCAATTATTAATGGTTTAATCACTAGTATAATTCTTGAGACAATAATTTTGATTAAGCAAAATTTTAGTTTTAGTAATGCGCTCAGAACAGCACTTGGTATGAGTTTTATTTCAATGATAAGCATGGAAGTTGCAATGAATTTAACAGATTATCTTTTAACAGGTGGCGCAATATTAACATGGTGGGTTGTGCCGTTAATGCTTGTAGTTGGATTTCTAACACCTTGGCCATATAATTATTGGAGACTCAAAAAATTTGGTGTTGCTTGCCATTAATCAAAAAATACAAATTAAATTGATTAAATGCAAAAATCTTCAATATCTTACATCTTAAAATTATCTATTCCTATTTTCTTTGCAAATTTAGCAATTCCATTGGTTGCTATTATTGATACAGCTCTAATGGGAAATCTTGGAAATCTTTCTTATTTGACAGCAACATCGATTGCAGCAAATTTATTCTCTATGTTGTTTTGGAGTTTTGGCTTTTTAAGAATGGGAACTGTGGGTATGGTTTCCCAAGCTTTTGGGCAAAACAGTTATCTAGAAATTTTAAATATAGTTTTAAGAAATTTATTCTTTGTATTGATAGTATCAGCCCTAATTTTTGTATCTCAAACGTTTATTCTAAATTTAAGCTTAAATATATTTAATTTATCTGAGTTAACAAAAGAATTTTACATTCAGTATTTTAACATAAGAATTTACTCAGCTCCTGGTGAGTTAACTTTGTATATTATTACAGGCTTATTTGTTGGTTTACAAAAAACTAAAATTTCTAGCTTAGTGGTAGGTTTTTTTTCTATTCTAAATATATTTTTAAGTGTTGTTTTAGTTACAAAATTTGATTTAAATATTAAAGGAGTTGCATATGGCACTTTGTTTTCTGCATTAATTACATCTCTAATATTTTTGATTTATACTTTTAATTATCTATATAAATTTACTATTATTAAAATCGATGTATTAAATTTATTTAATCTAAAAAAGATGAAAGATATTTTTAATATAAATTTTGATATCTTTATTAGAACCATTTTATTAACATTTGCCTTTTTATGGTTTACTTATTTAGGAACTCAAATAGGAGAAGATTATGTTGCAGTTAATGCTATCTTAATAAATTTAGTTTTCTTATCAGCATTTATTTTAGATGCTTATGCGTTTTCTACTGAAGGAATGGTTGGGTTCTCTCTTGGAAAAAAAGATTTAAAACTTTTTAAAACAATTATTAAAAATTCTTTTTTACTAAGTTCGTTAACAGGTCTGTTTATTTCAATTATTTATTTTTTTATTAATGAACATGTAATTAATTTAATGTCTGATATTGAAAATATCAGAAACTTAAGTTCATCTTATGTAATTTGGTTAATCTTATTACCTTTTATTGCATCGTTCTGTTATCAATTTGATGGTATTTTTATTGGATCTTCTCAAACAAAAGAGTTGAGAAATGCGATGATTTTTTCAGTGTTTTGTTATTTATTAATCTCAATAACTTTAACTAAGTATTTATCCAATACAGGAGTTTGGATTTCACTCTGTTTATTTATGATTTTAAGAGGATTATCATTATTTTATTATTTAGATAAAATTTATCAAAGATTTGACTCTAAGTTTAGGATTTAAATAACTATGGTAAAAAAAAATGTTAGAAATTGGGATAATAAAACTTGGTTATCTTCACAAAAATATATTAATGCATTTAACAGTTTTTTATTAAAAAATTTTAATCTAAATTCTAACTCAAAAATTTTAGATATCGGCTGTGGTCGGGGCAAAATTCTAGGTGCTTTAAACTCAAAGTTTAAGTTTAAAATAAAACCGCTAGGTATTGATATTATTAATCATAAAGATAGAGATAAAAGAATAAATTTCAAAAAAATTAGTGCTTTAGATTATTCCTCAGTTAGTAATCAAAAATTTGATTTGATTTTAATAAAACAAACAATTCATTTAATGAAATTCATTGAAATCAAAAAATTATTAAGATTTTTAAAAAAAAGATTAAACTCGAAAGGCAAAATTTTAATTTTTACTCTTGAAACAAATAAAAATGAAATCCCAACCTTTAAATTAATGAAACATAAACTAGAACAATCTCTTAAAAGAGATAAGGAAATATTAAAGATTATTACAAAGTTATATCCCTATAGGACTAAAAAAAATTTTTTTTTTGATGTAAAAGTTTATAAAAAAGAATATCTAAAAATGATCAAAAATAAATACATCTCTACCTTAGTAAATTTTTCGAGAGAACAAATTGATCTTGGAGTTCAAGAAATTGAGTTGAAATATAAAAATATTATAAGATTTAAAGACAAATTAATCTGTATAATTTTATAAAATTCTTTTTAGTAAATTTTCTTTAAATAAAATTTTATGAATTATAACTGCAAAAATATGTAATGATATAAGGGCTATTAATGTATAATTTCCGATAATATGAATTTCATAAAAGATTTCTGCTAACTCAAAATTATCTTGAATTTCAAGATTAAAAAAAAACATATCAAGCTCTTCTCCATTAAATAGTTTTTTTAAAGCACCAGATATAGTTATTACTAAAATTGAAACATATAAAAAAATGTGATTTAGTTTTGCAATAATCTTTTGTCCAGGAAAAAGACTATTTTGTAGTCGAGGTGTTGGATTTAATGTTTTGTATAAAAGTCTAAATAAAATTAGATAAAATATACCTAAACCAAGAGTTACATGGATACTTTCAACAGTTAACCTCTTATCACCAAAATCCATATCAACTAAATAGAAACCTAGGGGAATTTGAATTATCAAGACTGCGGCACTTAACCAATGAAAAACTTTGGAAATGAAGCCGTATTCTGTTAAGCTATTTGTTAGTTTCATATGTTATTAAAATATAATATTATTATATTAAAGTATATTTTCTTTATTTCATTTTTTGTTATTTTGTCACTTCCAGTAAAATCTGAACTTGATCTTTCAGTTGAGGAGATAATTAAGGGAAGAAAGGCGCTTTTTAGTAAAAATTATAGTACTGCAAAAAGGGTGCAAGCCTTAGCAAGTAAAGATGAATTTGAAAAAGCGAAAACTTTAATGATTGAGATGAGCGAAAATTACAAAACACTAATTGAATATTTTCCTGAAAATACTAAAGAAGGATTTAAAACAGAGGCTCTCCCAATTATTTGGGAAAATAAAGACGAGTTCAATGCTCTGATGACTAAATCTTCAAATGATATGATACAACTTACGAAAATAATTGAAACTTCGGATGATGTTAGAAGTACTTTAGGTAAATTTATGTGGGCGAATTGTAAGGCTTGTCATAGCAAGTTTAGAGCACCACATTAAATCTTTTTTGTCAGAGGTTCGCTCTTTTAGCTCTTTCACCAAAAGAGCTCCTCTATATCGCCTTTTTGGCTTTTAAATCCAAATGGATTTTTTTCTTATATTGTTTTTTTGATATGTAGCTACCCAGCTAAGTGTCAGGTGGCTTTTGATTCATTTGAATAACCTCCTTAATAAAAAACTAAGTTTTAAGCAGGTTGTATTCAAGGAATATATTTAATTAAAATTAAAATAAAATGTTTGAATACAACCTGGTATTTTTATAATATTCGCGCATCTTAAAAAATAATCACTTATAAATAGAAATTTTAAATTTGCTTTAGACAGAAATATAGATAATCTTTAAATATGAAATATGTAACTGGATTAATTAATTTAATTTTTAGCTTAGTAATTTCTACAATAATCATTTATGCTATAAATATTGTTGCTGGTTTTGCTGGAGCAGATTATTCCTTCACAAACGGTGAAGTTTTTGTAATTTGGATTTTAATGGCAATTTTAGTTAATAATTGTTTTAATAAATAATATTTCTTAAATGAAAAATCCTGTAAAAACTGATGAAGTTATCTTTAATTTTTTTAAACAGATCTGTGATGAAAAAGATGACAAAAAGTGTGTAGAATTAGGGAATAATTGGATAAAAGCCATGGAAACTAATTTGACAAAAATGGAGTCAAATTTAGATGAGGAAGATAAAATCAAGCATAAAAATGATATAAAAAATAACCGAGATCACTTAGATAGTCTTAAAGGTAAAAGCTCATCAGAATGGAGAGAGTATGCAACTAAGTGTATGATTGAAATAATGGATAACAAAGTATAATTATAACTTTAAGGGGTGTCTGAATAGACTGAGAATAAACCCTTTGAACCTGTCCGGTAATTCAGAAAGGGAGAATAATGGAAAAAACATATCTTTTAACACAATCCACATCTTTAATATTATTAATAACTATTAGTCTTATATTTGTAATTTTAGGTCTATATAATTCAAATAAATATCAAGGGTTAAATAACTATCTTACAGCTAATAGAAATATAGGTGTTTTCTCATTAACTACTAGTTTAACTGCATCTGCTTTAGGAGCATGGATTTTGTTTGGACCAGCTTCAGCGGCAACTTGGGGAGGTATAGGCGCTGTTATTGGATACTCTTTGGGAACTGCTTTTCCAATGTTATTTTTGATATATCTTGGAAAAAAAATTAGAAAAGAGCTTCCTCAAGGATCTTCATTAATAGAGTTTATGAGAAAAAAGTTTGAAAAAAGTTTATTCAAACTTATTTTGTTATTAACAATATTTTACATGTTTATCTTTTTATGCGCAGAGGTTACTGCGGTAGCAGTTTTGATTAATTATATTTCTGGAACAGAACTTTGGGTAACCGCATTGATTGTATTAATATCTCCACTTATCTACACATTATATGGGGGGTTAAGAGCATCTATTTTCACAGACAATATTCAAATGATAGTTATTGGAATTTTATTATTGATTTCTTTAATATATATTAACATTTTCACAGGATCTGACTTTTCAATAGACTTTGTAAAAGAAAAAAATCCTCAACTTTTAAGTTTGTCATATGTGCCCAGTTATACAGCAGGTTTGACTTTTTTTATTGCCGTTGCTGCAACAAATTTATTTCACCAAGGTAATTGGCAGAGAGTGTATGCAGCAAAAAATTTTGAAACTTTAAAAAAAAGTTTAGTAATTTCATTTTTTATTATCGTACCAGTAGTTTTTTTTATGGGTTTTACAGGAATGGTCGCCTTTTCATTAGACCCAACTACTCGCCCTGATCTTGGATTTTTCAGGTTACTTTTAAAAGAACAGACAAAATTTTTATCTTTTTTTGTGATTGTACTAGGTTTAGCGCTTACTATTTCCACCGTTGATACTTTAGTAAATGCAATATCAAGCCTTATTGTAGTTGATGGAAATGCAACATTTAATCTAGATAAAAAGACAAGTCTAAATTTTTCAAAATATATAATATTATTTTTATCTCTTATATCTTTTATTATTGCATCTAAAGGATTTGATATATTATACCTTTTTTTATTGGCTGACTTGCTTTGTTGTGCATTTGTCTTAACTGTCTTTTATAGTTTTTATAATAAGGACATAAATGAAAAAACTGCTTATGTTTCAATTTTTGCTGGATTAATAGGGGGATTTTTAATGTTTCCAGCTCCTGATTTTTCAAAAAGTTTATTAGTTGGTGTTATGTTTTCTAAAGAATTATTTGCACCTATTGTGTCACAGTCTTTGTTATTTTTATCTTTTATAATTGCAACTTTTTTACCATTCTTAGTTCTTAAAGCTAAAAGGTTTTAATATACAAGATTGTATTAAGTGAATTAATAGTTATATATCTGGCTTAATGCTAGACAATCAAATTGCGATTAATAATCTCTCAAAAGTTTATAAAAATGGTTTAACAGCCCTTAAAAATATTAATCTCAATATTAAAAAAGGTGAAATTTTTGCAATGTTAGGTCCAAATGGAGCTGGCAAAACGACCTTGATTAATATTATTTGCGGCATTGTAAAACCTACCAGTGGTGAAATCGCTGTAGAGGGTTTCGATATTATTGATGATTATAGAGAAACAAGATCTAGAATTGGTTTAGTTCCTCAAGAATTAACTTTAGAGCAATTTGAAACAGTTTTTAACAATGTATCTTATTCAAGAGGTTTGTACGGAAAAAAACCAGATCCTGCCCATATTGAAAAAGTTTTAAAACAGTTAAGTTTATGGGATAAAAAAGATCGAATACTCCGTCAGTTATCAGGTGGAATGAAAAGGAGAGTTTTGATCGCTAAAGCTTTGTCTCATGAACCTCAAATATTATTTTTAGATGAACCGACAGCAGGTGTAGATGTAGAATTAAGACAGGAAATGTGGAAAGTGGTCGAGTCTTTACGAGAGACGGGAGTGACAATTATTTTAACTACACATTATATTGAGGAAGCAGAAGCTATAGCTGATAGAGTTGGTGTTATAAATCAAGGTGAAATCATCGTCGTTGAAGAAAAAAAAGAATTGTTAAAAAAGATGGGGCAAAAAACTTTAACTATTGAATTACAAGATGAGATTATAAAAATACCTGATTCTCTAAGTAAATATAGTCTAAATTTTGGTGTTAACAAAATGTCGTTAATTTACACTTATAATCTTCACGAAAAGCAAACTGGTATTACAAACTTATTACAAGATATTAAAGATGCTGGCTTGAAACTCAGAGACCTTAAAACTGAACAAAGTAATCTTGAAAAAATATTCGTATCATTAGTTAGGGAAAACAATGAAATTTAATTTTCAAGCGTTGAAAGCTATTTATTTACATGAAATGGATCGGTTTAGAAGAACCTTAACTCAATCACTATTATCACCTGTTTTATCTACATCATTATATTTTATTGTTTTTGGTTCAGTAATTGGAGGATATGTTCAAAAAATCGATGGTATAAGTTATGGATCATATATTGTTCCTGGTTTATTAATGTTAACTTTACTAACACAATCAATCAGTAATACATCTTTTGGAATTTTTTTTCCTAAATTTAATGGAACAATTTATGAAATTTTAGCTGCACCTATCTCTACCTTTGAAGTAGTTTTGGCTTTCGTGGGAGCTGGAGCAACTAAAACATTAATTGTAGGTGTAATGATATTTATAACATCGATGTTTTTTGTTGATGTTGAAGTTAAGCATCCATTATTAATGATTTTTTTGTTAGTTCTAGTTTCATTTACTTTTGCATTATTTGGATTTTTAATTGGTTTGATGAGCACAAATTTTGAACAAATGTCTATCATACCCTCTTTGGTTATTACACCGATGGTCTTTTTAGGTGGAAGTTTATATTCGTTAGATATGTTACCAGAATTCTGGCAAATGGTTACATACTTTAATCCTGTAGTTTATTTGATTAATGGATTGAGATTTTCATTTTATGGAGTGTCAGACTTTAATATTTGGATTAGTATTGGGACAATGATCTCGTTTCTGGTGATTTGTGTGATGGTCGTAACAATACTTTTGAAAAAAGGTTACAACATTAAATCATAAATAATTACTTTATCTTTGGTTTAATCGAACAACTTTACGATGTTGATTACCTTTATAACTTGCAAGTGGTCTAATAAGTTTATTTGCAGCATGTTGTTCGATAATATGAGCTGACCAACCAGTTATTCTTGATATCACAAAAATAGGTGTAAAAAAATCTGTATCAAATCCCATTAAATGGTAAGTGGGCCCAGTCGGATAGTCAACATTAGGATGGATATTTTTTCTTTCAATCATTACTTTTTCAACAATGTCGTAAATTTTTTCAAATTTTTTATCTTTTTTAATTTTTGCTACTTTACCAAAATACTCTCTCATAGTTGGCACTCTTGAATCTCCACTTTTGTAAACTCTATGGCCAAATCCCATAACAACATCTTTATTATCAAGTGCTTTATTAATCCATTTAAGTGCATTTTCAGGTTTTTTAATTTTATTCATCATATGCATCACTTCTTCATTTGCACCTCCGTGCAAAGGACCTTTTAGACTTGCAATTGCGCCAGTAATTGCACCATGTATATCTGACAAACTACTGGTAATTGTTCTTGCTGTAAAAGTTGAGACATTAAAACTATGTTCAGCATAAAGAATTAAAGACACATCAAAAGCTTTTACAATATCTTTATTAGGCACCTTCCCAAAACACATGTGAAAAAAATTCTCTGAGAAAGATAAATTATTTTTAGGAGATATAATTTTTTTACCTTTTCTTGATCTGTAAAACGCCGCTAAAGCAACAGGTGTTTTTGCGAAAATTCTCATTACCTTTCGCATATTAGCTTTTGGTGAGTTGTCTTTAGTATCCTTATCCTCAAGCCCCATAATACTCACAGCCGTTCTTGCAACATCCATAGGATGAGCTTTTTTTGGGAATTTTTTGATATCTTCAAGTAAAGTTTTAGATAATTTCCTCTCTTTTCTTTCTTGCTTTTCAAATTTTCTTAATTGTTTTTTATTTGGAAGCTCTCCATTTAGAATTAGATATGCTACTTCCTCAAATTTACATTTAGCACACAAATCTTGAGCAGCGTAACCTCTATAAGTGAGAGAATTAATTTCAGGCATAACTTTTGAAACCTCTGTTTCATCGACTACAATTCCAAGTAGACCTTTTTTTATATCATCACTCATTATTCATGTCCTTCAGTACTAAAATTATATATCTTTTCGTCCAAACTATTATATTTCTCGTAGTCAACAAGTTCATATAATCTTTTTCTAGTCTGCATTTTATCTATTATATTATTTTGATGTCCATTTGCATAAATGTCTCTTAATCCGTCCTCAACATTTTTCATTGCTAACCGTTGAGTAGTAACAGGATAAATCACTATGTTGTAACCTAATTGCTCTAATTCTTTATAATTAAATAATTTTGATTTACCGAATTCGGTCATATTCGCCAATAAGTAGCAAGACAATTCTTTTCTAACTTTTTCAAAATCTTTTTCATCACTTAATGCCTCTGGAAAAACTATTTCGGCTCCAGCATCGATGTATGCTTTACATCTCTCTATCATCTTATCGATCCCCTCGACACTTTTTGCATCTGATCTAGCAATGATTTTGAAATTTTTATCTTTTTTTGCAGAAACACATTCTTTAATTTTTTTAACCATTGCATCAGTCGAAATTAATTCTTTATTATCAAGATGACCACATCTTTTCCTTTCAATTTGATCCTCTAAATGCACAGCTGAAATCCCAAATTGTTCAAAAGTTTCAATAGTTTCTTTACAAGATTTAAAACCTGTATCTATGTCAACGATTGTAGGTAAATTTGTAACTCTTGAAATTAAATACGATCTAGTACTCACATCTTGTAATGTGGTCAATCCAATATCTGGAAAACCAAGATCATTAGCCATCACACCGCCAGAGACATAAACCGCATCATAGCCTATTTCTTCAATTAATTTAGCAGTCAGAGGGTTATATGCTCCAGGAACTCTTAAAATTTTATTAGATTTAAGTTTTTCATCCAAATCCATTCTTTTTTGTGTAGGCTCTTTTTCAACAAAATGCATTAGAAAATACCTTTCTTTAGATTTTTTTTAATTTTATTTCTTTTTATCTCAATATTGAGCTTATCTAGTTGTCCAGATTTTAATTTTTTTAAGTTTTGAACAGTTTTTAAAAACCTATCACTCTCTTTTTTATCAACAATATTCTCTGTTAAAGTTAAAAATTTGTTTATATAGTTAAGTCTTTTAAATGGTCGAGATCCATAAGGATGTGCATCAGCTCTATCTTGTTGCGCTGATATTTTTTTTCCATTTTTTAAAGTAATAACAACTTTAGCGCCGAATGACTTTTTTTTAGGGTTTGGATCGTGGTATTTTTTAGTCCATTTTTTATCCTCGTGAGTTTTAATTGATCTCCAAATTTTCAAGGTACTTTTCCTTTTTGCCCTAGCTTTCGTATAAGACTTTATATGATGCCAATTACCATCCTCTAAAGCGACAGCAAATATATACATAATTGAGTGATCTAAAGTTTCTCTGCTTGCATTTGGATCCATTTTTTGAGGATCATTTGCGCCTGTTCCAATAACGTAATGGGTATGATGACTTGTATAAATATCTATTTTTTTAATTTGACTTAAATTGTCTATTTTTTTTCTTAGTTTTTTTGCTAAATCTATTAAAGCTTGAGATTGATATTCAGCCGAATATTCTTTTGTATACGTTTCTAATATTGCTTTTTTGGTTTCACCTTTTTTAGGCAAAGGGACTTTATAAAAAGCTTTTTTTCCATCTAAAATTCTTGCTATTACACTGTCTTCACCTTCATAAATTGGACTTGGGGCTCCTTCACCTCGCATGACTCTGTCTACAGCTTCTATCGCAAGTTTTCCTGCATGAGCCGGAGCATAAGCTTTCCAACTTGATATTTCTCCCTTTCTTGATTGTCTGGTAGAAATAGTTGTGTGCAACGCTTGCTGTATAGCTTGATAAATAGTTTCAATGTTTAATTTAAGCATTGTTCCTAATCCAGCAGCAACACTTGGACCTAAATGGGCAATGTGATCAACTTTATGCTTATGCAAACAAATTCCTTTTACTAAATTTACTTGAACTTCATATGCAGTGATGATTCCTTTTAAAAGATCTAAACCACTTTTTTTATTTTGTTGAGCAACGCTTATAAGTGGAGGTATATTATCTCCAGGATGACTATAGTCAGCTGCTAAAAAAGTATCATGAAAATCTAATTCTCTTACTGCTGTACCGTTTGACCATGCCGCCCATTCACAATCAAACTTTAGCTTGCTATTTACTCCAAATAATGTGGCTCCATTTTTTCTAGAATGTTTTAATGCCATCTCTCTAGATGAAATTACTGGTCCTCTATTCAATGATGCTATCGCTACAGATGCATTATCAATTATTCTATTAATAACCATTTCAACACAATCTTTGTTAAGTTCTGCATTATCGCTTGCTATTTCAGCTAATTTCCAGGCGAGCTGTTTTTTTTTCGGTAGATGGATTTTGGATGGATAAACTTTAACATTATGAACTATCAAAAAAACTCCTTATTTACGATTTAGTTTTTAATAGTTAAAAAAAAATAATCAATCTTAAAGATATTTTGATACAATTTTTTCAATACCTACAAAGTCTTTTATTAAGTGATTGTGATAAATTTCTGTTATTTTTTTTTCTGTATATCCGTCTTCTAGTAGAATAACTGGTATTCCAGCGTCTTTAGCAGCATTAGCATCTGTTTCACTATCACCAATCATCAGGCTTTTTTTTATATCTCCATTTAATATTTCTATTACTGAGGTTAGGTGTCTTGGATCTGGTTTACAATAATCAAAAGTGTTGTGTCCAGCAACATACTCAAAAAAGTCGTAAATACCAATTTTTTTTAATAGATCAACTGCTAGATGTTCTTGTTTATTTGTACAAACAGCCATTGATATATTTTTTCCTTTGGCCCAAATTAAAAAATCTTTAACACCGTTAATTAATGTACTCTCATTGAAAATATTTTTACCATAAAAGTCCACAAAATCTCTAACCATTGCTTCTTTAACATTTTTATCCTGAACTTTGCCAAATTCTTTTTTAGCTTGTCCCCAAATAGATCTACCAAGCATAGCACCCGCGCCTTGACCAACTAAATTTCTTATTTCCTCGGTAGATTTTGTAGGATACCCAAATTTTTTCATGACATGATTATGAGCACGCATTAAATCTGGTGCCGTATCTACTAAAGTACCATCTAAATCAAAAAGAATTGTATATTGTTGGCTCATTATCAAAAGTATTTTTAAGAAATAATTTGTGAATTAAGAAAGACATATACTTAATATAAAGAATTTCATAGATGAAACAAACAAATTCACAAAAGCAACAAGATACACTTAGAAAAAAGTTTTTAAAATTGGGTGTTAAAATGTCAGGACCTGAAACCATTTTTTTTTCAAATGATACAAAAATTGGAAAAAGAGTAATTATTGAGCCTTATGTTGTAATTGGGTCAAAAGTTAAAATTGGTAATAATGTTGTTATTAAATCTTTCTCACATCTTGAAAATTGTAAAATTGAAAACAATGTTGAGATTGGTCCTTATGCACGAATAAGACCTGGCACAACTTTAAAAAAAGGATCAAGAGTTGGTAATTTTGTTGAAATAAAAAAATCTACACTTGGACAAAAATCTAAAGCAAATCACTTATCATATATCGGTGATAGCACTATAGGTAATTCAGCTAATGTCGGAGCAGGAACTATTACATGTAATTATGATGGAATAAAAAAATACAAAACGATTATAAAAGATAATGCGTTTATTGGATCAAATTCAGCATTAGTTGCTCCAATTACAATAGGTAAAAATAGCGTTGTTGGTGCAGGTTCAGTAATAACAAAGAATGTAAATAATAAGGCACTAGCCCTAACACGAACTCTACAATCAGAAATTAAAAATTATAAAAGAAAGAAAAAATAAATATGTGTGGAATTATTGGTATCAATAGTAAGAAACCGGTTTCTGCTTCAATTATTAATTCTCTTAAGAAATTGGAATATAGAGGCTATGACTCAGCAGGTATCGCAACTCTTTCTGCCGGATCTATCAATGAAGTTAAATTAGAGGGCAGAGTTGATAATCTTGAAAAAAATTCTGTAGTTCAAAATATGGAAGGAACGATAGGAATTGGTCATGTAAGATGGGCGACGCATGGTCTTCCTAATAGTATAAATGCTCACCCTCACTCTTCTCAAAATGTCTCGGTTGTTCACAATGGTATAATTGAAAATTCTACGTTGTTAAAAAAATTTCTGGTCAGTAAGGGACATAAATTTAAATCACAAACAGATACTGAAGTAATCGTTCATTTAATTACAGAGAATTTAAAAACAGAAAATATTATTAACTCAATTACAAAAACTTTAAAATCTCTTCATGGTAGTTTTGCTTTAGGAATTATATTTAAAGATCAACCAGATTTAATTATTGGAGCTAGAAGGGGATCACCTTTAGCTGTGGGTTATGGTCCAAATGAAAATTATCTAGGTTCAGACTCCTATGCACTTAAATCAATGACCAATAAAATAACTTACTTAAGTGATGGAGAATTTTGTGTAATTAAAAAAGATCACGTAGAATTTTTTAATGAAGACGGAATAAAGATAAATAAAAAAGTTTTAGAGCTGTCATCTGAAGAGGAAAAATATGACAAAGGTGATTATAAACATTTCATGGCAAAGGAGATAGAGGAACAACCAACTACTCTCAAAAATGGAATTAAGGAGTACTTAGATACATCAAATAATGATATTAATATCTTCAACTTTCCCTGGAAAATAAATGAAATTTCAACAATTACATTAATAGGTTGTGGTACAGCTTATCATTCATGCTTGATGGCAAAGTATTGGTTTGAAGAACTGACAACTTTAAATGTTAATGTCGATATAGCTTCAGAGTTTAGATATAGAAAAAATAGATTTAAAAAAGATACATTATATGTCTTTGTGTCTCAATCTGGTGAAACAGCTGACACTTATGCAGCATTAAGCTTATGTAAATCTAAGGAAATGAAGACATGTTCAGTCGTGAATGTTATTGAAAGCTCAATTGCAAGAGACTCAGAATTTGTATTGCCAATTCATTGTGGCATTGAAATTGGTGTTGCTTCGACTAAAGCTTTTTTAGGACAAATTTTGATACTTTATTTATTAGCCTTAAAACTTGGTTTTTTGAGAAAGGATCTCAAGAGAGAATTATTCAACAAAAAACTCAAAGATTTAAAAGAGTTGCCTGATTTAGTCCAACAGACTTTATTAACTGATAATAAAATTCAAACAATATCCAAAACTTTCAATGATGCGAAAGGATCAATGTTTTTAGGCAGAGGCTTTTCTTATCCGATTGCACTTGAAGGAGCATTGAAGCTTAAAGAATTATCATATATCCACGCAGAAGGTTATCCTGCCGGTGAAATGAAACATGGGCCGTTAGCACTCATCGAGGAAGGTATGCCAGTAGTTGTTCTAGCCCCTAGGGATGATTACTATAAAAAAACTATTTCTAACATGCAGGAAGTAATTGCCAGAGGTGCAAAAGTCTTACTAATTACAAATAAGAGTAAAGATGAAATTATTTCAGAAAATATTTGGGAAACAATTGAGGTTGAAACTACAAATGCAGATCTTTTACCTTTTCTTTTAACAGTGCCATTACAAAAACTCGCTTATTATTCGGCATTAAAAAAAGGTTATGATATAGATAAGCCTAGAAATTTAGCCAAATCTGTAACCGTTGAATAATATAGAAACTCTGCTACAACAATCTTGAGTTGAATATGAAAAATTGGAAAGTAAATAGCTGGAGAAAATTTCCTGTCAAACACATACCTACGTATGATGATGAGAAGGAATTGAATACTGTTTTAAATAAACTTAAAACTTTTCCTCCTCTTGTTTTTGCTGGCGAGACTAGGCACCTAAAAGAACAATTAGCCAAAGTTGTTGATGGTAAAGCATTCCTTCTACAAGGAGGAGATTGTGCTGAGAGTTTTGCAGAGTTTCACCCAGATAATATTAGAGATACTTTTAAAGTTATTCTTCAAATGTCTTTGGTATTAACTTATTCAGCATCACTACCAGTTGTTAAACTTGGAAGAATTGCTGGACAATTTTCAAAACCAAGAAGTGCGCCTACAGAAAAACAAGGCGATAAAGAATTACCAAGTTATTTAGGAGATAATATTAACGCAATCGATTTTAATGAGAAAGCCAGACGACCAGATCCAAAAAGAATGTTTAAGGCTTATTCTCAATCAGCATCTACACTTAATTTGTTAAGAGCATTTTCAAAAGGTGGATTTGCAGATCTAAATAAAGTTCATTTATGGAATTTAGATTATATTAAAAAAAGCCCTCAGGCTAAAAAGTTTAAAGATTTAGAGGATAAAATTGCTGATGCTCTAGCTTTTATGGAAGCTTGTGGAATAACTTCAGATTTCAATAATAGATTATACACAGTTAATTTTTGGACTTCACATGAAGCCTTGCACTTACCTTTTGAGGAAAGCATGACTAGAGTAGACTCAACCACTGGAGAATATCATGATACGTCAGCTCATTTCGTTTGGATTGGTGATAGGACAAGACAACTTGATGGAGGTCATGTTGAATTTTGCAAAGGTATTGAAAATCCAATAGGCATAAAATGTGGTCCAACATCTAAACCAGATGAAATTGCAAAAATCTGTGAAGTTTTAAATCCAAAAAATGAAAAGGGTAAAATAACTTTAATTTCTCGATTCGGTCATCAGAATGTAGAAAAGTTTTTACCAAAATTGATTAGAGGTATTAAAAAAGAGGGTTTAAATGTTATATGGTCATGCGATCCTATGCATGGCAACACTATTGTATCAACTACTGGTTTTAAAACCAGACCATTTAATAATGTTGTAGCAGAAGTTAAAAACGTTTTTGGTATACACCAAGCGGAAGGAACATATGCTGGTGGATTACATGTAGAAATGACTGGACAAGATGTGACCGAATGCACAGGTGGTGCAAGAAAAATATCTGATGCGGATTTGTCTAGTAGATATCATACTCATTGCGACCCGAGACTAAATTCAGATCAAGCACTAGAATTGGCTTTTTTAATCTCAGATGAGATTAAAAAGAATAGCAGTTATTCGAAAAATGCTATTCAAGCGGCATCTTAATCCATTGCTTAAACAGAAATAATTATTAATTATATCTCTATGAATGCAGCTAAAAAAGTAAAATTTATCTCAAACTGGATCAAAAACTATGTTGATCAAATGCCTACAAAAGCACAGTCCTTGGTTGTGGGAATTTCTGGTGGAATTGATTCATCCGTGTCCAGCACCTTAAGTGCGATGACTGGTTTAAAAACAATTGTTTTAACTATGCCTATAAAACAAAAAGAAAATCAACACAATTTAAGTTTAATGCATCAAAACTGGCTAGTTGAAAAATTTAAAAATGTAGAAGCACATACTATAAGTTTGGATAAATTATTTGAAACTTTTTCATCAACATTGAATAAGTTTGATAATGAGCATGGTTATGCCAATTCAAGAGCAAGACTAAGAATGACAACTCTTTATCAAGTAGCATCTGCTAACAGAGGAATAGTTGTTGGAACTGGTAATAAAGTTGAGGATTTCGGAGTAGGTTTTTACACAAAGTATGGAGATGGAGGTGTAGATATCTCACCTATAGCAGACTGTAATAAAACAGAGGTTTGGGAATTAGGTAAAGAATTAGGCATAGCAAAAGAAATAATTGATGCTCCTCCAACGGATGGTCTTTGGGATGATGGTAGAACTGATGAAGGCCAGCTTGGTTTCAATTATAATGAATTAGAAGATGCAATGATTAATCCCGACTCACCTCACAGAACAGAGTACGAAAAAATTCGAAAACAAAATTTGCATAAAATGGACCCTATTCCAGTATGCAAAATTCCAAGTTAATCAATTAGATTAACAAATCATTAAATAAGGTATATTTCTTAATCTATTAAAATGGATATTTATTTAACAAATAATTTAACTAATAAAAAAGAAAAGTTCATTCCAAAAAATAATAAAAATATAGGAATGTATGTTTGTGGACCAACTGTTTATGATGATCCTCATATTGGAAATGCTAGACCATTAATAATATTTGATATCTTATTTAAGCTTCTCAAAAAAAAATTTGGGTCAGTCACTTATGTAAGAAATATAACTGATATAGATGATAAAATAATTAAATCATCACAAGAACAAAAAATTTCAACTAAAGAATTAACAGAAAATGTTACTAAAAGTTTTTTGGATGATTGTAAATTTTTAAATTGTGAAAATCCAACACATCAACCAAAAGCCACAGAGCATATTAGTCTAATGATTGAGATGATAAATGATTTAATGAAAAAAGGTTATGCTTATGAAAATAAAAATCATGTTTACTTTGAAGTAAAAAAATTTTCTGATTATGGAAAACTATCTAATAAAAATTTAGAGGAATTAATTGCCGGTTCAAGAGTAGAGGTAAGTGAAAATAAAAAAAACTCAGAGGACTTTGTATTGTGGAAACCGTCGAATGACAATGAACCCTCATGGGACTCTCCTTGGGGAAAAGGTAGACCAGGTTGGCATTTGGAATGTTCCGCAATGTCTAAAAAATTTTTAGGTGATGAGTTTGATATACATGGCGGTGGAATTGATTTAATTTTTCCCCATCATGAAAATGAAATAGCGCAATCAAGATGTGCTAATGATACAAAAGTTTTTGCAAATTATTGGGTCCATAATGCTTTTATAACTATGTCCAATGAAAAGATGGCAAAATCCCAAGGGAATATATTAAAAATAAAAGATTTTAGAAAAAAAATAAGTGGCCAGGTTGTTAGGCTAGCGCTTATGTGCGCTCACTATAAACAGCCCTTAGATTGGAATGAAAAACTGATTAATAATTGTCAAAATACTTTAGATAGATGGTATCGCATATATTCACCAGAAATTAAGGATGTAGATATTCCAGACGCGATTTTGAAACCTTTATATGAAGATCTTAACACTCCAGGTTATATAGCTAATTTACATCAACTTTATGAAAAAGCTAGTAAGGGACAAGATCAAGATATTTTTATATCCGCTTGTAAATTTATTGGACTATTTAATGAGGACAGCAAACAATGGGATAGTTTCAAAAAGAACAAAGCCTCTATCAGTGAGGAGGAAATAAAAAAGATGATTGATTTAAGAAATAAGGCAAGAGAGAACAAAAATTATAAAGAAGCAGATGAAATTAGAAATAATCTTTTAGATAAAGGTGTTTTAATAGAGGACAAAGATGATAAAACACTGTGGAAATTTAAATGAGCAAAGAAAGATTATATATATTTGACACAACATTAAGAGATGGAGCACAAACTCAAGGTGTGCATTTTTCAATTGATGAAAAAGCAAAAATTGCGCATGCTTTAGATGATCTTGGTGTAGATTATATTGAAGGAGGTTGGCCAGGTGCTAATCCATCTGATACGGAATTTTTTCAGAAAGGTTTAGATTTAAAGAACTCTACCTTTACCGCTTTTGGAATGACAAAAAAAGCGGGACGAAGTGCTGAAAATGATCCAGGTTTGTCAGCAATTTTAAATTCTAATACTAAATCTGTTTGTTTAGTTGGAAAGTCTTGGGATTTTCATGTCGATGTTGCATTAGGAATATCTAAAGAGGAAAATTTAGAAAACATTAAAGAAACAACAAAGCATTTTGTAAAAAACAATAAAGAGTTCATGTTTGATGCAGAACATTTCTTTGATGGCTACAAGGCAAACCCCGAATATGCTTTAGCTTGTGTCAAAGCTGCTTATGATAACGGAGCTAAATGGATAGTTCTATGTGATACTAATGGCGGCACACTTCCTCATGAAGTAACTAAGATAGTAAAAGAAGTTTCTGAACACATACCTGGTGAAAATTTAGGTATTCATGCACATAATGATACTGGTAACGCTGTTGCAAACTCAATAGCAGCTGTTTTATCTGGAGCGAGACAAATTCAAGGTACTATAAATGGCTTAGGTGAAAGATGCGGTAATGCTAATTTAATGTCAATTATTCCAACTTTTCATCTTAAGAAAGAGTTATCAGATAAATTTGAAATAAGTATTAAAGAAAAAAATATCAAACATATTACACAATGTTCAAGGTTGCTTGATGAGATACTTAATAGAAAACCAAATAAACATTTACCATATGTTGGTGCTGCAGCGTTTTCACATAAAGGCGGTTTACATGTATCTGCTGTTCAAAAAGATCCTAAAACTTATGAGCACATTAATCCTGAAGAAGTTGGTAATAACAGAAATATAGTTGTTTCTGATCAGTCAGGTAAATCAAATATCCTGTCTAGACTTAAAACTATTGGAATCGATATTAAAGAAAATGATCCTAAAGTTAAAAAATTATTAGAAGAAGTTAAAGATAGAGAGTTCATTGGTTACAGTTATGATGGAGCCGATGCATCTTTTGAGTTACTGGCCAGAAGAGTAATGGGAGAAATTCCAAGATATATCTCAATAAAAGAATACGACGTTTCAGTTTCAAAAAACGATCAAGATAAAATAGTTTCTAAAGCAAAAGCAAAATTAGAAGTTGATGGTGAACAAATAGTCTGTGAAGGTGAAGGTAACGGGCCCGTTCATGCTTTAGACAACGCTATAAGAAATAATGTTACTAAGTTAGAAAAATATTCTGAATATTTAAAAGACTTAAAATTAGTCGACTATAAGGTAAGAATTTTAAATACAGGAACTGAAGCTACCACAAGAGTATCGATTGAAAGCACAGACTCCCAAGGAAAAAATTGGTTTACTATTGGCGTATCTCCGAACATAATTGATGCATCATTTAAAGCTCTTATCGATAGTTTAGATTTTAAGTTATTTAAGGATAAAGCACCTGCAAGTAAATAAATGAAAATTAAGAAGTTCTCTAAGAAACCTACTGACATCGAAAGTAGGGTAGGAGCAGAGCCTGTAGTTTGTTATCCAAATGAAAACATAAATAATAATCTTGAAATATTACATGAAGCGAGAAAACATATTAGACAAATCGATGAAGTTATAGTCCCTCCAAGAGATGCTAAAACTTTTAATGTCAAATCAGGTAATTTTTTTAGAATTGAAAGTGTGGAAGGACCACAAGTTGGAGATTTAAACTTATTTCAAGCTGATAATTTAAATGAAAAGTTTTATTCTGGAAAAACTAGAGCTCTATATGGAACACATATTTCAGTTGGAGATAAAATGTTCAGTAGTTTCCCATATTTAAGATCATTGGCTACAATTACGTGGGATACATTAGATTGGTATGGTTATGACAAAGACGGGGGCTCAGTTCATGATGTTATTGGCACTAGATGCGACCCTTACACATATAAGCTAACATCAAATAACGATTACCATTATTGTTGTCATTCAAATTTAACTAGAGCTTTAGTTAAGGAGAAAAATGTAAGATTAGATGACGCAGAAAAAATTGTACACGATGTATTAAATGTATTTATGCTTACTGGTTTTACTAATGACACTAAACAATATTTTATGAAATCCAGCCCAGTAAGACCTGGTGATTATTTAGAATTTTTTGCAGACACAGATTTATTAGGAGCCTTATCTGCTTGCCCGGGTGGAGACTGTGGATCAGAACATTCAACAGATGTAGCAAAATGCTATCCATTAAAGGTTTCTGTATGGGATGTTGATAAAAAATTCTTAAAAGGAATCAATCCATCTAAATTGTCTAATTATGATAGAAATCACGGCATCAAATAAATGAAAAAAAATAAAGTTACATTTATTTTACACAAACCTCAGCTTTCAGAAAATATTGGTGCTTGTGCAAGAGCATTAAAGAATTTTAATTTTCAAAAGCTCTATCTGATTGATCCAAAACCTATTTTTCCTAACGATAAGATATTAGCGACATCTGTTGGAGCAAAAGATATTATAAAAAGAAGCAAAGTATTTAATAATTTAGAAAGTTCCTTAGGAAATATCGATATATTGATTGCTACATCTGCAAGATTTAGAAATAAAAATGTGAAACATATTAATCTTGAGGGTTTAAAAAAAATAGATTTTAGAAAAAATGTTGGATTTTTATTTGGTTCAGAAGCGTCAGGTTTATCAAATAAAGAGATTAGTTATGCAAATTATACTTTACAAATTCCGACAAATATTAATTTTAAATCTTTGAATTTATCTCACAGCCTTATTATCATTGCACAATTTATATCAAGTTTTTTAAGCTTTAAATCAAACCAGTTTAAAAAATCTAAAAAGGTAAAGAAAGCCTCAAAAAAAGAAATTCAATGTATGATTAATTTATGTCTAAATAATCTCAACGAAATAAACTTTTTTAAACCAAAAGAAAAAAAACCAATAATGCTTGAGAATTTAAGAAATATTTTTTATAGAATGGAACTTTCAGATAAAGAAACTCGTATTTTATCAAGTGTATTTGCAAGTCTTGGTAAAAAACGCTGATTGACAAAATAATGAGTAAGTTTATAAGACCTTTTATTAAATGACAAAAAGATTAAACTCTAAACATAAAATTGATAGAAGATTAAAAGTTAACTTATGGGGAAGACCCAAAAGTCCATTTAATACAAGAGCATATGGCCCGGGTCAACATGGTCAAACAAAAACTTCTAAGCCCTCAGATTATGGAATCCAATTACAAGCTAAACAAAAACTTAAAGCTTATTATGGTAATATTAATGAGAGACAATTTAGAAATATTTATAAAAAAGCAAGTATGCAAAGAGGTGATACCGGTGAAAATTTAATAGGTTTATTAGAAAGAAGATTGGATGCAATTATTTACAGAGCAAAATTTGCAACTACTATTTTTTCTGCGAGACAACTAATTAATCACGGACATGTTAAGGTCAATGGTAAAAGAGTAAACATTTCTAGTTACTTAGTAAAAGAGGAAGATTCAATTGAGATTAAGGACAAATCAAAACAGCTAGCTATTATAGATATAGCTATGGCAAATAAAGAAAGAGAAATCCCAGAGTATATTCAAATGGATGAAAAAAATAAAAAACTTAAATTTGTAAGAGTGCCTAAGTTTGAAGAGGTTCCTTATCCAATTGTCATGGAGCCAAATTTAGTAATCGAGTATTATTCTAGATAAATTATTTTTTGTAATTAATACCTTTGTCATCAAAAGCTTTTTTTAGCTCACCGTTTTCGAACATTTCTTTAACAATATCGCATCCTCCAACAAATTCTTTTTTTACATATAGTTGAGGAATCGTTGGCCAATCACTAAAAACTTTAATTCCTTCCCTAATTTTTTGGTCCTCTAAAACATTTATACCTTTATAATTTACCTCAAGAATTTTGAGTATATTTGCAACTGCCATCGAAAATCCACATTGAGGAGCATCAGGAGTTCCTTTCATAAACAAACAAACCTCATTATTGTCTATGTGATTCTGTATTAAAGATTTTACTTGTTCATCCATTATTGCTCCTTAGTTTTGAGGGCTAAAGCATGCAACTCATTTCCCATTTTACCTTTAAGAGAGTTATATACCATTTTGTGTTGTTCAATCTTACTTTTACCAGAAAATTTTGACGAAGTAACTGTTGCTGAATAATGATTACCATCACCAGCCAAATCTTGTATTTCAACAGTGGCATCCGAAAAGGCTTCCTTTATTAATCTTTCAATTTCTTTTAAATCCATCGCCATTTTATTATCTCATATAATTTTTTAACCAATTATTATTGTATGACTTTAATTCGTCAACTGGAACAATTGTCTTTTCATTAAAACTTACTGATTTTCCAACTAATGTTCCAATTTCATCATAATGAACTGCGTTTTTTTCTAAAATACTAGTTACCTTTTTTATATCAGATTTTGAAATTTCTATAATGTATCTTCCTTGGTCTTCGCTAAAAAAGTATTCAAATTCATTTAATAACGAATTAGGTTTTTTTATCTCAATCCCTATATTTCCCTCAATACACATTTTTGAAACTCCCATTAAAATTCCTCCTAAAGATACATCATGAGCACTTTTAATATAATTATCTTCAATTAATTTTAAAATAGTTTCGCCATTATTTTTTTCATTAAACAAGTTTATCTCAGGAGGTGGGCCGTTTTTTTCATCTAAAATTGTTCTAGCAAATAAACTTTGATCTAAATGACCTTCTGTTTTACCTATGACCAAAACCAGATTTCCCTCACTTTTAAAATTCATCGTAATCATTTTAGTGTAATCTTTCATTAATCCCACTCCACCTATTACAGGAGTTGGTTTAATTCCAATTTCCTTAGTTTGATTGTAAAAAGAAACATTTCCTGAGACCACAGGAAAAGCTAAGTATTTTGAAGCCTCGCCAATACCTTCAACGCATTCGACAAACTCACCCATATTTTCCTCTTTTTCAGGGCTTCCAAAATTAAGACAATTTGTAATTGCCACAGGTTTAGCGCCAACAGAAATTAAATTTCTCCAACTTTCACACACTATTTGTTTTCCACCAGTAAGTGGATGAGCCCAACAATAAACTGCAGAAGAGTCTACCGCTGCGGCTACGGCTTTGTTTGTTCCATGAACCCTAACAACACCAGAATTACCCCCAGGTTTTTGAATTGTATCACCCATTACAGTGTGATCATATTGTTCCCATATCCATTTTTTGCTACATACATTTGGATTTGATATCATCTTTTTTAAAACGTCTAAAATTTTTAAATTTTTAAGGTCTTTTTTTTGAATTTTATTTTTTTTTGGTAATTTTGTTTTTTTCCATTTACGATCATACATTGGGGAATTTTCTACTAGTATATTAATAGGTATTTTTGCTACTTGTTCTGATTTAAAAAATAGTTCTATATTTTTTGTATTTGTAGTTTTTCCAATAACTGCAAAATCTAAACCCCATTTATCAAATATTTTTTTGGCTAAATTTTCTTTTCCATTTTCTAATACAATTAGCATTCTTTCCTGGCTTTCAGATAACATGATTTCATACGGTGTCATTTTGGTTTCTCTACACGGAACTTTATCTAAATTAATTTCAATTCCTAATTTACCCTTAGACGCCATTTCAATACTAGATGATGTCAATCCAGCAGCCCCCATATCTTGAATAGCTATTATAGAGTCTCCCGCCATTAGTTCTAAGCAAGCTTCTAATAAAAGTTTTTCTGTGAAAGGGTCTCCCACTTGCACGGTAGGTTTTTTTTCCTCAATTTTATCATCAAAGCTAGCTGATGCCATACTAGCACCATGGATGCCATCTCTTCCAGTTTTAGAACCAACATATATAACAGGCTTATTAAGCCCTGCTGCCTTAGAATAAAAAATTTTATTTTTTTTAACTAATCCTAAAGTCATTGCATTAACTAAAATGTTTCCATTATAAGATCTATCAAAACAAGTTTGACCTCCAATAGTAGGAACACCCATACAATTTCCGTACCCTCCAATACCATGAACCACACCTCTTAATAAGTTTTTAGTTTTTTTATGTTGTGTAGATCCAAAGTGAATAGAGTTTAAGTTTGCTATTGGTCTTGCTCCCATTGTAAATACGTCTCTCATTATTCCTCCTACGCCAGTTGCTGCTCCCTGATAAGGCTCAATGAAAGAGGGATGATTATGACTTTCAATTTTGAAAACAATTGCATCCCCATCTTCAATATCAATTACCCCAGCGTTTTCACCAGGTCCCTGAATAACTTTTTTTCCTTTGGTGGGTAATTTTTTTAAATGAAGTCTAGAAGATTTATACGAGCAATGCTCGTTCCACATGGCTGAAAATATGCCAAGCTCTGTAAAATTGGGAGTTCTTTTAAGTAATTCACAAATAAGTTTGTATTCTTCAACTTTAAGCCCATGTTCTACTGCTAATTTTTCATTTACTTGCATTATTTTATATTATTAAGAAGGTTTTTAAAAAATAAGGAACCATCTTCACCAGATAAACAACTATCAATCATTCGCTCAGGGTGAGGCATCATTCCTAATACATTTTTTTCTTTATTTAAAATTCCAGCAATATTTTTAATTGAGCCATTTGGATTAAATTCTTCCTCTATTTTGCCATCATTATTACAATAATAGATTGCTACCTGATTATTATCTTTAATTTCTTTTAATTGGTCTTCAGTACAAAAATAGTTTCCCTCGTTGTGTGCAATGTGAAATTCAAAAATATCTTTTTCAAGATTTTTAAAGTAGGGATTATCTTTATTATCGAGTTTTACAAATACGTTCTTACAAATAAACTCTAAATATTTATTTCTTAATAAAACTCCTGGGACCAGACCAGTTTCAACTAATATTTGAAAACCGTTGCAAATACCCATAACTAAACCTCCTGATTTAGCAAAATTAATTACTGATTGCATAATTTTGGATTTAGAAGCAACGCTACCACAACGCAGGTAATCTCCATACGAGAAGCCACCTGGTAAAACAACTAAATCACTTTTAGGTAATTCAGGATCATTATGCCAAACCATTTTATTCTTAAAACCAAACTTTTTTAAAGCAACGTCCATGTCTCTATCGCAATTTGAACCAGGAAAGGTAATTACTGATGATTTCATTAATTATTGTATCTCAATAATTTTATAATTTTCAATGACAAGATTAGCCAAAAGTTTCTCACACATATCTTCCACAATCTCTTTAGCTTTTTTTGGATCATTTTCGTTAACATCAATTTCAAAATATTTTCCTTGTCTGACCTCATTAACATTTTTAAAATTCATACCTTCCAAAGTTTGATGTATTACTTTTCCTTGAGGATCTAAAACATCTTTTTTTAATGTTATTATTGCTGATATTTTCATTTATTTTTTTTTCTTTACGGATGATAATTTTGTTACATTCACAGCAGATATATTAGACTGCTCATGTAATATCCCTAATCTTTTAGCAACTTCAGTGTAAGCAGGTATTAATCCTCCTAAATCTTTTCTAAATCTATCTTTATCGAGTTTTTTATCAGTTATTGAGTCCCACAATCTACAAGTATCTGGACTTATTTCATCAGCTAGAATTATTTCATTTTTTCCATTAATTTTTATTCTTCCAAATTCTAATTTGAAATCAATAAGGTTGATACCAACCCCTCTAAACATACCAATCATGAAATCGTTAATTCTTAGTATCATCTTTTTAATTTTATCTATCTCTTTTTTTGTTGCCCATTCAAAAGCATAAATATGCTCTTCAGCTATCAATGGATCTCCAAGTTTGTCGTCTTTCAAGCAATACTCAATTAAAGGTTCTTTAAGAACAGTTCCGTCTTCTATACCAAGTCTTTTGGTTAACGAACCAGTAGCAACATTTCTAACAACAAATTCGATTGGTAAAATATCAACCAACTTTATTACTTGTTCACGCATATTCAATCTTTTGACTAGGTGATTTTTGATCCCTATTTGGGACAGATTTGAGAGAATGTGTTCTGAAATTCTATTATTTAAAACTCCTTTTCCCTCAATTGTAGATTTTTTTTGGTTATTAAACGCTGTAGCGTCATCTTTAAAATATTGTATTACTAAATTCTTATCTTGTGTTGCATAAATAATCTTTGCTTTACCCTCGTATAATTTTTTTCCTTTTTTCATTATTTAAAAACTCTTCTAAAAATTAAATTTATATTCCTAAAATGCTTAGAGTAACTAAAAATAGATCTTAATCTTTTTGACGAGATTTTACTTGTTATATATTTATCGGATTGAATAGCTTCATACAAACTTAGATTTTCAGAAAAACATTTTTTTGAATATGTTTGGACCATTTTATAAGATTTTTCTCTAGTTAAACCAGTTTTCGTAAGCTCAAGCATTAATTCTTGAGAAAAAATTAAACCCTTTGTAATATTTAAATTCTCTAGCATTTTATTAGGATAAACAACCATATTGTCTAAAATATTTGTTAATCTAACCAAAGCAAAATCCAGAGTGATGTTGGCATCTGGACCAATATTTCTTTCTACACTTGAGTGGGAAATATCTCTTTCATGCCATAAAGCTATATTTTCTAAAGCAGGAACAACTGCGCTTCTAATAATTCTTGCAAGACCTGTTAAATTTTCACTCAAGATTGGATTTTTTTTATGAGGCATAGCTGAAGAGCCTTTTTGATTTTTTGAAAAAAATTCTTGCAACTCATAAACTTCTGTTCTTTGAAGATGTCTTATTTCAGTAGCAGCTCGCTCTATCGAACCAGCGATAATTCCTAAAACTGAGAAATAGAAAGCATGTCTATCCCTGGGAATTACTTGAGTTGAAATCGGTTCAATTTTTAGATTAAGTTTTTTGGCAACATGTTTTTCAACATTTGGATGAATGTTTGCAAAAGTTCCTACAGCCCCTGATATTGCACATGTTGATACTTCATCTATTGCACTTATCAATCTTTTTTTATTTCTTTTAAATTCCTCATAAAAAGATGCAAGTTTTAAACCAAATGTAATTGGTTCAGCATGAATTCCATGACTTCTTCCCATACAAGGTGTGAATTTGTATTTTTTTGCTTGTTTTTTTAAAACTTTTAAAATTTGGTCTAGGTCTTTAAGGATTATTTTTCCTGATTGCACTAGTTGAATATTGTAACTTGTATCTAAAACATCAGAAGAGGTCATGCCTTGATGAAGATATTTTGCTTTTATTCCTGCTTTTTCAGTAACCGAAGTTAAAAAAGCAATTACATCATGTTTTACTTGATTTTCAATTTGATGAATTCTTTTGACATTAATTCTTGCTTTTTTCCTGACAACTGATGATACACCTTTTGGTATTTGACCTAGCTTTTCCATCGCTTGAGCTGCCGCAATTTCAACATCTAGCCAGATTTTATATTTATTCTCCTCTGACCAAATATCAGTGAGTTCTTTTCTTGAGTATCTTTTTATCATTAATTATAAGTATGGGGGCTTTAAATAACCTTTAGCAGATTCTGTAAAGATTTCATAACCATTTTCTGTAATTCCTACTGTATGTTCAAATTGTGCAGATAAAGATTTATCTTTAGTAACTGCAGTCCAACCATCATTGAGTAATTTTGTATCAAATTTACCTTCGTTAATCATAGGTTCTATTGTAAAAGTCATTCCAGGCTTTAACTCCATACCAGTGTTTTTTTTGCCATAGTGTAAAACATTTGGTGGCTCATGAAAAACAGAACCAATTCCGTGTCCACAAAAATCTCTTACCACAGAAAAACCTTTTTCCTCAACATTCGATTGAATTTCGTAACCTATGTCTCCCATCTTAATTCCGGGTTTTAAAATTTTAATAGCCTTCATCATTGAGTCGTAAGTTGCATTAATAAGATTGTTTAACTTCACAGAAGTATTTCCAATGCAAAACATTCTGCTTGTATCCCCATAGTAATCATTAACTATAGCTGTTACATCAACATTCACTGCATCGCCTTCTTCTAAAATTCTATCCTCTGAAGGTATACCATGACAAACAACATGATTAAGAGATGTACATAATGATTTAGTAAATCCTCGATAGTATTGAGGAGCAGAGTAACCACCGTTGTCTCTTATGAATTCGTATCCAAGTTTATCAATATGAGCTGTTGAAATACCTTCTTTGATATTTTCTGTAAGCATATCAAGTGTTTGAGCAGCAAGTTTTCCAGCAATTCTCATCTTTTCAAATTTTTCTGAATAATCAGCCATTAATAATTTTTAATTTCTTTTCTATTAAAATTTCTTTTGAATTAATTTTACACCTATAAGCTAAAAAATTAACACCTGCTTTTTTAGCTTTCAAATAATTCTTATGATATTCATCATCAATATCTTTAGCTATTTTAAAATATTCCATATTTTGAATTTGAACCAGGAATATTAAATATGCTTTATACCCTTTTTTTATGGCATCAATAAGGGTAAGAAGATGTTTAGAGCCTCTTGTTGTAATTGCATCAGGAAATTCAGCAGTTTTTTTATCTCTAAAAAGGGTTACATTTTTTACTTCAATAAAGCTTTTTTGCTCATTTTTCTCGACTAAGAAATCAAACCTAGTTTCTTTATTATAAAAAACCTCAGATTTAATTGAGTCATTTTTATTCAATTCTTTAATTAAGTTATTGGATAATCCATGATTTACAATCTTGTTAGCCAAATGAGTATTAACTCCAACTAAATTATTTTTAGCTTTAATAATTTCTAAGCCGTATTTTAATTTTCTTTTTGGATCGTCATTTTTTAATAAATAAACCTCATTACCTTCATCAAGAAGGCCCTTCATAGAGCCGGTATTTGGACAATGAGCCGTAACAATTTCTTTATTTAATTGCACATCAACAAAAAAACGCTTGTATCTTTTGATTAGTTTACCTTTTAATAAAGACTTGGTAAATTTCATTTTCAAATTATACATATAAAATGACAAAAAACACAAAAGTAAATGCTGCAATACTAATTATAGGTAATGAAATTCTTTCTGGTCGAACACAAGATACTAATACTAGCACTTTAGCAACTTGGTTAAATTCAATTGGAGTAAAAGTTAATGAGGTAAGAGTTATACCTGATGTTGAAAAAATTATTATTGATACCCTTAATGTATTAAGAAATGAAAATAATTATGTTTTTACAACTGGTGGAATAGGACCTACTCATGATGATATTACCGCTGAGTCTGTGGCTAAAACTTTTGGGATAAAATATGAGATACATAAAGAAGCCTTTAAAATTTTAGAATCTTACTATCAACCTGGCGAATTTAATGAAGGTAGACAAAGAATGGCTTGGATGCCTGAGAATGCTGAGTTAATCTTAAATCCAACAAGCGGTGCTCCAGGATTTAGTGTAAAAAATGTATTTTGTTTGCCAGGCGTACCCTCAATAATGAAATCTATGCTAGGCGGCTTAACAAATAAAATTGTTGGAGGTGAACCTATATTAAGTCACACATTAAATTTTAAAACAGTAGAAAGTGAAATCGCAAAATCACTAAAACAAGTTCAAAATCAAAATCAAGATGTTGAAATTGGTAGCTACCCTTTCTTTCATGCTGGAAAACTTGGGGTGTCGGTTGTTCTTAGATCTGAAAATCAATCTAAAATAGATAATTGCAGTTCTCAAATTTTAGAATTTATTAAAGAAAAAAAAATAGAAATCGTAGATCGCTAGATGCTTTATTTTGCTTACGGCAGTAATCTTCATCATTTTCAAATGAAAAAAAGATGTAAAGATAGCATCTTTATCAAAAAAATAAATTTGAAAGATTTCAGATTGACTTTTAGGAGCAAATACCGTGCAGCTGATATTGAGCCAAATAAAAATTCAGTTGTTCCGGGAGGATTATTCGAAATTTCTAAAAGTGATGAAAAGAAATTAGATATTTATGAAGATTTTCCAATTCTATATAAAAAATTTTATTTTAATTATAATGGAAAAAAAGTAATGACTTATACAATGGTTGAAAAAACTCCATTTAGGTTTCCAACAGAAAGATATTTGAATGTGGTTAAGCGTGGCTACAAGGATTGTGATTTAGATAAAAAGTATCTCGAAAAGGCATTAGTGGGTTAAAAAAATTTTAGTTATTTGTTAACCATAATGTTTGGAACGGTTTTAAAATTAATGAGTTTCCTTCTCTAAATTTTAAATTTGAATTTAACAGATCCTTATAATTACCAATTTTTTTAAAATTTGGAGTTTGTATCTTTGATGACAAGTTAGTCATACAAATAATTGATTGTTTTTTATCTTTACTTATTCTTTTAAAACAAAATATTTTTGGTCCAAGATTGATATTAATTCTTGATGCATTGGGATGAAAAGCTTTTTGTTTTCTTTTTATTTCTAATAAAGCCCCAATATTTCGATAGAAAATACTTTGTTTTGATTTTTTATCCCTAAGCTTTGTAGTAATATTATTAAAATTCCACTTATACCTATTAACGTCTCTATTGTTCCCAGTAATTATATATTTTGCTTCATCATTGGATTTACCAAATAAAGAATTGAAATAAACCGCTGGGACACCCTCAAAAGAGACCATTATAGCGTGCGCAGAGATGTACCTTTCTAAAAAAAACAAACCTTTTGGATCAAAATCAGATTTTTTTAATGCATCGAAAACCGTAATATTAGCTTCGTATACTTTTTTTGATTTATTTTGAACTTTTCTGTAAGAAAATTTTGATCCATTTTTTTTTAACCTTTTTAGGAAACTGCTTAATGATTTTTCGTTAAGTATTCCCTCAGTAGGCCTAATACCTATACCATCATGAGAAGCTATAAAATTTAGATAACAATTTCCGTGCTTTGTAGATGGAAGTTTTCTGCTCCATTGATTTAAATATAAGCTATTTTCAAATAGGAATGCGTGAATTAACAACGGTGGCAGAGAAAAATTATAAACCCAATTTGCCTCATTATTTTTTCCAAAGTAACTTAAATTTTCTTTTTCAGGTAAGTTTGTTTCTGTAATAATTAATGTTTGTATATTAAGAAGACTAGTTACAACTCTTAAAAGTTTTATGATTTCATGGGTTTGACTTAAATTAATACACTTAGTGCCATTTTGTTTCCATAGATAAGCAATAGCATCTAGTCTAAAAATTGTAACACCATTATTAATAAGATGGATTATAATTTTAATAAATCTTAGCAACACAGAGGGATTTTTAAAATTTAGATCTATTTGATCTGGACTAAAAGTGCGCCAAAGATAATCGTTTTTTTCAAAAATTTTAATTTTTTTCAGTAATTTGTGGTCTCTTGGCCTTACTACTTTAGAAGTATTAAACTTTGAGTTAACTGTTAAAAAATAATCTTTACCAGGTTTTTTTTTTTTTAAAAAATTTTTGAACCATAAACCTCTCGCTGAAGCATGGTTAATAACCACATCGGCCATAATTTTTTTTGATTTAGAAATTTTTTTTAAATCAGACCATTTTCCAATTTTTTTATCAATCTGGTAATGGTCCTTTACAGCAAAACCACTATCGCTGCTTGAAGGATAAAAGGGCAAGAAATGAATTGTATCAAATAATTTTTCTAAATTTTTTTGAAAAAATTTTTGAAAAATTTTCATTGAACTTGATTGACTTGAATAAATATTATCTCCATAGCTGATAACTAGTGAAGTTTTTTCAGAAATATTTATCTTATTTAATCGATTTTTTTTATTAAAGTCTTCGATTAATTGTACTATTTCATTCTTTAATAAATCTATATTTTGTTTAGGTAAAATCTGTCGATAGATTTTTTTTAGTATAGATATAATTTTTTTTTGATCCTTTTGAATGATCATTAAGAATATTTTTTATTATCTTCATTAACTACTTCTTTTAATCTTGATAAAAAATCTGGTATTGCGCTTTTAACTCTACTCCACGTAGGTATAAAAGGTGTATCCATTGGATTAAGAATAAAAGCTTCACCTGCTTTCATTATATTAACTGCAAATAATTCAACAGCTTTTTCCTCAATATGAGAGTCAAATTTTAGACCATTCATGTAAGCGTCACTTCTATAGATATCTATCAAATCTAAAGCTGATCTATAATAAGTTGCTTTAAGAGATCTAAACTTTTCTCTACTAAAAGTATTTCCCTGAGTGGCTAACTTTTTTATAAATGTTTTAATAATATCAATTGACATTCTAGATAAACCTTTAGTCTCATCATCACTAGATAAAATCTGGTGTTTGTGATCATAAGTATCAGCTAAATCAACCTGACAAATATTTTGTGGAGAAAAGCTTCTTTGCATTTCAGATAAAATCCCAACTTCAATACCCCAATCCGATGAAATTCTTAATTCAGGTAAAACGTTCCGTCTAAATGAAAACTCACCAGCTAGTGGGTATTTAAAAGACTTCATAAATTCTAAGTAATCACTTGCGCCAATAGTCTTCTCTAAAGCTGTTAACAATGGAAAAACTAATAATCTTGCAACACGACCATTCATCTTTCCATTGGCAATTCTTGGGTAATATCCTTTACAAAATTCAAAGTTAAAAAGAGGATTTACAACCGGATAAAAGAGTTTTGCCAGCATTCTTCTATCGTAAGTTTTTATATCACAATCGTGTAGAGCAACAGATCGTGCTGTGTCTCTTGCTATAGACATTCCTATGCAATACCAAACATTTCTTCCTTTGCCAAGTTCGCTCGGTGAAAGATCTTTTTTCTTTAATTCTTTATCAAGTTTTTTTAATGCAGGTCCATCATTCCATAATAAAGAAAAGGGTGTTTTTAATTTTTTAAAAAACTTCCAGGCTTTTTTTGCTTGCTTCTCATTCGCCTTATCAAGACCAACTATAATATGATCTAAATATTTTGTTTTGCTGATTTCCTCGACAATATTTGGTAAAGCATTCCCCTCTAATTCTGAATAAAGACAAGGTAAAATTAATTCCATTTTTCTTTCTTTAGAAAATTTTAATAAGTCTTTTTCAATTTCAGCTGTAGATCTAGTTCCAAAGTCGTGTAGGGTAGAAATTATTCCATTTTGAGAAAATTCACTCATAATAAAGTTTAGACATTATAATTTAATTTAGCTAGAGCCATTTTAATCACATCAGCCCAGCCTTCTGGAGATGGCTGATTAGAAAATACAAGATTAGCAATATTAATTTGATCAAGTTTAAATTGATCATTGAATACTAAACAAGGGACATCACTATTTTTAAGCATGTCTAAATCATTATAATTATCACCAACCGCAATTGTTTTTATTTTATCCTCAGTTTTTTTTAAAATTTTTATGACTTTATTCATGGATTTTACTTTATTAACCTTATCACATAAGTTTGAGACACGTCCACCATCTTGTAAAGTTAAAGAATTATCGTTTAAAATTTTTAATAGTTTATTTTTTTCTGTTTTTTTTCCAATAAATAAAAGTGGCAAAGTATAATTTCTACTTAAAACATTTTTAAGCTTGTCATCCTTTTGCCCAAATATTTCCTCCTGTTTTTTTTTGTTCAATTTGGAAATTAAAAGACATTTATTTTTTATTTTTTCAGGAACTTTTAAATTAAAGATTTTCAGCAATTCCTCTTTTTCTCTACTAAGAATTATTTTGTTTGGAAAATTTTTATTTATTAAATTTAAACCATGAATTGATGAACCATTTTCTGAAATGTAAGGAAGCTCAACACCTAACTCCTCATTAAATTTTTCAATTTCTTTTTCAGTTTTGCTAGAATTTGGAATAATGATAATCCCATTATTCAAAAGGCTTCTTATGTAAAGTTTGATGGGGTCGAATTTAAAAGTATCCCTATGTAAAAGTGAACCATCTAAGTCGGTAAAAATCAAAATTGTAAATTTTTTTTTCATTACTCAAATTATAATAAATATTCGTATAAAAACTCAAAAAGTTAAAAAATAGTAGGTCTTTTAGAAATTTGACAGAAAAAATAATATTATTAATCATATTAAAATTTCTACTTGAGGATGAATTTTATATTTAAATTATAAAATGAGACATAGTGCGGTTTGACTAATTTTATAAATATTTTATTAAAGTTTATGATTTCTAAATCAATTATTAATTTTTCTAAATATTTTGTTTTAAGTTATAAAAACTCTCCACTTGATCCAAATTTAATGGAGGATTTTGTAAATAATGACTATTTTGAAAACTTATTGATAAATTTAACTGAAATAGATCCTTATGATTTTAAAATATCAGATGAATTTTTCAGATTGAACGCTATTTCTTTATTACCTCATTTAAGAATACTAAAAACTTCCTTAAACTTGACGACTGAAAGGTTTCTTCTAGAGCTTTCATATCTTGTGCAACCTTTTAATAAGCATTTATCAAGTGAATTAAAAATTGTATCCTCAAAAATTAACAATTCCGAGTTTGGAAATGCTAAATTAATCTCAAATTTACTAAACAGCTCAAAAAGTTTATTTTATAAGAAACTGATTTTGGATTACGAGAAAAAAAATCCTCTAGCTTTATATCCAACTTCAAGTTACAGAAATTCATGTGGTCATGTTGTAAGTTCAAACGACTATCAACAGATAGAAGCAACTATGAACCTTAACACTTTTACGTCAATTAAAGTAGAAGAAAATACATTAGATATAAATAATTATCTCTTGAGAGACCAATACAAATCGTTTGGCAGATGTGTTTGTTTATTGGATCAAAATATTGAGGATAATTATGGACTAGAAATTGAAAATTATTTCAATCATCATTCAATTGTCATAGAAAAACTGGTTTATAGGGCTATGGAGGTTGATAAGCATATAAAAAATGTTGAAAAGATAGTTGAGGATTTTAGAAAACTTGGCGTAAACAGAAATGAACCCATCCTAATAATTGGAGGAGGAGTTATAGGGGATATTGGAGCTTTTGCTGCATCTATTTATCATCGAAGCACTCCATATATAATGCTGTCGACATCAGTTGTAAGTGCAATAGATAGTGGACCAAGTCCAAGATCATGTTGTGATGCTGGTGGATTTAAAAATCTCTTAGGTTCTTTTCACGCCCCAGTTCTTAATATATCTGATAGGTCATTCTTTAAAAGTTTAAGAACTTCTTGGGTTAGACATGGGATTGCCGAAATTCATAAGATGGCTGTAATTAGAGATAAAGAATTATTTCATTTACTTGAAGATACAGGACTTGATTTAATGAAAACACATTTTGGCACAATTAATTGTAATTCTCAAGATGAAATAGTGTCTAAATCAAAAAAAATTATCGGATTATCTTTAAAGAGTTATGTTGAGAGTGAATATGATAATTTACACGAAGTTCACAGCATCAGAGATCATGCATTTGGCCACGGATTAAGCGCAAACTTTGAACTTAAAGCAGGATTATTACATGGTCACGCTATAAGTGTTGAAATGACCTTAAGTTCTTTTATGTCTTATAAAAGAGGCTGGTTAAGTGAAAAAGATTTGCATAGAATTTTAAAGTTATTTAGCGAATACGAATTAAGTTTATGGCATGACATATTGTTAGATGAGAAATGTATGAATGAAGGTTTTGATAAAATTCTTCAAAAAAGAGGTGGCAACTTGGCTATTCCGGTTCCAATTGCTATCGGTAGGTGTAAATATGTTAATGATCTAACAAAATCTGAATTAAAAGAAATTATACGAGAATATAAAATAATAGTTTCAAAATACCCTAGAAAAGGACTGGGTGTTGAACCTCTTTGTTTGGATGCAGGACTTGAAGATCCGGTTACTGTTTTTAAAACAGATGAAAATATTGCAAAAGAAGCAAATTTAAATTAATAAAATGTACCAATTTGTGATTCCAATTCACCATGTGAATTGGAGTACAAGAGCAGTTCTCGAGGGAATTTCTCAAAAATATAAGCCAAAACAAATTTATGTCGTAACATCAAGTCATGAGATAAAAATTTTAAAAGACAAATCTAATTCTTGGGATATTGAAAATTTAACATTGCTGGATGAGGATGATTTTTTTTTAAGTAAATACGGTTTAACAAAAACTGATATCGTTTCATGGATAACACAAAATAAACCTAATTATACTCCTGGATGGTTATACCAACAGATTATTAAATTAGGAGCTAGTGATGTTATAGACGAATTAGACGATGTTTTTTTAGTATGGGATTCAGATTTATTACCAGTAAGATCATGGCCTATATTTGATGAAAAAAAGGAAAAGTTTGCTTTACTACAGGATAAATCACATGGAAACCAGGATGTTTTAAATTCGTGGAAAAATTTAATTACCAATGTATTAGAAATAAATCCTGTCGAAGATATAAGAGGAACATTTACTTCACATCATATGGTTTTTAAAAAAAAGTATTTAAAAAGTCTTAAGTTAAAATTTAAAGATCATTTCAAATCAGATCAAAGTTGGATTGAGTTAGTAATAAAAGCTGCAAATATATATGGTTCTTTTGGTGAATATTGGACTTATGCCAGTTGGGTAAATCATATAAATAAAGATGATCTAAATTATTATCCTTATGAAAAATATGGTTTAACCACAGAAAGATTTTATGATGATGGCAATGGTTTATTTTCAAGAAAATACAAGAAATTTAGTAATTTTGACGAAAAAAAAGACTTTTATCCGTCCTATTCGTCTATATTAAATTTTATAGATAAAAATTATCAGCTACTTCCTTCTTCTTTATCATTTGAAACGAATATCAGGCACACAAAGAAAAAAGATGAGAATATCCACCTTGAGGAAAAAAGATCTATTTGGAGAGAAAAAGTTTATGATAGAGATTAAAAGATTTAATACTGTTGATGATGGAAGATCAATATTAATGAAGGAAGAAAATTCAATTGAAAATTAAATTATGATTGAACAACTTAGTATTTATTTAATAGCAATGATTTTAGGGATAATGTTATTTTTCTCGTTTGTGATTGCTCCAGTAGTATTTACTACTCTAGATGAAGATAATGCTCGAAAGTTTATCAGAAGAATATTTCCTTTTTACTATAATGTTAATTTAGCGATTAGCTTTGTTGTCCTACTAACATTTTTATTTTTAAGTAAATTAGGTATCGATTTTTATCTAATCTTATTAATCACAATCTTATTCGCCACATCAAACTATTTATTAATGCCATTAATTAATAAATATAGAGACGAAAAACAGGATAAGAAATTTAAATATTCACACTTTATATCTGTAGTAATTAATTTTGTTCAAATGATTTGTTTGGTATTTCTTTTAATTTAAAAGTTTTTTTTCTTTTTTACTTTTAACTTCGTTTTTTTGATCACAGTATTTTTTAAAAACATAGGCCGTTGATACCCCACCAATTAGTATTAATTTTAATATCTTTAATTTAATAAGTGTTTTTATCATGATTTAATATCAAACCTTTCTAATAAAAATTGGATTACTAAATTGTAGAGAAATACAAAACAAAAAATGTAGAATAGAAAAATTACTTCTTTAGAATTAAAGAGGTATCCAGTTGCAGTTAAAAGTACGAAAAATAGGCTAATTGATAAAGCAAGCTTTGCCTGGTACTTTTTTTTTAAGTGAGATTTAACAATATCGCTTTTCATTAGATAATAATAACTATTGAAGATATTTATTCATCATGAATTTTGTCCTACCTAGACTTTTCAACTGTAATGTTTTAAATTTTAACACTCATTTCTCTAATTTTTATGAGGTATTGATGATTAATTGTTGTGAAAAATATTTATAAAATTCATTACATTGTATTTTTTTTAGCTTTATTTTTTTCTAAAGCTATAGCGGAGCCAACCTTTGTGCAAAGCAAATCAATCGACACAGCCACTTATTTTGGACTTACATTTAATAATGATGGAACAAAAATGTATACTTTAAGAAGTGGAGGAACAACGGATGCAGTTATCGAACATATATTAACTACCGCATATGACATTTCAACGGCAACCGTAAACAATACTAAAGTAGTACATGTAAGTGGAGGTAACGACTCTCATGTACCAACACAAGTAGTGTTCAATAACGATGGAACAAAAATGTTTGTTGTTAACCATGCTAATAGAAGGTCAGTAGATTACTGGTCACTAACCACTGCATTTGATGTTTCAACTGCTTCATTTGATGGCTTATATAGTCTCATTGGTAAAGAACAAAGAGCTAATTCAATTGCATTTAATAATGATGGTACCAGAATGTTTATTGCTGGTGTCGGAAATAATTCACAAGTGCGTGTTCATGAATTTTCACTAGATACAGCATTTGATCTTAGCTCAGGAGTTACTCAACTTAATACTGAAGACCTAATTTCTTTTCAAAATCACATAGATGGAGTTACTTTTAATTACGATGGTACTAAAATGTATACCATTAATAGTAAAAATGATGAAGATAAGATTTTTCAGTTTGAATTAACTACACCTTATGATGTTTCTACTTTATCCCTTGAAGGTACTTTTGATGTAAGTTCTGTAAGTGAAGAGCCAAGAGAAGTTGTGTTTAGTAATGATGGAAGTAAAATGTTAATCATTGATAATGACGATAATAAAATTCATGAATTTAACCTAAGTTGTGATTGGAGTGTAATTGAGGGTGCTTGTGATGATCCAATAACTACTTCTGATGGGGGTAAAGATATTTTAAGTTCAATCGAGTCTCAAACTGCAACAGCAAAACAAATTGCTATTCAAGCAAGTACTCCAGTTCTTAACCGAATGTATTGGTTAAGAAGACATAGAGCCAATGATCAATTAAGCAATCAAAATATTAGATTAAACTTTTCTAATTCAATGGTTGCATCGCTTTCTAACATTATTCCCATATCAAATAAAACAAATGAAGTTCTAGATAGATTATCAGATGATTGGTCATTTTGGAGTGAAGGTAGTGTAAGCATTGGTAGAACTGGAGATACATCTACTTCATCATCTAAAAAAATTAATACCAAAGGTATTACACTTGGCATGGATAAAAAGATAAGCAAAAATAGATTATATGGTTATGCTCTTAGATTTGGTAATGATGATGTTGATGTCGGCACATCTGGGACTAATTTAGATACTGAGTCTTTTAGTTTATCTGTTTATGGAACTTTTCCTCATGATGATGAAAAATTTACTGAAGGTATCATTGGAGTGAGCACTTTAAAGACTGATCATATTAGAAAAGGAGGAGGTAGTACTAGAACAGGAGAAAGAGATGGTGCACAAATATTTGGTTCACTTAACTACTTAACAACATATAAAAAAGAAGATTTTAATATTACTCCTAATTTAAGAATTGATTTAAGCTATACAGAATTATCCAAATATAGTGAAAAAGGTCCTGCAGCCTTAGTTTACAAAGCTCAAACAATTGAAACTGGAATGATATCTGCTGGTTTTACCATCAGTGATATTTTAAATTATAATTCTTTTACGTTTAAACCAAATGGTGGATTAGAGCTTGGAGTAGATTTTAGTCCGTCTTCAGATGCTACTTATCGTTACCTATCGGAAACTACAGAATACACAAAATCTATCGGTCAAGATTCTAAAAATTTAAGAGCAAATATTGGATTTGATTTAATAACTGAGAACGGTTTTTCTGTAATGACTATTTATGAAAGAAATCAAAGTGATAATGCTCATAGCGATACTTTATATTTAGGATTTGGTTATATAAGAACAGATGACACCGAATATGCTATGACTTTAGATAATGATAAAGCATCTTTGAGTTATAAGAGAGATTTAAATGGTTTTGATATCAGAATGAGTTCGAATTATAGCTTGATGAGTCAAATACCTGAATATGGTGCAACCCTAGAAATTGCAAATACATTTTAGTAGATTGAAAGTAAAAAAATAATATTTTATCTCAATCTTTTCATTACTGAATGAAGATCTTTTAAAGTTACAGCATAAGTACCAAACTTTTCAACTGCTATTCCAGATAAATTATTAGAAATATTAGATGCTATTTTTAGGTCGTTAATTAATACCATCGATACAGCTAATGCTGCAGTGAAATTATCACCCGCACCTGTCACATCAATGTTCTTTTTTTTAATAGGTCTAAAATGATGAAAATTATTTTTTTCATCTAATAGAGTAGAACCATCTTCACCCAAAGTAATAATAACGTTTTTAATTTTATATTTTTTTTTAATAGATAATGAACATTTTTTGAGAGATAAATCATTTTTTTTTAATTTTTTATAAATTGATTTAGCTTCCAAATAATTTGGTTTAATACAGTAGCTATTTTTATAAATATTAAAATTTTTGGCATTTTTTCTTGTATCGACTATCAATGGAATTTTTAATTTATTAGTATGAGAAATTATTAAATTTAGAATTATATTTGAGCAAAACCCCTTACCATAGTCAGAAACTACGACTGCATCGCTTATTTTAATTTTATTTATAATTTTTTTTTTTAACTTAATGATATCATTTTTAGAAATTTTAAAAATTTTTTCATTATCTAGTCTAAGTATTGATTTATAATCAGAAAAAAACCTTATTTTATTTGTAGTAGTTGAATTTAAATTTTTTAGAAAAAAATTTCTTATATTATTTTTTTTTAAATAAAATCTTAATTTATTTGCAGCATTGTCTTGCCCAATACCCCCGATTAAAAAAGGAATTCCCCCAATTTTATTAACACATTGTGCCACTAGTGCTGCACCTCCACCTGTTGAGTACTCTTTAATCTTTCCTATCTTTGGAATTGGTCCCTCAGGAGATTTGCCAAGATATTTTCCTAAAATAAAAGTATCCAACATTACATCTCCAATAATTAAAATTTTTGGATTTTTTTTTAAATTTATTTTCGACATCGTTTTAAATTATTTTTAATTTTATTAGTCTATTTTTAAATCATTTTTAATTTTTTTTACAACATATTCACTTGTGAGTTCATTTTCGCATAACTCAGAATGTTTGTTACATTTAAACAAAAAGCAAGGATAACATTTTAAGCTTAAGTTTTTATGAATTAAAACATTATTAGGGTAATAAATTTTCTCTTCATTCATGAAACCCAAATGAATAAGAAAATTTTTCTTTTTAAAAGCTGAGGCATAATGATTAAACATACCTTCCATGGATACTAAAAATTCACATTTTGATAATATAAATCCTAATTCTCTAAGATTTGTATTAAGAATATTTTTATAAGTATTTTTAATTTCATATTCACCTTTTCTACCTACCTGTATCCATTTAACTGAGTTTATAGAATTCACAACATCTTGGACTCTTTTATGACCCCAATTTTTATTTGAGGTTAAACTTTGTTTTGCTTCTGAATGAATAACTGCAAAGTTTTGTGGTAAATTAAATTTTTTTTCATAATGATCAATTTCTTCTTTAGAAAAGTAGATTTCATTTATAAAATCATCTTTATTCATTTTTAGATCAAAATGATGTGCGTGAGCTAAACCAAAATGCGTATTTTTTGGTAAAAATTTAACAAAAAATTCATCAGATGTATTTTTTATTTTAGACCTA
>CACJMP010000001.1:0-112594 GCA_902594595.1 uncultured Pelagibacteraceae bacterium | reverse complement strand
ATCATTTTTCTCCTCTACTTCATTTAAACCCATGAAAACGATATCATTAGCTTTTAGAGTTTCATATTTTTTTCCTGAAGGAGTAATTAAATATCCCTCTATATCATCTTCTATTCCCCTTAATGATATATTGCCCGACCTAAGAGGTGAGAGATTTGTAGAATTTAATTTTAATGAATATTCAATAATCTGATTTCTTTGATCTAAGTTCTTCATTTGAACAATTCTTTAAGTCCTTTTTCTGAAGCTTCACATACTCCTTTTTCGGTAATTAATCCCGTTACATATTTTGCTGGCGTCACATCAAAAGCTAAATTCATAGCTTTACTTTTTTTTGGATAAATTTGTATTTTTTTTATATCTCCTTTTTCATCTAAACCTTCAACAGAAGATAATTCATCTGAATTTCTCTCCTCTATTGGAATATCTTTATGATTTTTTATATTCCAATCAATTGTTGAACTTGGTAGTGCAACATAAAAAGGAATATTATTATCATGAGCTGCCAGCGCTTTAAGATAAGTTCCAACTTTATTACAAACATCTCCATTGGCTAGAGTTCTATCTGTTCCAACAATACACATATCAACTTCACCTCTTTGCATTAATATGCCACCTGTATTATCTGCAATGATTGTGTTCTTAATTCCTTCCTCATTTAATTCATAAGAAGTTAGATTTGCTCCTTGATTTCTTGGCCTAGTTTCATCTGCCCAAATATGAACTGGAATTCCTTTTTTATGTGCATGATAAATTGGAGAAGTTGCTGTTCCCCAATTAATTGTTGCAAGCCATCCTGCATTACAATGAGTTAGTATATTAACCGTATCTTTTTTTTTATTATAAATTTCCTCTATAATTTTAAGACCATTTAATCCTATATTTTTACAAAATTTTATATCCTCCTCACAAATATCTTTTGCTTCATTCAAAGCTATTTCTAAGATTTTATCACTATTAACTCCTGATAATTTTTTCATCATTCTATCAACGGACCACTTTAAATTTATTGCTGTTGGTCTTGAGCTAATTAAATCTTCTGCAGATTTCTTTAAAAATGATTGATCATTATTTTCAATAATTGCTAAAACCAAGCCATAAGCAGCAGTTGCTCCTATTAGAGGTGCACCTCTTACTTCCATTACTTTAATTGCATTTATTACATTCTTAACAGTTTTAAGATCTTTTATTATGAATTGGTGAGGAAGTTTTGTTTGATCAATAATTTTTACAATATTATTTTCAAACCAGATAGTACGATATTCTTTTCCTTCTATTCTCATTTTTTTAAAACTCTACCAGCAACTGTTTTAAGCTTATCTATTGTTTTTTTAGTTCTTTTTTCAGGAGAGGTTATTATTGCTACATCTAAACAATTATTAATTGGATCGTTTGGATCAATATGATTTTCAAAATTTTCTATTAAATTTTTTATCATGTTTTTAGCTTTTGCTGCATTTCCTAAAAGAACTTTTATTACTTGTTGAACATCAACATTTGCATGATCTGGATGCCAACAATCATAATCCGTAACCATTGAAACAGACGCGTATCTTATCTCTGCCTCTCTTGCCAGTTTTGCTTCAGGCATGTTAGTCATACCAATTACATCTGCCTTCCACGATCTATATAAATTTGACTCTGCTAATGTTGAAAATTGTGGTCCTTCCATAACAACATATGTTCCATTTCTTTGATATTCAATTTTTTCTTTTTTAATTGCCTCCTCACAAGCATTCATTAACCCATTAGATGTTGGATGTGCCATCGAGACATGTGCAACAATTTCATTATCAAAAAATGTTTTCTCTCTGGCAAAAGTACGATCAATGAACTGATCAACAATAACAAATTTTCCTGGTGGCAAATTCTCTTTTAAAGAGCCAACAGCAGAAACTGATACAATATCTGTGACGCCTAATTGTTTAAGAGCATCTATATTAGCTCTAAAATTAATTTTTGAGGGAGATATATAATGTCCTCTTCCATGCCTTGGTAAAAAATACACCTCTTTATTTTTATAATTAGTTTTTAAAATATGATCTGAAGGTTTTCCCCAAGGTGTATTTAAATCCAATAATTCTCTTTTTTTAAACTCCTCAACATCATAAAGTCCACTACCACCTATGATTGCTAATTTATTTATTGTCATGTCTAAAAATTAACTTATTTATACTTTTTATAAATAACAATTATGAATTTAAAAAATTTTATTAGATCAATCCCAGATTATCCAAAAAAAGGGATATTATTTAGGGATATCACTACACTAATTAAGGATGAGAAAGCATTTTCAGAAACTATAAATCAAATTGTAGATAGATCAAAAAGAATTGAATTTAACAAAATTGCAGCGGTAGAGTCTAGAGGCTTTGTTTTTGCTTCAGCTATTTCTTATATTTTAAAAAAACCTTTTATTATGCTTCGAAAAAAAAATAAATTACCCGCAGATGTTCACTCAGTTGATTTTGAATTAGAATATGGGACTGCAACAATCGAAGTTCATAAAGACTCTATTGAAAAAAGTGATAGGATTTTGATTATTGACGATTTAATAGCAACTGGAGGAACCGCTGAGGCTGCGGCTAAGTTAGTTTCAATATCAGGAGGAGTAGTTGCTGGTTTTATATTTGTCATAAATTTATTTGATTTAAATGGCTCAGACAATTTAATTAAAAAAGGATACACTGTGGAAAACTTAATCGAATTTCCAGGTCATTAAAAAAATAAATGAAAAAAGTAATTGTTACTGGAGGACTGGGATTTATTGGGAGTAATTTGATAGACTTGTTAATAAGCAAAAATTATCATGTTATTAATATTGATAAAATAACTTATTCTTCCAATTTTTATAACACTAGAGAACATCGAAATTCTAGAAAATATAAATTTATTAAATGTGATATTAAAGAAAAGAGAATAAAAAAAATTTTATTTAATCATAAACCTATCGCAATTTTCAACCTTGCTGCAGAAACACATGTAGATAGATCAATTGACAATCCTGAAAATTTTATTCAAAGTAATATAGTCGGGGTTTATAATTTATTAGAATGTTTCAAAGAATTTTCAAAAAAACATAAATCTAAACTAATTCATATTTCTACAGATGAAGTATATGGTGATATTTTGATTGGAAGATCAGCTGAAAATTATCCTTATCAACCAAGCTCGCCTTATGCTGCGAGTAAAGCAGCTTCGGATCATTTGGTAAGTTCTTATGTAAGAACTTATAAAATCCCTGCAATAATTACAAATTGTTCAAATAATTATGGGCCTAAACAACATCCAGAAAAATTAATCCCAAAGCTTATTTATAATATTTTAAATAACAAACCTTTACCAATATACGGCAAAGGAACAAACTCAAGAGAATGGATATACGTTAAAGATCATTGTGAAGCTCTATTAAAAGTTTTTACAAAAGGGAAAATTGGACAATTTTATAATATTGGGTCTAATAAAAATTTAAATAATTTACAAGTGTCACAAAAATTAATTAAAGTTTCTAAAAATTCAATTAAATTAAAAGATAAAGTTAAAATTATTTTTGTTAAAGATCGTCCAGGACATGACATTAGGTATGCTTTAAATAGTAATAAAATAAAGAATAAATTGGGCTGGTTGCCAAGAACAAATTTTGAACAAGGTATAAAGTTAACTTTTGATTGGTATAATAAAAATAAAGCTTATTATAAGTCTTTATCAAAAAGAGATATAGTCAAAAGATTAGGAAAAGGATGATCAAAAAAGGAATTATTTTAGCTGGAGGAAAAGGGACAAGAATGAGTCCACTTACAAAAGCAGTGAATAAACAACTTTTACCAATTTACGATAAACCTCTTATATTTTATCCATTATCAATTTTGATGTTAGCAAATATCAAGGATATACTAATCATTGTAAATAAAGGCCAATTATATCAATACAAAAAAATTATCCCAGATGGAAAAAAACTTGGTATTAAAATTACTTATTTAGAACAAGATAAACCTAGAGGGCTTCCAGATGCTTTTGTAATAGGAGAAAAGTTTATTGGTAAAGGCAATGTGGCTATGATATTAGGTGACAATTTCTTTTACGGTCAAAATTTAACCAGTAAACTAATCAAAAATACAAAACTTAAAAATGGAGCTAGAGTCGTTTTACATAAAGTGACTAGACCAGACCTTTTTGGGGTTGCTAAAGTCAATAAAAATAAGAAGATTATTTCAATTATAGAAAAACCCAAAAAATTTTTATCAGATCTTGCAATAACAGGTTTATACTTTTTTGATAATAGGGTAGTTAAATTTGCAAAACAACTTAAGCCATCTAAAAGAGGTGAAATTGAAATAGTAGATTTATTAAATATTTATAGACTTAAAAAACAACTGACAGCAGACTTAATCGGTAGGGGTGGTGCTTGGCTTGATACAGGTTCAATAGAGGACTTTTATAAAACATCAGCATTTGTATCTGCAATAGAAAATAGGCAGGGTTTTAAAATTGCTTGTCTTGAAGAAATTTCATTAAATAAGAAATGGATATCTAAAAAAGAAATAAAAGCTTCGATAAAATTCTATGGAAATTGTGAATATTCAAATTACTTAAGAAAATTAATTAATTAAATTATGGTAGCGGGAAGTGGGATCGAACCACTGACCTCGGGCTTATGAGTCCCGCGCTCTAACCAACTGAGCTACCCCGCCATTGCAGAGAGCTTTATAATAGATATTTTATATGAAACAATCAATTTTTTTTAAACGTTTGAATAATTATTAATATATCATGAAAAAAGAAAATAATGAAAATTTTATACATACACTCAACTGATAACGATCATGAATTTTATAATGATTATATGAATGACTTACTTCTTCATGGTTTAAGAGAACTTTATGGGAATAATGTAATCGACTATCCTGGATGTTGGTATTTATACAACGATGAAATCAATAAAAGACAATTCGAAGAAAAAAGGTTTTGGGGTAAAGGCTTTACAATAAAGAACATACTAAAAAACTTTAATTCAATAGACAGAGAGGATATTAAACAAAAAATTAAGAATAAGTATTTTGATCTGATAATCTTCGGTTCTATCAGAAGGTCTGATTTATTTTTTGATGATATAGTAAAATATAATAATAAATTTATATTTATTGATGGAGAAGATGATAATCGTATAGAGACCAAGTATTCAAATCAAGGTTTGTACTTTAAAAGGGAGTTAATATCAAAAGATCGTAGAATTAAACCAATTAGTTTTGCTATACCTAAATATAAGATTTTAAAGGAAATTGACTATCATCCAAAAAACATATTAGCTCCATTGATACCTGGAAGATTAAATACTTACATTTATGATAATGAAAGTTCGTATTATGAAATGTATAAAAAAAGTATTTTTGCTTTAACATACAAAAAAGCTGGATGGGATTGTCTTAGACATTATGAAATCCTAATGAATGGCTGCATTCCTTTGTTTTTAGATATTGAAAATTGTCCAAAAAATATTATTACAACTCTCCCAAAGGGCAAATTAATAAATATTTTGAATGAGTTTAACAATATTTTCTCTTTCTATAATCCATTCAAAATTTTCAAAAAAAAACACCTTACTTTTCAAAGAATACTCAAAATATTAAAATTTAATTTTAAGAGTGGTAATTTAGAAAATTTTATTGAAAAAAATGAGAGAGTTTTTGAATTGAAAAAAGATTTATTGAATTTTACAAAAAAAAATTTAACAACAGAATCACTTGCAAAATATACTTTAGATTGTTTTAAAGAGCAGTAATCAGCCCTGTAATTAATAGAGAACCTGCAACACCAAAAGTAACAATAAATTTTTTCTTAATTATATTTTTTTCTTCACTTTTGACTCTGTTTAAAAGAATATTTATATCAACTTTTTTTTCATTACTTAGCTGGTTATGATTTGATTGACTGTTATTTACTTTTTCTTTTGAAGGGATCTTAATTTGCATGGTTAATTAAATCATATAATCCTTAATCATACAACCCAAATAAGAATTACAAGTACGTAACACTGATGCCAGCAGCAATTATTAGTGTTAAACAACTTATTAGAATAAGGATATTTTTTTTTAAAATAATGCTCTCTTTTTCTCTCAATCTTGATTTAAGAACATTAATATCTACTCGTTGGGACACTTTACTTGGATTTTCTAAAGACTTATCAATAACCATTCTGTTATTTGGGGTCTCAATAATATTAGATTTGCTCTCAAAGTTCTTAGTTTGCATTATCAATATTTAATTTCATATTCTTAAAAAATACAAATAAATCTAAGTTCAAAATGGGTCACTATTTTGTTGACACATGTTCATTTTGGGTTCAAATATTAAAAGATAAATTATGTCACTTCAACAAATAGATTTCACAAAAGTCATAAATGATGAGCAGGTATATGAGCATGTAATGGCTAATTATGACCAATTAGGAAAAGATTGGATTGCACATCAATGGAAATGGATGAATGCAGTTTATCAGGCGTTCAAAGATCATTATAAATATTTGATTATTATTTCTTTGGTCGAAAAAACTTTACAGTTTTACGATCAAATGAATATAAAATTAACCTATGATCAATTTTACTCAAAATCTTATCTTCAAATTGATAAATTTAACATCTCGGAATTATGTGAAAAACTTCAATTACCAAAAGAGACGGTTAGACGTAAAGTCTTAGAGCTAGAAAAGATTGGAGTTCTAAAAAGAGTTAAAAAACAAATTATAATCGATCGAAGTACTTTTTCCTTTATTAAACCTGAAAATCAAATGAAATATACATCTAAATATATTCTTTTAGTGTCAGAAATTCTTAGTAAACAAAAACTTTACTCAAAGAAACTCGACACCAAATATATTGAAAATATTCTTAAAAAAAACTTTTCTTTAACCTGGCGATGGTTTTATAAAATGCAAATACCCACTGTCATAGGGTACCACGAAATGTTCGAGGATTTGACAACGTTTCATATTTGGGGAACTGTTTGCATGAATCAGGCTTTTAATTACAGTAAAATTTTTGAAGATAAAAATAAAGGTAAAAAAAATTCACTTAATTATATAAATTTTCATAAAGAAGTTGCTAAAAATTATTTAGATTATAACACTCAGTTAATTAAAGGAAAAAAAATTATTTCAAACGGAGTTAGTGCTATGTCTATCTCCGATATGACTAATATTCCAAGAGCAACTGTAATTAGAAAATGTAAATCTTTAATTAAAACTGATTACTTAAAATTAAATGATAAAAAACAATATGTTCTATCTGCTTTTAACATTAAAAGAGTTCTGCCTCATCAAAAAATTATCTTCAAAGATAAAGCTAAGTTTTTGAGAAAAATCCTTAATCTCTGTATGATCTCATAATTTACTTTAATTTAAGAAATAATTTTATACACTATTCGGAAGGTAAATGGAGATAGTAACTAAAATAGCGCCGATAGCGCTTGCACTGATAATGTTAGGTCTTGGATTGGGACTTACTATTAAAGATTTTAAAAGAGTGCTTACTACTCCTAAAGATTTTTTAGTTGGTATCGTTTGTCAATTAATTCTTTTACCAATTATTGCTTATATTATAATTTTAATTTTAAGGTTACCAATTGAAATAGCTTTAGGTTTAATGATTATAGCTTCTGCTCCAGGAGGTGTGACGTCAAATGTTTTAACAAAATTTGCAAATGGGGATGTTGCATTATCAATATCACTCACAGCAGTTGGAAGTTTAATTAGTATAATTTCGGTACCATTTATTGTTTTCACTTCTGCTGATTTACTAAATGTTACGGAAATATCCAAAGAAATTACAATGACGGGAATAGCAATTAAGATGGCATTAGTAGTAACAGTTCCTGTAATTTTTGGGATGATCATTAGATCCTTTGCAGATAATTTCATTTCCTCAAACTTAAAAATGATTAATAAAATTACTGGATTATTATTTATAATAGTTTTTATTGCAGTTTGGGTCGAAGAAAGAGAAAATATCTTTAGTTATTTGGCGCAAGCTGGCACTGCGGTCTTGGTACTAAATATAATAATGATGATTTTAGCATTTTATATTGCTAAGTTTTTTGCATCAGGAATACCACAAAAGAAGTGTATATCCTTAGAATGTGGTTTACAAAATGGAACATTAGCTGTTTTTGTTGCTACGCAAATTTTTAATAATGTAGCCTATGTTGTGCCTACAGCTGCTTATGCACTTATTATGTATATAACTGGTTTTATCTTTATTTATCTATTGAGAGATAAAAATTAATTACTCTTAAAATTAGTCTGCTTTAATGGCTCGTTAATCATTTTAATTTCATATTTCTTTTTTTCAACTTCAATAAATAATTCACTATTTTTTAGTTGGTCATTAGAAAAATCATTACTTATGTAACTGAAGGTAAGATTTTTTTTAAAGTTAAATGAGTAATTACCTGAAGTTGATTTGCCAATTATTTGGTCTTTTAAATAAATGGGTTCATCATGAAGTAATAATGGCTCACCAGGTTTACTATCTTTTAAAGTAAACATAGCAAATCTTGTTTTAATCTTTTTTTTATCAATTTTTTCTAAAGCTCTTTTACCAATAAAATCTACATTTTTTTTATTACTTATCGTAAACGATAGACCTGCTTGATATTGATTTTCCTCAGGTGAAATATCATGACCCCAATGTAAAAAACCACTTTCCATTCGCATAATATCCATCGCGTGCATACCACAGTTAGAAAGATTAAAATCTTTACCTTTATTAACTATTAATTCATAAATTTTTTTTGCGTCTTTAACTTCCACATATAGTTCATAGCCAAGCTCTCCAACGTAAGATAATCTCTGTGTCCAAATTTTAATATCTTCAATTGAAATAAATTTTGCAGTACCAAATCTAAAATTTTCATTGCTAAAATTATCATTGCTTAATGAATTCATTAAATCTCTGCTTTTAGGTCCAAATAAACCAAAAACACAATAATCATCAGTCACATCCTCTAATTCAATATCTTTATTTAAATGCTTTTTTATGTGATGTTTATCTCTTTCCCTTGTTGCTGCAGAGCTAATTATTCTAAAGTGATTTTCATCTACCGATACTACTGTCAAATCAGCTTCAATACCTCCATCTGAATTTAACATATGAGAATAGGTACATTTACCAGCATCTTTTTTAATATTTGCAGTACATATTTTTTGTAATTCTTGATGTGCTTTATCAGATTTAATTTCAAATTTTGAAAAAGGAGTTAAATCAAATAGCCCAACATTTTTCAGGGTGTTATGTGTTTCATATTCTGCTGAGGGATACCAACTTTGATAATTATAACTGTATTTGTATTCAGCCTTTTCACCATCTAAGGCGAACCACATAGGTCTTTCATATCCGCCAGAAACACCAAAACAAGCTCCAAAACTTTTTAAATTTTCATGATGAGGAAGTTTTTTTACATTTCTTGAAGTCCGGTGTTGTTTAAACGGCCAATGCATTCCATACAAATCACCTAAAGATTCGGTAATTCTATTTTTGATAAATCCTAATTCGGAGTGAAATTTTTGAAATCTTTTGATATCATAACTAAAAATATCCTCATTGATATGTCCTGTCATGAGCCATTCTGCAGTTACTTTACCAACACCCCCTCCACTACCAATTCCGATACTGTTTAACCCGCAGCAAACAAAAAAATTTTTAATTTCTGGAACTTCTCCTAATAACGTATTTGTATCAGGTGTAAAAGACTCCGGACCTGAAAAAAATTTTCTAATACCGGCTTTTTCTAAAATTGGAAATCTTTTAATTGCAGAAGCTAAATAGGGTTCAAAATGTTCAAAATTTTCTTGAAATTCACCAAAAGAAAAATCCTCTGGAACTTTATTTGTATCGTTCCAAGCAGGTATGGAATTTCCCTCAAAAATTCCAACTAATATTTTACCGGCATCTTCTTTAATATAAGTTCGATTATCAAAATCTCTAATAACTGGTAAAGTTTTAGAGAGATTTTCTATTGGCTCCGTAATAATATAAAAATGTTCAGCTGGATAAAGTGGAATACTAACTCCAGCTTTTTCTCCAATTTGTCTTGACCACATGCCAGAGGCTAAAACAATATATTCACAATCAATTTTTTGACCATTAACTTTAACCCCTGAGATTTTTCCATCTTTAATTAAAATTTCCTCTACTGGAGATTTTTCAAAAATTTGAGCACCTTCCATTCTTGCACCTTTTGCTAGCATATGAGTAACACCTGATGGATCTGCAGATCCATCGCCTGGCATTAAAATTCCACCAATTATTTGGTCAGTATTTATTATTGGATAATCTTTTTTTATTTGATTTTTGTCTAAAATTTTTACATCAACATTATAAAGTTGTGCGGTTGTTGCTTGTCTCTTAAGCTCTTGCCATCTTCCTTTATTTTGTGCTATTGAAAGAGCTCCGTTTAATCTCAAACCTGCAGAGTGATCAACTTCTTTCTCAAGTTTTTTATACAAATCTAAAGTATATTTTCTTATTTTTGTAACTGCAGCTGTTGGACCTAATTGGCTTACAAGACCAGCTGCATGCCAAGTTGTCCCCGATGTTAACTGATCCCTCTCTAAAAGTATTGTATCTTTCCAACCAAATTTAGCTAAATGATACGCAACAGAACACCCAATAACTCCTCCACCTATTACAACTACTTTAGTTGATTTTGGAATTTCTTTACTCATTTTGGTGTTATATTTATAATAAAGATTAAAAAAAATGAAAATATTAATTACAGGATCTTCAGGGTTTATAGGGTTTCATTTATCAAAAAAACTACTCGAAAAAGGACATAAGATACACGGGTTTGACTCTATGAATAATTACTATGATATTAGACTTAAAAATAGTAGATATAAAATTTTAAAGAAATTTAAAAATTTTTCATTCAAAAAAAGCAAATTAGAAAATAAAAAAAATTTAGACAAATCTTTTAAAAAATTCAAACCTCAAATTGTTATTCACTTAGCTGCTCAAGCAGGAGTTAGATATAGTATTGAAAAACCTCAAGTTTATTTAGATTCTAATATAATTGGCACCTATAATATAATTGAGACATCACATAAATACAAAGTAAAGCATTTAATAATGGCTTCGAGTTCCTCAGTATATGGAGCTAATAAGAAATTTCCTTTTAAAGAAATTGATAAAACGGACACTCAATTGAGCATTTATGCTGCAACTAAAAAAGCCACAGAAAGTATGGCTCACTCTTATTCTAATATTTGGAAAATACCCATCACAATGTTAAGATTTTTTACTGTCTATGGACCCTGGGGAAGACCCGATATGGCTTTGTTTAAATTTACTAAAGGTATTTTATCAAATAAAAAAATAGATATCTACAATAACGGTAAAATGTACAGAGATTTCACATATATCGATGACGTTATAAACGGAATGATACTATTGATAAAAAAAATTCCAAAAATAAATGAAAAAACGAAATATCAAAATGACAGCCTATCTAAAGTAGCACCATTTAGGATCTTAAATATCGGTAATACAAAAAAAGTTTATCTATTAGATTTTTTAAAACAAATCGAAAAAGAATTAGGTAGAAAAGCTATTCGAAATTATATGCCCTTACAAAAAGGAGATGTCAAGCAAACTCTATCGAATTGCCGCCTAATAAGAGGAATTACAGGATATCATCCTAGGACGAATTATAAGTTAGGAATAAAAAAATTTATTAATTGGTATAAAAAGTATTATCTTTAGTATTAAAATTTAAATATATTTTTCATTTTCAGAACGTGTTGAAATGAAGTAAATTTTTATTTTTTTTATTCAATTTTTTTTGTTTTTAATTTCATTTATTTTAATTTTTAATCAGGCAAAAGGATCTATAATAATTTTACCTTTTTTTTTTAAATATGAATATAAACCTTTAAACTCATTATGTTTTACTAAGAAAATAAATGTATGAGCATTTTTAATTTTACTAAAATTTGTTTCAATACTTAAATTTTTTGATATTTTTCCGTTAATAGTTGGATCGTAGGCAATAACATTAGAAATTTTCCTCTTAAGTTTTTTAAATATCTTTAGTGCTAAAGAATTTCTTAAATCTGCAACGTTAGGTTTATATGTCAATCCAGCAACTACAATTTTTTTTTTATTACCATCTTTAATTTTACGTATTGTTTCAAATATTTTTTTGAATATAAATTTTTCCATATAGTTATTTATATCTCTTCCAGCTAAGGTAACTTTAGTTTTAAATGTCTTTTTTTTTGCATAATAGCTTAAGTAATATGGGTCTACAGGTAAACAATGTCCGCCAACTAAACCAGGTTTAAATTTTAAAAAATTCCATTTTGATCTTGCTAACTTAATTACCTCATGAAAGTTGAGTTTAGATATATGACACAAAATCATAATCTCATTTATTAAAGCAATATTTAAATCTCTTTGGGTATTTTCAATTAATTTTGAGAGCTCAGCTTCTTTTATATTTTCACTAAATATTAATTTTTTTGAAATGGTTTTATAAATTTTTTTTACTGCTGGTAGACTTTTTTTATCTTTTTTGATTGCAACTACTTTCTTAATATTCTTTATATTATAAATTTTGTCACCAGGATTTATTCTTTCAGAGCTATACCCTATATGAAATTTAATTTTCTTTTTTTTTTCAATTATCTTTTTACAAATTCTCTCTGTTGTACCTGGAAAAACTGTTGATTCTAGAAAAACGATATCATCTTTTTTAATGTATTTAGAAATAGTTTTGAATGCCGAAATTATATGTTTTAAATCTGGTAGTTTATTTTGTTTAATAGGAGTAGGAACCGTAACTATAAAAAAGTTACAATTTTTTAACTCACTATCATTATTTGTGATACTCGAACCGCCGCTAAGCTTAAGTTCTTTTTTATTAAATTCGTTATTTGTATCATTTAGTTTTTTCAGGTTTACAACTCTCTCTTTATTTACATCAAATCCAATTACTTTGAATTTTTTTTTTAAAGAAAGAAAAACAGGAAGCCCAACATAACCAAGACCTATGACACATGGTAAAAGTTTTTTCATTTAACAGTATATGTTTTTTCTATATCAAAGTATAATAATTTCAAAATAAAAATTTATTGCTTTAGACATAAAAATTTATCATTAAATTGAATTAAATAATTTTTTATATTCGTTATTAAATTTTTAATATATAAATTAATTTATTGAGTGTTAGACAAATAAATACTATTAATCTCTGTTATGAACAAAAAAAATATTGTTGTATTCTCACCACATGCAGATGATGCAGAAATAGCAATGGGTGGAACAATAGCAAAATTATCAAAAAGTAACAAAGTAACTATTGTAACGGCAATTATTCCTAATGAAAATATTTTAGGAAAAAAAAATAAATATATGATTGATAATAGACTTAAGGAACAAAAAAAATCTGCTAAAATACTTGGAGCAAAATTGATTGTATTAAACATTGATCAATATGAATTTAGTTATTCAAGAAAATTTATTCAAATAATTGATAAGTTAATTTTTGATTTAAAACCAGATATTGTATTTTCTTGCTGGGAACATGATACTCATCAAGATCATCAAACACTATCAAAAATAGTATATTCAGCGCTTAGGAAAAATGATATTTCACTTTATCTATACGAAGCCATGTTGCCTGGAGGGATAAACTCTTATGTGTTTAATCCTACATTATTCATAGATATTTCAAAAGAAATTAAAAAAAAAATTAATTCTTTAAATCAATACAAATCAGTTTTTAAAAATAAAAATAACACTTATAGTAATTATTATGACTCAATAATTGCAAGAGCAAAATATAGAGGTGGTTGTATTGGAGTTAATTACGCAGAAGCTTTTCAAGTAATCAAACAGGTGAATTTTTATGATTAAATTTAAAGAAGATAGAGCAAGTCTACAAAATAGAATAAATATTCATTCTCAGTATGGACAAAAAGATATGGTTAAATGGGTTTCAAAATTAGTCTCACGAAAAAAAAATCTTGAAATTTTAGATTTAGCTTGTGGTGATGGAGTTCAAACAGTCAAGTTTTCTAATTATTTAAAAAAAAGAAAAATTAAACATAAAATTATTGCAAGTGACTCTAACAAAAATCTATTAATTATAGCAAAAAAAAATAATAAAAAAAAAAATATTACCTATAAGAAACTTAATTTTGATCAAAAATTCGAATTTAAAAAAAAGAAATTTGATTTAGTGATTTGTTTATTTGGAATTTATTATTCAAAAAATATAAAAAAAACCTTAGCAGAAATAAAAAAAATATTAGTAGATAAAGGTCAATTGATATTTGTTGGTCCTTTAAGAGATAACAAGTTAGATTTTAATAGAATTTTAGAAAATGCTACTAAGAGAAAAATACCGCCATTAATAGGAAGTTCAAGATTCGATAGTAAAATATTTAAAGAAGTTAAAAAAGAATTTAAAAAAACAAAATTGAAAAAATTTAAAAATATTCTAAAAATTTCTCATACAGACATTTATATTAATTATATGATATCTAGCGTTACTAGCAAAAGAGGTGTTTACAAATCCTTTTTAAAAAATACACCTATAAATATAATTAAAAAAAAATTTAATATATATTTAGATAAATTTTTTAAAAATAAAAAACATATGGCAATTACAAAAAAAGTTGGCGCAATAATTGCAGAAAAATAAAACAAATTTAATTATAATATTTCCTAAATTTATATTAGGTGGTGCTTCAAATTCAGTTTTTAAGTTGATAAATTTTTTAGATCATAAAAAATTTAATATAAATATTATTTGTTTAAAGAGATGTGAATACAAAAAAAAATTTAATAAAAAAGTTAATATATTTGAATTAAACAAAGATAAACTAAGTCAAGTTTTTTTTAAAATTTTGAATATTTGCAAGAATATTTCTAAAAGTTCTTCAAGAAATATAATTCTATCAAACCATCACTATGCAAATGTTTATTCAATATTGATTAAATTGATTTTAAAGAATATTTCTATTTTATGTGTGGAAAGAACCTGTATTTATGAGCTCTCGTATTATTACTCATTTTTAGATTTTTTAAAAAAAAAAATACTTAAATTCTTTGTCAAAAATTTATATAAATTTTCAGATAAAATTGTTAGTAATACTAAATTTACCAAAAAAGAAATTCAAAATTTTTCTAAAGAAAATACTCTTCAAATTTATCCACCAACATTGAAAAAAATTTTTAATTTTAAAAGAAAAAAATTTCAAAAATATTTCAATATTGTTTGGGTAGGAAGACTTGATCGTGAAAAAGGTATAGAAGAATTTTGTAAACTTATTTGTAAAATAAATTTTAAATCAAAAATTTTTATTCTTGGAGGTGGAAAAAAGAAAAAACATTATGAAAATTTTATAAAAAAACATAAGAGTCCAAAAGTTAAAGTGTACCTTAAAGGGTTTATTAATAACTCAGACCTTTATTATAAAAAATCACATCTATTAATAAATACATCTTACTTTGAAGGTAGTAATAATTCAATAATTGAGGCAATAAATAATAATCTATTTGTTATGGCTACGAATAGCCCAGGCGGAAATAAAGAATTAATAAATAAAAACCACGGTTTACTTTTTAATTTAGATAATCAAAAAGAAGCTTTAAAAAAAATTGAATATATAAGAAAAAATTATAAAATTTTACAATCAAAAATCAAAAGTAAAAATATTTTTCTTAAAAAATTTATTGAAACAAAAAGTAATAACAGTTACTTAAAAATAATTAATCAAATATAGTTTAGAATAAATTTTTGAGGAAAAAAAATATGTTTTGTTTTACGTCCATAAATTGTATTAATTTAACATGAATTTATTATATTGGTGCCCTTATTTATCAAAAGTAGCAACTGTTCAAGCAGTATTAAATTCAGCAACTTCAGTCAAAGAATATTCCAAAAAAAATTTAAATCCACAAATTTTAAATATTGTAGGTGAGTGGAACGAACATGAGGACTACATCAAAAGTAAAGGAATTCAGTTAATTAATTTAATTAATTCTAGGACTTTTTATTCAAAATTGCCAAGAAACTCATTTATTAAAAGTAGAATTTCTTATTTACTTATAAGCTGTGTTTCATTTCTTAAACTTTATAGATTTCTTAAAAGTAAAAATGAAACGGATATATTTATAATTCATTTAATTTCAGCTCTACCATTAATATTATTAATTTTATTCAATTTTAAATGTAAGTTTGTATTAAGAATATCTGGCTACCCCAAATTAAATATTTTTAGAAATTTTCTTTGGAAATTTTCAAATAAAAAATTATCTGCGATTACATGCCCAACAGAAGACACCCATGATTATTTAATAAATAATAAAATTTTTGATAAAAAAAAATGTTATGTTCTTAATGATCCGATCTTAGAAGTTTCCAAATTTAATATTTTAACAAAAGAAAAATTAGAAAGTAATTTAGAAAATAAAAAATATATTCTTAATATTGGTCGATTTGTAGATCAAAAAAATCAAATATTTTTAATTAAAGCATTCAAAAAAATTCTTGAAATAGATAAGAATTTTTTCTTAGTTATATTGGGAGATGGAGAACTTGAAAAAAAATTAAAGGCTTTAACTATCAAATTAGATATAGATAAAAATATTCTTTTTTTGGGTCATGTTCAAAATGTATTCAAATATTTAAAACATGCTAAATATTTTGTTTTAACTTCCAAATGGGAAGACCCAGGATTTGTATTATTAGAGGCAGCATTTTCGAAAACCTCAATTATCTCCTCTGATTGCCCAAATGGACCTAGAGAGATATTAAATAATGGAAGTGGAGGTTTTATTTTTGAGTCAAATAATTTAGATGATTTTTTAAGAATTTTTAAACAAGCTGAAATGACAAATGAAGAAAAAAAAGATAAGAAAAAAAAAGAAGTTTTAAAAAAAGCAATGCATTATACAAAATTTCGACATTTTAAAAGTTTGAATAGAATTATAGGCTCATTAGAAGTTTGAATTAAAAATGTTAAAAATTTTTCTTGATAAGATAGATAAAATTATTTTTTTTGGAAAACTTAAAAAATTTTATAAAATCTTCTTTTATAAAAAAATATCTATTAATCACAAAATAAATGATTTTAGTTATAATTATTTTACTCAATATAATAAAAATTCTAATTCCGAAATAAATGTATTGTGTGAAAAATATGGAAGTGATAAAGGCGAGTCTTCTGAACAAATTAAACCATACAATTGGTTAGCTCATAATTATGCCGATATATATGAATTAATTTTTAAACTTAAAAAGCAGGACGTGAAATTATTAATTGAATGTGGTATCGGCACAAACAATCCTGACATTCCATCCTCTATGGGTATAAAAGGGAAACCAGGTGCAAGTCTAAGAATGTGGCGTGATTTTTTTAATAATGCAGATATTATTGGTGTTGATATTGATAAAAATATACTTTTCTCAGAAGAAAGAATTCAAACATATCAGTGTGATCAAACAAATAAATTGTCAATTTCTCAATTTATATCTAATGCTAACGTTAAAAAAGACTCAGTAGATATCATAATTGATGATGGACTTCATGAATTTGATGCTGGAAAAATATTTTTCGAAAATACAATTGAATGTCTTGCTAGAAATGGATTTTATATTATTGAAGATGTGAGTTTAAAGGACATGATATTATATAAAAATTATTTTTCGGTTTTGACAAAAAAATATACTGTACACTTTTTTAATCTAAACACTCCCAAAAGATCAGGGGATGATGATAACAGGTTAATTATCATAAGCAAAAATCATTAAAAATTTATTTATTAATAAAAAACCTAAATTAAATAATACTGCACGAATCTACCACTTAAAAAAATATATATAGGAAGTTTCAAATAAAAAATATCTTAAAATTTTGAATAAAATTTAAATTAAATTTTTTGGATCATAATATTCATGACCAAATACATCAGCCACTGCTTTGTATGTTACATGACCTTTATAAACATTTAATCCAGCTAAAAAGTTCTTATCCCCCCCTAAAGCTTTTTGATAACCTTTATTTGCCAATTTTACTAAATACGGAAGAGTTGCTTTATTTAGAGCTAATGTAGAAGTCCTTGGAACTCCACCAGGCATGTTAGCTACACAATAATGGACTACATCATCAACTATATATGTTGGATCTCCGTGTGTTGTTGGTTTACTTGTTTCAACACATCCGCCTTGATCAATTGCAACATCGACAATTACTGATCCTCTTTTCATTAATTTTAACATATCTTTAGTTATTAATTTTGGTGCTTCTGCGCCCGGTATTAAAACTCCACCTACTAATAGATCTGCTTCCGCAACCAATTTACTTAAATCAATTTTATCACTTTGCTCTGGAATAATCTTATCACCAAACATCTTAACTAATTCTTTCAATCTCGCTTGAGATTTATCTACAATGTGAACTTTTGCTTGCATACCAGTAGCAATAACTGCAGCGTTTTCTCCTACTACTCCCCCTCCTAAAATTACAACTGTTCCACCAGTAACACCGGGTGCACCACCTAGTAAAAGACCTCTACCCTTTTGATTTTTTTCTAAACAATGTGCTCCTGCTTGCACAGACATACGACCTGCAACAGCACTCATTGGTGCCAACAAAGGTAGTCTTCCATTATCATCAGTGACAGTTTCATACGCAATACTAATACTTTTAGATTTAATTAAACCCTCTGTAAGCTCTTTTGCAGCAGCTAAATGAAGATAAGTGTATACAATTTGATTTTCTCTAATCATATCTACTTCAACTTTTTGGGGCTCTTTAACTTTAACAATAATATCTGCATCATTAAAAATATCTGATGCAGTATTCGCAATTTTTGCTCCTGCTTTTAAATATTGATCATTATCAAATCCGGCTTCAAACCCTCCATTATTTTCAACTAAAACCTGATGACCTTCTGACACAAGTGTTTTAACACTATCAGGAGTTAAACCAATTCTATTTTCTTGAGGTTTTATTTCTTTAGGTACGCCAATTCTCATTAACGAATTTTAATTTTTTTTACTTTTCGAGTAATTAGTAATCCCAGTTCGAAGTTTTTCAATAATTTCGTCTATATGTTTTTTCTCACAAATAAACATTGGAGCAATAATCAAACAATCTCCTGTAGCTTTAAAATTTACACCCGCATCATAACAATGTTTAAAAGTTGCTAAACCTGCTTTACCGGGTCTCCCATCATTTTTTATATCGATACCACCCATCATTCCATATCCTCTTATGTTATCAACTACATCAATATCTTGCAGTGAAAATAAACCTTCTTGAAAATATGGAGCTAATTCTTTTGCTCTATTAAAAATGTCCTCTTTTTCAAAAATATCTTGTACAGCTAAGGCTGCTGCTACTGAAACAGGTATTCCTGAATAAGTGTATCCGTGAAATAATTCTATTGCACCTTTTGGAGAATTGTCCATCACCGCATCATAAATTTCTTCTTTGCAAGCAACCACGCCAAATGGAACAATACCATTAGTCGTTGCTTTAGCCATTGTCATTATATCCGGTGTTACACCAAATTCTTGAGCTCCAAATGCTGAACCAGTTCTTCCCCAGCCAGTAATTACCTCATCAAAAATTAAAAGTATTTTATGTTTATCACAAAGTTCTCTTAATCTTTGTAAATATCCAACTGGCGGAACCAAAGTTCCTGTTGAACCAGCGATAGGTTCAACAATACAAGCCGCAATATTTTCTGAACCGAAATTTGTACAAATTCTTTCTAAATCGTCCGCGATCTCAGCTCCAGTTTCAGGTTGGCCAGATATAAATTTATGTTCATCTAAATGTGTGTGTCTCATGTGAACAACGCCTGGCATTAGAACGCTTGCGTAAGCTTTAACATTGTTGATCATTCCACCAACAGACGTAGCTCCTATATTCATCCCATGATAAGCACGTTCTCTTCCAACAAACCTAAATCTTTGTCCCTCACCTCTAGCCTTATGATATGCAATACTAATCTTAATCGCCGTTTCAACTGCAGTTGATCCACAAATTGTGTAAAAAATTTTATTTAAATTTCCTGGAGTATGTTTTGAAATTCTTGTTGCCAATTCAAATGAACCACCAAAACCTTGTTGGAATGGTTGGCAATAATCCAGGGTATTTAATTGATTTGTTATTGCCTCTATAATTTCTTTTCTACCATGTCCTAATGGATTACAAAATAATCCAGAGCTCGCATCAATTTGTGTTTTGCCATGATGATTTTTTAGATAAACTCCTTTAGCTTCAACTATTAACTTTGGATTTTCCTTAAAATCTTTGTTAGATGTAAAAGGCATCCAATGCTCGTTTAGTGAGTTAGGGACTGCTGTTCTTTTTTCTGAGCTCATAAATAAATTTTAAAATGTTTAATATCAAATCCTTAGACTAATTAAGTAAAATTAACCACCAAAATAATTGTCACAACTTAAAGTTGTAAGACTATTATGACCATTTTTTTGTTTTACATCTAGGTAAAATTCATCTTAAATTTAAATATATAAAAAAACAAGGAAGAGGAATAAATGAAAAAAATATTAAGTTTTATTCTTGGATGTTTTGTAGCTCTTAATCTTTCAATGTCAGTTGCTAATTCAGCAGCTAATGAAGTAAGAGTTGCTTACTTTCTAGAATGGCCAAGTCCAAACTTAGAGGATATGCAAAAAAAGGCATTTGCTAAAGCACTTGGTGTTCCGGTTAAATGGACAAATTTCACAAATGGTGGTGCAATGACTGATGCAATGTTAGCAGGAGATATAGATATTTCTTACTCACAAGGATTAGTCCCATTTATTAATGCGGTAAAATCTAAAGCGCCAATTAAATTAGTTGATATTGCTATGGAATACGGAATGGGAGGAACAACTTGTGTTACTTCTAACGCTTCTGGAATTACAAAAGCGAATGCAACAGAATTAGAGGGTAAAAAAGTTGCTGTTCCACTAGGTACAATGGCTGAATACGTTTTTGATGAAAGTATGAAAGTTGTTGGAGCAGACAGAAAAAAAATGGATATCATTCAAATGGACCCAGAAGAAGGAGCTGCTGCATTAGTTAGTGGTGATGTTGTAATGGCATGTTTGTTTGGTGGTAACTCGATCAAAGCTGCAACTGCTGTAGGATCAAGATTACTTACAGTTCAAGAAGCAAGAGATGCTGGTATCCTAGGTATTGATATCACTTCAGTGACTACAAAGTTTATGAAGGAAAACCCTGGAATGCTTAGAACTTTTATAGAAGTAACTCATGAGGCTAATGCTAGATATAAAGCTGGTAAATCTGACATGAATGCAATGTCAAAAGCTTCTGAAATGAAAGTTGCTGATATGAAAGAAACTTTAAGTGGCTTTAAATTTCTATCACCAGAGGAGACTAAACAGTCTATGGAAAGTGGAAATCTTAAAGCGTTCCTAGATGGTATGGGAACTCCAAGAGGAAATGTAGACACTAGTTTCTTACCTTTATAATTTAAAGGTAATTTAAATTTTAATAGGCGCCAATTGTAATAAATTGGTGCCTATTTTTTTACAAAAAATTCAAATATAAAGATTTTTATGAGTGATTTAGTTTCTCAAAATCTCAATATGATTTTTAAAACTCCTAAAGGAGAAACAGTTCACGCTTTAAAAGATTTAAATTTTACTCTTAAAAAAGGAGAATTGCTTACTGTTCTTGGTCCTTCTGGTTGTGGAAAAACAACTTTATTAAATATAACTGCAGGATTTATAAGACCAACTTCTGGAAATATAACTCTTAACAATAGAGAAATAGATGGCCCTGGGGTTGAAAGAGGAATGGTTTTTCAACAAGGAGCTTTATTCGAATGGTTGACTGTCGCTGAAAATGTCAACTTTGGATTAAGAATGAAAAATGAAGATCCAATTAAAACTCAAAAAAAAGTTGACGAATGGTTAGAGATAGTTGGTTTAAAAGGATTTGGCAACACCCCAACTTATCAATTATCTGGAGGTATGCAGCAAAGGGTAGCTCTTGCAAGATGTTTAATTAATGATCCAGATTTAATTTTAATGGATGAGCCTCTTGGTGCACTAGATGCATTAACAAGGGAGAAAATGCAATCTTTAGTATTAAAAATTTGGAAAGAGACAGGAAAAACAATTATCTTAATTACTCACTCTGTTGAAGAGGCTTTGTTGCTGGGTGAAAGATTATATGTAATGGCTCCAAGACCAGGAAGAATACATAAAGAATACAATCTTCCATTTGCATCAATGGGATTAAAAGAAGATTTACGAGAAATTAAAAAAAATAAAGAATTTTCTGAAAAAAGAGAAGAGATACTGGAAATGATCTGGAATATGGAAGAGGAAATAATGGGGAAAGATAATTAAATGTTAACTCAAATAGTGACATTCTTAATTTTTTTTGCTGTTATTGGCTGTATTCTTTATGGACGGAGACTAATTAGAACTGAAAAAGTTGATGCAGTATTTGGAAACCCAGAAAGAGCTAGGGGCGGCACACATTGGGTAATAGTTGGTAGCAGTTTTCTACTTTTAATTTGGCTATATTATTCATGGGATATTGCTAAAGGATTTTATCCTAAATCAGCTAATGAACTTTGCCAGGTTGCAAAAGTAAATGACTCATTATTAGGATTAAAGTATCAGTTTCCAATTGAAGAAAGAGAATTTAAAAGCACTTCACAAATAAAAAAAGAAAATAAAAATCTTCAGCAAATCCTCGAAGAAATACAGGGTTCTAATAAATTAAATGCTCAACAGAAAACAGATCTTTCAAACTTTATAAGTAAAACTAATCAACTAATTCCTCTTTTGACAAATGAAGATTTACTTGAAATTGAAACTAAACAAAAAATAAATGATATTACAGGGAAAATTAACTTACTTACTGAAAATTTTCAAAAGCCTAACTATCCTTTCGAGACTCAGCAAGAGTATAACGAAAGACAAAAAGCAGTAGATGAGGAAGGTGGATGGGGTATTGTTAAAGTAAGTGCAGGAACAGGATCAATAGAAAATACGATTGAAGTTCCTTTAATTCCTGCTACTAAAAGAGGTTTAAAATTTGACGCTGCAGCACAAGAATTAAATTTGATAAGTGATGAATTTTTCAAATTAAGAAATCATAATCCACAATTTAAATTCAAGATTAAAGAACTTAAAGATGAAATAAAATCTTACAGAAAAGAATTAGACAGTGAAGATTTAGCATCAACATATGCAAAAAATATTGTAAAAATTGCAAGAAGAATTGAATTTGCGAGCATATATCCACCTAATGCATTAGATAAAATGCAAGATGCAATTATAAAATTTGATGACGCTCAAAAAGTTGCTCAAGGTGGATTAAGATTAATTGACATTTTTTTATTTCCAGCAGGGACAATTGTTGCAAGCGGACCAAGTTGTTCAGAACAAGGCTCTGGTAGATGGCTGCCAAAGCCTTCAGATACTTTTAACAAATTTGCGCTGATGTTAAAACCAAGTGTTGGTTATAAAGATATTCCTCTTTTGTGGATAGATATGGTCGATGTCAGTAAAATGATTGGTTTTATATTGCCTGATTGGATAGCTGATATTTTACCGGGTGAATATCCTGTTCATACTAAAGACGGAATTGTTAAACAAAATTTCAAAGGGTATGTATTAAAAATAGTAACTGGAGATTTTGAATTATTTAAAGTTCCTGTTCCATACGGTCATATATGGGACTCTTTTATGAGAGTATTTTTAGGATTAGTTTTTGGAATTATCATAGGTGTCCCTCTTGGTTTATTTATGGGATTAAATAGATTTGCCAAAGGTTTTTTTGATCCACTGATAGAATTATATAGACCAGTTCCCCCGCTAGCTTGGGCTCCTTTAATTATTTCAGTTTTAGGAATTGATAATACTGGAAAAGTATTTTTATTATTTATGGTCTCTTTATCAATAATGATTATTTCAGCAAGAGCTGGTGCATCTGGAACTCAGCTATCAAAAATCCATGCAGCTCATTCCTTAGGAGCATCAAAAAAACAAATTTTAAGATATGTAATTTTTCCAAATTCGTTACCAGAAATTTTAACTGGAATTAGAGTTGCAGTTGGTATGTGTTGGGGGACTCTTGTAGCAGCTGAATTCTTAGCTGGTACCACAGGAATTGGATTTGTTGAAAATGTCGCTAAAAAATATTTTCAATACGAAGTGATTTGGATCACAATTTTTATAATGGGAATGTTGGGTCTTTTATTTGATGTCACTTTAAGAAAAATAATCGACAAAACAATACCTTGGCGCGGAAAAGGTTAATTTGAAAACAGAAAATCTTAAAAAAGAAGTAATAAAAATTTTAAAAAAACATGGATTAAGTAGTTCCCATGCTGTCATTTCAGCTAATGCCTTAATCAATGCAGAATTAGTTAATGCTTACGGGCACGGTCTTTCAAGATTAAAGATGTATTGTGAACGATTATCTAAAAAAGTTATCAATCCAAAGCCAAGAATAAAAATAAAAAAGATATCTCAATCGATATCACATGTTGATGCTGATAATTGTATTGGATTTGTTGCTGCAGACATTGCAATAAAAAAAGCAATTCACAATGCTAAAAAAACTGGGATCGGTTTAGTAGCAGTTAAAAATAGTGGTCATTATGGCTTATCCGGTTACTACGCAGAACAAGCCGTAAAAAAAAATTTAATCACGATGATTTATACTAACGCACCTCCTGCAATCGCTCCTCATGGTGCTAAAAAAAGTTTGTTCGGAACAAATCCTGTTTGTTTTGGCTCTCCTACCGGTTCGAAAGTACCATTTATACTAGACACTTCTATGTCAATGATCAATAGAGGTAAAGTAAGATTTGCAGCAAAGAATAATCAAATATTACCTAAAAGTGTTGCATTGGATAAATTTGGTAAACCAACAACAGATGCAAAAAAAGCGCTCTATGGAGTTCAATTGCCTATTGCGAGTTTTAGAGGTTCAGGTTTAGCATGGATGGTTGATATTTTAAGTGGTGTATTAACAGGTGGAAATCATGCTGGAAAAGTAAAAGATCCTTTTGATGACTTTTCAGGTCCACAAAACGTTGGACATTTATTTATCACATTTAAAACAAACTTATTTGTCAAAAATTACAACTCCAGAATTAAAGATAATATTAGAACAATAAAAAGGTTGCCTAAAATTAAAGGAGTAAAAGAAATAATGTATCCTGGCCAAAATAAATATAAAAGGTTTAAAATGAACTTAAAAAAAGAAATTAAAATATCAAAAATTATAGAAAAAGATTTAAAAATATTAAAAAATTGAAAATGCTTTCGAATAAAGAAATTATTTGTCCAGATAACTTGCTAAATGTTGCTCACAAAAAGAAAGGTGTTAAAGCTGGTATTGTGAATGCAGGAAAACCTTTACCTATGCAGTCAATACAGGATGCAGTTAAAGAAAATCTTATTGAACCAATATTTATTGGTGACGAGAAAGAAATAGTAAAATGTGCACAGGATCTTAAATGGGATATTTCAAATTACGAAATCATACATGAACCTGTTGAAAATAACACTGCAACGATTGCCGCAAAATTAGCTAGTGAGCAAAAAATTAGAATTATTGTAAAAGGGCATATACATACTGATGTTCTTATGAAAGAAGTTTTGAAGAGAGAATATAATTTACTAGAAAAAACCAGATTAAGTCACATTTGGCACATGACCTTGGAAAAAGACGACAAGCCTTTAATAATTACAGATGGAGCATTAAATGTTTTACCTAATGTGAAAACCAAGTTACACATTCTTAAAAATGTTGTTAATTTTTCTCAAAGGATTGGTATCGAAAGACCTAAAGTAGCAATATTGTCTGCAACAGAGGAAATTTTAGATAGCGTGCCAAGCTCCAAAGAAGCTGATGAATTAACTAAAATTGCAAAAAAAGAAAATTTAAATGCTGATGTCTTTGGTCCACTTGCATTTGACAATAGTATCTCCAAAAAATCCGCAGCTATTAAAGGAATACAAAATACTGTAGCTGGTATGGCAGATGTGCTACTGGTACCAAGTGTCGAAACAGGAAATGGTTTAGTAAAAATGCTAATCTACTTTTGTGGTGCCTGTGCAGCTGGTGTTGTTGTTGGGGGTAAAGTACCAGTTGTTATTACAAGTAGATCTGATGAAGCCCCGGCAAGATTAGCATCAATTGCTGCAGCTGTTGTTGCATTAGATTAATAAAACAATATAAATTTAAAATATGACAATTAAATATCTAAAAAAAGCTTCCAAAACAGCATCCACAGATGACACTAAAACAAAAGATATAGTACAAAATCTTTTAAAAGAACTTGAAAAATCTAAAGAAGATGGATGTAAAGAATTAACAAAAAAATTTGATAAATATGATGGGGAAATAGTTGTTTCAAAAGAAAAAATAGAAGAAATAAATAAAAACTTAGACCAAAAAACTAAAGATGATATTAAATTTTCATACGATAGGGTTCGAAAATTTGCAGAAGCTCAACTTGCAAATTATGGAAAAGATTTTGAAGTTGAATTATCAGATGGTTTATATGCGGGTCAAAAATTAGTCCCTGTAAATACTGCTGGTTGTTACATACCAGGTGGAAGATACGCTCACATCGCATCTGCGGTAATGAGTGTTACAACTGCAAAAGTTGCAGGTGTTAAAAATATTATTGCATGTAGTCCGCCGAAAGAGGGAGTTGGTGCCCACCCTTCTATTATTTATACAGCGAATTTATGTGGAGCGGATATAATTTTAAATCTTGGTGGTGTACCAGCTATTGCTGCAATGACATATGGAATGTTTGGAAACGCTCCAGCTGATATTTTAGTTGGTCCTGGAAATCAATTTGTAGCTGAAGCTAAAAGAATTTTATTTGGAAAAGTAGGTATAGATTTATTCGCGGGCCCAACAGAAATTGGAATTATTGCAGATGAAACAGCAGATCCAGAGATTGTTGCTGTAGATTTAGTTGGTCAGGCTGAACATGGTTATAATTCACCATGTTGGCTATACACCACTAGCCAAAAACTTGCAGAAGAAGTAATGAAACGAGTTCCAGAATTAATAGAAAAACTTCCAGAGGTTCCAAGATTAAGTGCTGAAGCTGCTTGGAGAGATTACGGTGAAGTTATTTTGTGTGATACAGATGAAGAAATTGTTAAGGTAAGTGATGACTATGCACCTGAGCATTTAGAAATTCAAACAAAAAATCTTGAATGGTTTCATAAGAGATTAAAAAATTACGGTTCATTGTTTATTGGAGAAGAAACAACTGTTGCTTATGGTGATAAATGTTCAGGAACCAATCATATTTTACCAACTAAAGGTGCAGGAAAATATACAGGTGGGTTGTTTGTTGGTAAGTTTATTAAAACATTGAGTTTTCAAAGAATGACAAAAGAGTCAACGAAAGAAGTTGGCTCAGCTGCTGCAAGGATTTCAAGATACGAGGGCATGGAAGCTCATGCAAGAACTGGTGACGCTAGGCTGCGTAAGTATGGATATTCAAACGAATAATGTTTAAAAAGATTAATTTTCAGGTTTAAAAATTAAACACAATCCATTATTGCAAAATCTTTTTCCAGTGGCACTTGGACCGTCCAAAAAAACATGGCCATGATGCGCACCACAATTTGCACAATGATATTCAACTCTTTTCATTCCATAAGAATAATCTATTTTAGTTTTAAAGGCTCCAGGAAGAGCCTCTGAAAAGGAAGGCCAGCCTGTACCACTATCAAATTTAGCGGTTGATGAAAATAATTTCGCCCCACAATTAGCACAGTGGTAAAAACCTTTTCTATTTTCCTTAAGAAGATCACTTGAAAAAGGTCTTTCTGTTCCTTCATTAAACATTATATCTTTTTGCGATTGTGAAAGTTCAGGATTAATTATTTTTTTTGTTACAGAATATAAAAATTTATACGGCAATGATAAAAAAGATAAACAAGACAAACCAATTAATTTAAGGAAATTTCTTTTTAACATCATAAAATTTCTTATTAAGAATTAATTAATTAATCAAGCAACATAATTGTCTCTTAGGATTTTACTGGTTAAAAAGAATTAGTGTTTCTTTTGCTATATACATTATTAGAAATGACATGAAGCAAATTATAAACAAATTGATATATCGCCAAGTTTTTTTACTTTCAGCGTATTTTGATAAATAATTTGATAAATATCCCAAAAAAAAGAAAAATATAAATGACGCTATAGATGCACCAATACCAAAGAAAACTTTTTCTTTAATTAAAAAATTTTTTGAAAAATTACCTAGAAAAAAAACTGTATCTGAATAAACGTGAGCATTGAGATAGGTAAAACCTAGTGTCTTAAATAAAACCTCAGATAAGGAAATTTCTTCTAAGGTGGTAGATAAATTTATATTTGTTTGGAGAGTTCTGATTTTTGAATAAATAAAATAAATCAAAAAGATTATTAAAAGAACATTTAGTAATAATTCTATAGATGCACTGAAATATTGTTGAAAATAATGAAATAATAAAATTCCGAGAAAAATCAATAAGAGGTCAGAAACTGAACAAACTAAACAAACTAGAAATACGTATTGTTTCTTTAATCCCTGCTCAATGACAAAAATATTTTGGGCGCCTATAGCAAGGATCAAACTTAACCCAGTAAAAAAGCCCAGGATTAAAAATTCCATATTCTTTTTTTTCTTTGAGTAACTACAAAAAGTTTTCTCGGAAAACTTCCTTCATGTAATTCAAAAATATCCTCAATTTTAAATCCTTTTGAAATTTGAATTATTTTTTCTTTATTAAAAAAATGAACAATAAATCCATCACTTTCGTATAAATCTTCGCCAATATGTTTTCCTTTTTTATAATCACCGTCTCCAGTATGTCTAACAGTGAATATATTGATTCCACCAGGTTTTAAAATTCTATGAACTTCTTTATTTAATTTAATAATTTCTGAAGTAGTCAAGGCCATACAGTAAAGCATGTGTGAATAACATCCATCAAAAGAATTATCCTTATAAGGAATACCATTACGTACATCCCAAACTTTTGTAGTAATTTTATCTGCAGCAGATCTACCATCAGCCATTATAGGATCAGAATAATTTTCTATTTTTTTTTTATTAATATTTTTTATTGCCTCAGAACTGTAATCTAATGCTGTAACTTGAATTAAATTTGAATTTGCTGCAAGATAAGTTGTGTCTCTACCTAAACCAGCACCTAACTCAAGAATATCAATTTTTTTTCTTTTAAAAAAAATGTTTACTTTTTGATTTTCAAATATTTCTTTCGCGTGTCTGGCAGATTCGCTAGGGTCTAAACCAAACATCTCAGGCTTACTTGAGAAGCTATTTTCCCAATGCTGAGATTGCTGGTCTAAATCTTTCTTATTCAATCTATTTTGAAGGATCTGGAACTTTTCTCAAGTACGGCTTAACTGCATTCCAACCATCTGGAAACAATTTTTTAGCCTCATCATCCTTCACTGCTGGAACAATAATTACTTCCTCACCCTTTTTCCAATCTGCAGGTGTTGCAACTTTATGTTTTGCTGTTAATTGCATAGAGTCTATTGCTCTTAAAAGCTCCATAAAGTTTCTTCCAGTTGCCATTGGGTAAGTTAAAAAAAGACCAATTCTTTTGTCAGGTCTAATTATAAAGACTGTTCGAACTGTTTGATTATCAACTGCTGTTCTTCCCATTGAAGTAACTCCAGCGTCTCCCTCAAGCATATTATAAAGTTTTGCAACCTCTAAATTTTCATCTGCTATAATTGGATAGCTAGGTTTGTTTCCTGTAACATCCTTTATATCCTCTAACCATTTAACATGGTCAGATACTGGATCAACACTCAAGCCGATAACTTTTACATTTCTTTTATCAAATTCAGGTTTCATTTTTGCTAAAGAACCTAGTTCAGTTGTGCATACTGGAGTGAAATCTTTTGGATGCGAAAACAACACCCCCCAACTATCTCCTAGCCACTCATGAAAAGATATATCACCAATTTGTGTCTTTGCTTTAAAATCTGGAGCCACACTATTTATTTTTAAACTCATTAAACCTCCTATTTTAATTCAAAAATTATATGCAAGATTGATATGCTATGCAAACTTTTGTAATACCTTATAAATATCGAAAAGAGTGACATTACATCAAGTTAATAAGGTTTAAATTTAACAAAAAACAACTATATAGCCTCATTATGAATGAATATTTACAATCCATAATAGATAGAGATCCTGCTGCAAAATCAAAGTTAAGTTTAATACTTACTTATCCAGGAGTAAAAGCTATATTTTTTCATAAAATAGCTAATTTTTTTGCTAAGGCAAAATTTGATTTAGTAGCAAGAGTAATCTCTCAACTCTCTAGATTTTTAACTGGTATAGAAATCCATCCGAAAGCGCAAATTGGAAAAAATTTATTTATTGATCACGGTATGGGAGTGGTGATTGGGGAAACATCTGAGATTGGAGATAACGTTACAATTTACCATATGGTTACTCTTGGTGGTATTTCACCAAGTATAAATTCAGATAGCCAAAGACAAATAAAAAGACACCCAACACTTATGGATAATGTAGTAGTCGGATCAGGTGCGCAAATACTAGGACCTATTGTTATTGGTGAAAATGCAAAGATTGGTGCTAATGCAGTAGTAACAAAAGATGTTCCTAACAATGCAGTAATGATAGGTATACCGGCAAGAAATGTTGGTACATCATCAAATGAATTCAAACCTTATGCTGTAACAGAGGACACTAAAGAAATTGATAATGAAAAATAATCAAGAAGATTTTACCTCAGGTATTGGAAATACACCTTTAATTAAATTAAGAGCAGCCTCAGAAATAACTGGATGTAATATTTATGGTAAAGCTGAATTTTTAAATCCAGGTGGTTCTGTAAAAGATAGAGCTGCATTAGCTTTAATAAAAGATGCTCAAGAAAAAAAGTTAATATCAAAAGGTGGTATAATTGTTGAGGGAACTGCTGGTAATACTGGAATAGGTCTAGGACTATTAGGTAATTCTCTTGGCTACAAAACAATAATTGTAATGAATGATAATCAAACTCAAGAAAAGAAAGATACATTGAGAAATCTTGGAGCAGAATTAAGACTGGTGCCTGCTAAACCTTACAAAGATGATAATAATTTTGTGAAAGTTGCAGCTAGACTTGCGGATGAATTGAGGCCAACAAATAATAACGGAGTAGTTTGGGCAAATCAATTTGATAATACTGCAAATGCTAAGGGACATTATGAAGGTACCGGAAAAGAGATATGGGAACAAACTGAAGGCAAAGTAGATGGCTTTGTATGTTCATCGGGAACTGGTGGAACTATTTCAGGTGTCAGCAATGCACTTAAAGAAAAAAATAAAGATGTCAAAATTTATTTGTCAGATCCAAAAGGGTCCTCACTTTATAACTATATTGAACACGGTGAATTGAAATCTGAGGGTAATTCAATCACTGAAGGAATAGGATCAAGTAGAGTAACTAAAAATTTTGAAAATGCAAAAATTGATGGTGCTTACTCTATCGATGACCATGAGGCTTTACCTATACTTTATGATTTAATTCAAAATGAAGGTTTAAGCTTAGGGACTAGTTGTGGAATAAATATTGCTGGAGCAATAAGACTTGGTAAAGAAATAGGTCCAGGAAAAACTATTGTAACTATTCTTTGTGATAGATCAGACAAATACAACTCTAAGATGTTTAATAAAACATTTTTAAAAGAAAAAAACTTACCTTTTCCAAGCTGGTTATAATATCGCATACCAGGCATGTAACAAAACAGTTACATTTTTAAGATATATTTTAATAACGTTAGGATACTTATGAGAATGTTGATAACAACTCTGGTTTTTTTTATTTTTACTTCTGCTAATGCAGAAATGAGTAAAAGTGACAGATCAAAAGCTTTGGATTGTGTTGGAATTTATATGGCCAACTATTTTTTGCCATCAGGTGAAAAATTTGAATACGGGATGAAAGAAAAATCTATTTCAACTGTAAAAGTTTTAAAAACTTATGCATTAGAAATAGGTATACCAGAAAAAGAGTGGGATGATGAAGTGAATAAAGCAGTAGATAAACATTACGGTTCAAAATATGACAAAGCTAAAACTGACAAATGTCATACCTTTGTTGAGGCTTTAGTTCCTAATGGAGCTGAAAGAGTGAAAAAAGTGGTTCAAACTTTGTATTAAGGAGAAAAATATGGAAAAAGAAATGTTAGTGGTAGCTAAATTAAAAGAGGGTATGTTTGAAAAATTTATGGGTTTTATGCAATCACCTGAAGGTTTAGCAGAAAGAGCAAAGGTTGCAGTAGTGGAAAAAACAATTGGAACAGTAACACCAGATAAAAGCACTGTTATGTTTAAGATTTTTTGCACTGACGAAGCAGCTCTATATAAATTTATAGAGGGAACTGAAGTATCAAAACCTATTATGTCAGCAGTATTAGACAGTTACTCAGTTTATCACTTGACCAAAGCAAAATAATTGAAAGGAAAAAAATGAAAAATTACATGGTAACTCACACTTTCAAATCGAAAGAAATGAAAGCAAAATTTAGTGAAACAGTAGCTTCAATGAAAATGGAAGATATTGTTAAATCAATGACAAGCGATAAGGCAGCATGTCAAATGACTTGGAACACTCCAGGTGATACAATGCAAATGTTTTGTTGGTGGAAAGCTAACAGTGAAGCGGATATCAATAATCAATTAGGTCAAATGAATGATTTCTTTGAGCCTCATAAATTTACTGAGTGTACGGACCAGGTGATGGACTATAACGCTTAAGAGAAAAATTTATGAAAGCAATCTATACAAGAACCATCGGCGTTTATGACGATAAACTTAATGAGGCTATGGAAATTTCTAAAGGCTTAGCAAAAGTTAGAAAAAAACATTATCCAGATCATGAAGTTTACTTTTCATTTCAAATTGGTGGAAACCCAAGGACGGTAAGAGAAACGCTTGTGGGCGAACAGTTTACTGATAAAGCGTTTGAAAATGATACAAACATGTCAGCTGATCCTGAATTCATTGAACTTCAAAAAAAAATGAAGGGTGTTTTTAAAGAGGGTACAATTCAGGATGAAATGAGAATGGTTTTTAACGATTAGGAGACAAAATGATAGAAAAATTTAATGGGATATTTTATTTAATAATTTATTTAGTTCATTTTATTGGAGTTGGTGTTTACGCATTTCAAACTATTTTTGGCACTAAAGCCTTCATGGAAAGATTTGGTATAGATCCTAGTGGCGCAATAATGATTAGGATGGCAGGAGCATTTATGCTTGCTGTTTTTTTAATGTCAATCTATGTAGCTTTTATTAGGCCTGGAGGATTAGAAAATACCTGGGGATTTTTAAATTTAGTTTTTATAAATAATTTATGTATTTTTCTGTGTAATTTCTATTCGATTAAAATTAATAAAACAGGAGTGAATGAGAAAACCACAAATGAAGGTATTATTGCACCCTTTGTATTTACAGTTATGAGTGCAATCCTAATTTATGGTCTATCTGATAGAATATATACTTAATGTCTGGATTTGCGATATTCAACATAGACATAAAAAAACCAGAGGAATATAAAGAGTACGTAGAAAAAGTTAAGCCGATTGCTGAGAAATTTGGTGGTGAATATATTGTTAGAGGTGGTGAAACTAAAGTATTAGAGGGAACCTGGACATATCCTAGAACAGTGGTAATTAAGTTTCCAAGTTATGAAAAAGCTTTAGAATGGTATAACTCTGATGAGTATAAGCCAGTAAAACAAATCCGTTTAGAAAACTCAGTTGGTAACGGAATAATAATTAAAGGAGTATAAAATGTCGATATTAAAAAGATATACTGATGCAATAGACAAGAAGGATGAAGCAACTATGAATGAGCTTTTACATGATGACTTCAAATTCACAATGCATAAATCTGGAAATTCTTTAGGAAAAGCTGATGTTGTTAAATGGGCGATGAGTGGTGATATAAATCAAGAAAAAGTGAGAATTATTTATGAAAATAATGAAGTGGGTGTACATCATTCATTTGTTAAATTTAATGATGGAAACGTTGAAGCGGTAATGGCAGTTTATAAATATAAAGATGGAAAGATTATAAGCTTAGAAACTGGTGCAACTCCTATGTCAAAATAAGAGTAAATGATTGACTTTTATTTTTCAATTGGAAGCACTTATACTTATTTAGCTGTCACTAGAATACTTGATGTCGAAAAAAAACATCATGTCCAGTTTAATTGGAAACCATTTAGTGTTCGGGCAATCATGAAAGAAATGAATAATATACCATTTCCAAAGGACAAGCTTAATAAGGTAAATTACATGTGGAGAGATATTGAAAGACGGGCTGAAGGTTATGGTTTTTTTGCAAAAACACCTGTACCTTACCCATTATCTGAATTTGACTTAGCAAATCAAATCGCGATTCTTGGATTGGATAAGGGATGGGGTATAGATTATGTTAGACTGACTTATAAAAAGTGGTTTCAGGAAGGAAAAGAACCAGCTATAGAACCAAGTATTTCTGAGATATGCAAAGAATTAAAAATGAGCAAAGATGATATAATTTCTGAGGCAAAAACAAAATTAATTGAAGATAAATACCTAGCAAATACAAATTCTGCAAGAGAGAATAAAATCTTTGGTAGTCCAACTTTTGTCGTTAACAATGAAATATTTTGGGGTGATGATAGAATGGAAGATGCAATCAAGTTCTTTAAAAAATGATGTTACCTAAAAAATACTTTGATCTTATTTTTATTTTAATTATGGGTTTTGGAATGAGTTTATTAATGACTCTAATTATCACATATATCAACACTGGTATGGATAAAGATTATATCAACAGATTCTTAAAAGCATGGGTGGTCAGTTTACCTATAGCTATAATTGCAGCATTGATACTAGGTCCACCGATTAAGAAATTGGTAGATAAAATTACTAAATAGTCATAGGTTTAATTGTGAGTAATTTATCTGGATATATATTTCTTCTATTGGCTATTGTTCTTGGAATAACCTCTAATGGTTTTTTAAAATCTACAAATGGTTTTACTAATATTGGTCCAACTATTTTCTGTATAGTTTCTATAATTGCTTGTATATATTTTTTATCCAAGGCGATGAATATTATTCCAGTTGGTTTTACCTATGCAACATATGGAGGATTAACAATCACGGCTGTTACGTTGTTTGGCGTATTTAAATATAATCAAATCCCTAACCTATATGGAATTATTGGGATAATTTTAATTATTATCGGAGTAGTATTGTTAAATACTCTTGGTAAGACTACTTAGAGATAGGCTTAAGAATTTTTAAAAATTTATTGTGCATGCTTCTATTGGCGCTCACAAGAATATTTCCAGCCTTAACAGCACTTTCATTTTTCCAATTTGAAACTACACCACCTGCAGCTTCGATGATTGGTATTAATGGATGTATATCCCAAATTTTATTAGCGCATTGAATTACGACATCAATTTTTCCTTCTGCAAAATGAGAATAACTCAATGCGTCAACACAAGGAAATTGCATCATCTTTAATATTTTTGGAATTTTCTTTTGTTGATTAAGAGAGATAGTGCCATGAAATGCAGCGGATAATTTAACATTTGAATATTTTGCTTTGTAGTTAACTTTAATTTTTCTTTTTTTATTATCCTCAACTACAAAAGCAGACTTTGGAGAAGTATTATAATAATATTTTCTAAGAATTGGAAAATTGGCGAGACCTAAAACTGGATAACCTTTGTAGTTTAAAGAAATTAAATTACTCCAAGTTGGATTTCCTATAACAAATGATCTCGTTCCATCAATTGGATCAATAACCCAAGTAAAATCACTTTTATTTTTCTTCTGTCCAAATTCTTCTCCTTTAATTTGGTGTTTGGGAAATTTCTTTAATATTTCTTTTCTAATAAATTTTTCGAAAGATCTGTCAGCACTTGTAACTGGATCGTAACCTTTACTTTTTTCCTTATTGGAAACCTTGAAAGGTTTGTTTAATTTCAAGTAATAATATTTGGTAAGTTTCTTGGCTAAATCATTTAGAAATTTAGAAAAAACTTTATAATTTGAAGAATTCAACTTTGACACAAAGGACTAATACTATTTTATTACTATTGATTAAAGTAAAATTTTAAATAATCATCGATTTAGCCGTGAAAATAGAATTAAAAAATAATAAGATATTTTTTGAAAACCAGGGTCAGAAGAAAGAGATTCATCCATTTTGGTTAAGAGAAAGAGTAAACGGTGAAAGTTTCATAGATGAGGGTACGCAGCAAAGGTTATTTGACCCAACAAAATTAGAGGAAGATATTAAGATTAACTCTCTTAATCTGTCAGATCAATTTCTAGAAATTACTTTTAATGATGGCGCTTACACAAAATTTGCAGTTCAAAATATCTTAAGAGAATTTATTAATGAAGATGAGATTAAAAAAATTAAAAAAGTTGAATGGGACTCGTCTTTTACAAATTTTAAGAATTTTAAATTTGAAGATAATTTTTTTAATGAAAAAGTTATGTATGACGCCTTAATAGATTTTTATAAATTTGGGTTTGTAATTTTTAAAGATGTACCAACTAAAAATAATTTTATTACAAATTTTGCAAATTCTATTGGAAGTATAAGAAGAACAAATTTTGGGGAATTTTTTAATGTAAAGTCAAAACCAAATCCAAATGATTTAGCTTATACCTCATTAGCTTTAGCACCACACACAGACAACCCTTATAGAAATCCTGTACCATGTATACAAATGCTCCATTGTATTGAAAACGAGGTTAATGGAGGCCTTTCCACTTTAGTAGATGGATATACTGTAACAGAAAAACTCAAAAAAGATTTTCAAAATTATTACAATATTCTTACTGATATTAAAGTTAGGTTTCAGTTTATAGACCAAACAGTTATTTTAGAAGAGTGGGCCGAGATGATACAATTAAACGAAAAAGGAGAGTTTAAGCAAGTTAGATTTAGTCCAAGATTAGACTTTGTGCCTTTAATGGAAAAGAATAAACTTGAACTTTTTTATTCTGCGAGAAAAAAAATATCAGAGCTCTATAATTCAAGTCAATATAGAATTGAATTTGAATTAAATCCTGGAGATTTACTTATGATGGATAATCATCGGTTACTTCATGGAAGAACTTCATACGATGCAAATCAAGGTAACAGGTTTCTGCAAGGATGTTATATTGATTACGATAGTACAGAGGGAAAACTAAAACACCTAAAAAGAAAATTTAATCTGTAAAGTGAAGCCAACCAGTAATAATATATTTTTCTCCACCATTAAGAACACTCCCTCGATGTGCATGTGTCCATTCAGCTGGCCAAATTAATGTTTTTCCAGTTTCTGGTTTTACTTTAACTTTATAATAATCAAAATCTGTTGTACCTCCATCATCAACATCATTTAAATAAGTCATCCAAGCAAATATTCGATGAATGTGTGCCATACCAGTTCTTTCCGCGTGAAGGCGTCCGAAATGACCACCTGGGAGATATTTTTGAATATTGAAAGGACCAATGTGAATTTTTTTTACAAAGGTTTTTAAAAAATCGTATTGTTCCTTATAATCAGTAAAACATTGATATAAATTTTCAAAATACTTATTGAATACTTTATATTTTTCATCTTTAAGATTTTCTGGTTCAATGGTTATATCAGTTGATTTTTTTATATTTTCATCAACACCTCCACCTGTAGTACCTTTCGTGTGGAGATCAGGATTATTTTCAAAAAAATCAATAATTTCTTTGCACAATTCTTTATTTTCTAAATCCCAATTCCCAATAAAGTTCGGACTATCAGTATTTTTAATTTCTAATCTTTTCATTTATTAATCTATTTTAAATTCTTTTTCACCAAATTCTATCATACCTGAACTTTCATTCAAATATTTTTGTCCCTCAGCGTGTCTATTTAATCTTAAAAGATTTTTCCCATAAAAAGTTTTCAAATTTTTATTTTGTGGAAATTTTTTGATTGCCCTTGTACAAAAAGTATCTACAGCCTTTGTTAAATTAAGCTCAAATAAACATTGAGCAAATATTTCAATAACCGTTTCTTGATCCTCCTTCATAAGCAATGATTTTTCTAGTATTGGCAAAGCTTTTTTAAATTGTCCAGTTTTGTAGTAAAGTTTTGCTAAATTATTAACGGATAATATTGAAACTGGTTCAATTTCTAAACACTTAATATAGCATTTCTCAGCCTCTTCTGTTTTTTTTTGTTCAGTGTAGCATATAGCTAGGTTGTGAAGTGCGGGTGGAAGTTTTGGAAATTGTTTTAAAATTGCATTGAATATATTTATAGCTTTTTCAAATTCTCGGTTTGCACGGTATTTTTCAGCTTTTAAAAATTCTTTTTCTGTTTCTTTATCAATCATTTTTTAAGATCTATTTTATATTTGATATTTGGGTCTCTGCATCCCTAATTGACTTTTCATAATCCAAAGCCATTTGATCAGCGCTAATAATATCGACCTTTTCTATACCGAAAAAATTTAAAATAAATTTTAACCACGGTGTTAAAAAATCTTCTTTACTATTTAATTTTGTGCCTCCTGAAGTTATCACTAAATAAGCTCTTTTATTTCTCAACAAACCCTCTCTTCTTCCATTTTCTTTGAATTTAAATGTCTCTCCTATTCTTGCTACAAGATCAGACCAAGCTTTTAGGGTTGCAGGAGGACCATAGTTATATATTGGTGCTGATATAATGATGACATCACTTTCTTTAAGCTCTTTTACAAGTTTATCAGATAATTCAAACATTTTTTTATGATGTTCAGTTTGATCTTTCTCTTCAATCTTCATCCCTGACTCGGTTAATCCAGATACAAAAACCATCTCATCATCTAAATCTCTGTACACAACTTCGTCATCAGGTTTTTTTATTTTATCTAAAAGTTTCTTTGCCAGTGCTCTAGAGGTCGACCCTTCTTTTCTAGCACTTGAATCTATTTGATATATTTTCATAATTTTAGTTATCCAAAATTTTGTAAAAAAGGTAATACATTTAATAAGTAGTATCCTAAAGCTTGCAATTGATTAGTTAATATTAAAATACCCGTAATTAATAGTATAATTCCACCAGATTTAGAGACTAAATTAATATTCTTTTTAAAGTTCTTTGAAAATATTAGAAATTTTTGAATTAAATAACCAGACAAAACGAATGGTAATGCCAAACCAAATGAGTAAAAGATTAAAAGTAAAATTCCTCTGTTAACACTTTCCTCAGTTGCAGCTAAAACCAAGATTGATCCTAAAATTGGACCTATACAAGGTGTCCAACCAAAAGCAAATGCCATACCAATTAGAATTGGGCTATAAAAACGGTTATTTGAATTTGTTTGTATTCTTTTTTCATAATTTAAAAATTTAAGATTGATAATTCCAATTATATGAAGTGAAAAAAGAATTATTATTAAACCAGCTGCTATTCTAAGTTCATATGAATTTTGCAACAACACTTGTCCTAAAAAAGTTGAGGCGGCTCCAAAAATAATAAAAACAATTGAAAAACCAAAAGTAAATAAAATAATCGGAATTAAATTGACATTTTTTTTCTCTAATAACCCATTTAATGAACTACCTGAAATATAGGAGATGTACCCGGGAATTAATGGTAATACACACGGAGATAAAAAACTTATCAAACCAGCTCCTAGTGCAATAAAAAGTTCTGTCATTATTTTTCTTTGACCACTTTTAACTTTTGTTCACCTAAGTTATCAACTTTCAAAATCATCTCATCTCCATCTTTTAAGTAATCGGGTGGTGTCATCCCCATTCCTACTCCTGCAGGTGTACCTGTTGTAATAATATCTCCTGGCATTAAAGTTATAAATTGACTAATATAAGATATTAAAAAATTAAAATTGAATATCATTAAACTTGTATTTCCAGTCTGTCTTCTTTTCCCATTAAGATTTAAAGTCAAATTTAGATTAAATGGATCATTTATTTCATCTTTAGTTACAAGATATGGTCCTAAAGGTCCAAATGTATCCCCAGATTTTCCTTTAACCCATTGACCACCTCTATCTTTTTGCCATTCTCTCTCACTAATATCATTACAAATACAATAACCAATAATATAATCTTGTGCTTCTTCTTCTTTTACATACTTAGCTTTTTTTCCAATCACTATTGCAATTTCAATTTCATGATCCAATGACTTAGAAAACTTAGGTATGACTATATCATCATTGGGTCCAACTATACAATTTGGTGACTTATTAAAAACTATTGGCTCTTTAGGAGTATTTGAATTTGTTTCTGCAGCATGAGCTTTATAATTTAAACCAATTGCGAAAAAATTTGCTGGTTTAAAAACACAAGATCCTATTCTTTGATTTTGATCCAAAAGTGGAAGAGAATTGATATCAAAATTTTTTATTTTATCTAAATTTTCAAAATTTAAATTTTCCGGTGTTAAATCTTTAAAAATATTTGATAAATTTCGAATATTATTTTTGTCATCGAGAATTGCAGGTATTTCCTTGCCACGCTCACCAACCCTTAAAAATTTCATTAATTAACCTTTGATGCCAAGATGTGTATATTTTATATTAAGGTAATCTTTAATTGCCATTGATCCGCCTTCACGCCCATAACCACTTTGCTTTATCCCACCAAAAGGTGCTTCAGCAATTGCTACCATTGGAGTATTTACAGCGACTGAGCCAGTTTCTAATTGTTCTGAGGCAAGATGAGCAGTTTCCATTGAATTAGTACAAACATAACTGCACAACCCTAATTCATGATTGTTAGCTCTTTCAATCACATCATCAAAAGTTTTAAATGATAACATAGGCACTAACGGTCCAAACGGTTCTTGTTTCATTATCGTAAAATCATCTTTTACATCGTCAAATACTGTCGGTTCATAATAAAAACCTTTGTTAAATCCTGAGGGTCTTTTTCCACCTAATAAAACTTTTGCACCTTCTTTTTTAGTTTTTTCAACTAATTCTTCTATTTCATTAAGTCTTTTTTTTGTGGTTAACGGACCCAATTGAGTTGCTGAATCCATACCATCACCTATTTTTAATTTTTTTGTTTTTTCAATAAATAAATTTACAAATTCATCTTTTTTTCTCTCATGTATATAAAATCTATTAGGTGATATACAAACTTGACCATTGTTTCTGAATTTAGCAGCTATTGCCATATCAGCAGCTTTTTTAATATCAGCATCATCAAATACAATAAAAGGTGAATGACCTGATAACTCCATTGTTACTCTTTGAACTTTATCTGCAGCTTGTTTCAATATCAATTTGCCTACTCTTGATGATCCAGTAATTGAAATTTTTTTGACTATATCTGATGCAATCAATTGTTGTGCAATACTAGGTGGGTCACCTGACAAAAGATTTACTACGCCTGGTGGCACACCACATTCATTACATATATTAACCATCTCCATTACAATACCAGGGGTAATTACGTCGGGCTTAACTATTACAGAGCAACCAGCTGCTAGTGCCGTTGAAATTTTTCTTGCAGACAACACTGCGGGAAAATTCCATGGAGTTAATGCTGCTACAACACCAACTGGTTGATAATAAACATGAACTCTTGTGTCTTCAAACCTGCTTTCAACAGTTTGTCCATAAATTCTTTTTGTTTCCTCAGCATTCCACTCAAAAATATCTGCAGCACCATTAACTTCACCTTTGGCTTCTGCAAAAGGTTTTCCAACTTCAAGTGTCATCCACTTAGCAAGCACATCTTGCTTCTCTCTCATTTTGTCCGCAATTCTTCTAATGATATAAGATCTTTGCCATGGAGCAGTTTTTTTCCAAACTTCTAATCCTTTTGCAGCAGACTTTAATGCTCTCTCAACATCCTGAGTTGTAGCTTTTGAGGCTTTTCCCAAAACTTCTTCATTTGCAGGATTGATTACTTCGTAAGTTCCCTCATCTGATGATTTTTGCCATTTACCATCAATAAATTGCCCGAATTTTTCGTACATAAATTCAATTTAGCATTACTATAGGGTGTGTCTACTATGTAATTTTTACACATTAATAATCTCTAATTAGATGATACTATTTTTAAAAAAAGGAGTTCAATATGAAAGCATATATAATGGGAAATTACACTGAAAAAGCTTTTCAAGGATTTTTAAAAGATCCGACGAGTGACAGAAAAGCAGTTGTAGAACAGTTAACAAAAGCTATGGGTGGAACAATGCACAGTATGGATATTGTAAGAGGCTCTTATGATTTTGTAGTTGTTACTGATGTTCCAAGCTTTGATGATTTTGCTGCAATTAAATTAGTTGTTGAGGCATCGGGTGCTGTAAAAAACTTGACAATCCTTGAAGCGATTGATTTTACAAAAGCCACAACTAAAGCAAGTAAAATCGGTTACAAAGCACCGGGTCAATAATTTTTTGGTATAACTTCCAGTTGCGGACTGGAAGTTATATTAATTTTTTTTTAGTTTTGAAGAAAATTTAAGATTTTCATTTGTAAATTTTGAAGAATTCTCTTTGATATAATTGTCCATAATCTTTACTTTTTCGTCTTCAAATTCAGATACTTTTCTATTATTTAAATCAACGTATAGAGCTAGAACTTCTATAGTTGATGCTAGAAACTTTTTTTCTTTATGAACCATCTCCATTTTATATTGTAGCCTTTTCTTATCGTGGTCAAAATAAACTAAGTTAACATCTACCTCATCATCAACTTTAAGTTCCTGATTGTAAGTAATATTTGACTCAACAATCATGGTACTTTTGCCGGTTGTTTTTGCTGAGTGTTCTCCCATTTTAAATATATTATTTAAAGTATCAGCACCATATTTATCGAAAATTAAAAGATAATAAGATACATTCATATGATCATTATAATCTATCCACTCTTTTATTATCTTTTGTGAACTTAAATAAACTGACATTTTAAGGTAAGAAATGATTAATTTTTTTTAGTTTCGTTATCTACAACTAAACAAATTTCAGATTTTGTTAAAAACCTTTTTCCGGTGCCATTATCCAAAGAAAACATTCCACCTATACCTTTAACAGCATCAATGGTTAAATCCGTATGTTTCCATTTTTCATATTGATCATCATTCATATAAAACGGAACTCCACCAATTTCACCTAATTTTACATCGCTATTTCCAACCATGTATTCATTTCTTGGATAGCACATTGGAGCACTTCCGTCACAACATCCACCAGACTGGTGAAATAAAAGTTCATCACCATGCTTAGCTTTAAGTTCTTCAATAAGTTTAAGTGCTGAGTCTGTAGCTTTTACTTTCATAAAAAATATGGCCCGTGATTCCTCACGGGCCATTATATATTAGTTATCTTTTAAAAGAAGCCTAATTTTTTCTCACTGTAAGACACGTGAAGATTCTTCACTTGTCTATAATGATTTAGCATCATTTTGTGAGTTTCTCTTCCAATACCAGATTGTTTGTAACCACCGAATGCAGCATGTGCAGGATAAGCATGGTAACAGTTTGTCCAAACTCTACCAGCTTGTATCTCTCTACCCATTCTGTATGCGATATTACCATTTCTAGTCCAAACACCCGCTCCTAATCCATAAAGAGTGTCATTAGCAATTTTTAATGCCTCTGCCTCATCTTTAAATTTAGTTACTGATACCACTGGTCCAAAAATTTCCTCTTGGAAGATTCGCATTGAATTATTACCCTCAAAAATAGTTGGTTCAATGTAGTTTCCTTTTTCTAAACCACTATTAATTTTTGCAACATTTCCACCACATAGAACTTTGGCACCTTCTTTCTTACCTAAATCTAGATAAGATTTGATTTTTTCCATTTGTTCTAATGATGCTTGTGCCCCAATCATTGTTTCCATTTTCAAAGGATTATCTTGTTTAACAGCTTTTGTTCTAGCAATAGCTTTCTCCATGAACTTATCATAGATAGACTCTTGAACTAGTACTCTGCTTGGACAAGTACAAACTTCACCTTGGTTTAATGTGAACATTGCAAAACCTTCTAAACACTTATCAAAGAAGTCATCATCTTTTGCCATAACGTCTTCAAAGAAAATGTTAGGAGATTTTCCACCTAGCTCCAACGTAATTGGTATCAAGTTTTGTGATGCATACTGCATAATCAATCTACCAGTTGTTGTTTCACCAGTAAAAGCAATCTTTTTGATTCTTTTTGATGATGCTAGAGGTTTTCCAGCTTCTAAACCAAAACCACTTACAACGTTTACTACTCCTGGAGGTAACAAATCTCCAATTAGTTCCATAAGTAACATGATTGATGCTGGTGTTTGCTCAGCTGGTTTTAGCACAACACAGTTTCCTGCTGCTAAAGCTGGTGCAAGTTTCCAAGTTGCCATTAATAATGGAAAGTTCCAAGGTATAATCTGTCCAACCACACCTAGCGGCTCAGGTATGTGATAAGAATATTCACTATTGCTTATCTCAGCAACTGAACCCTCTTCAGCTCTAATTACCCCAGCAAAATATCTCCAATGATCTATTACTAGTGGTAAATCAGCAGCCATACATTCTCTAATCGGCTTACCATTGTCTAAACATTCTGCAGTAGCTAATAAATTAAGATTTTTCTCAATCACATCAGCTATTTTAAGGAGAATGTTTGATCTTTCCGTAATTGAAGTTTTTCCCCAAGTTGGGAAAGCTGCGTGAGCTGCATCTAATGCAGCGTCTACGTCTTTTTCATTTGATCGTGCAACTGAACAGATCACCTCATTTGAAATCGGAGAAGTATTATCAAAATACTTACCAGATTTTGGTTCCACAAACTTACCGTTTATGTAGTTTCCGTATTTAGCTTTAAACGGAAATTTTACTTTCAAATGAGAAGTATCTAATACAGATGACACTTTCATTGCTTCTGCACTCATTTTTTTTACTCCTATTGTTTTTTTTATTGCTTTTAGCTTATGTTTTTTTCTAGACTTTTTTGAACGCTTCTTAGTCGCAGACTTTTTTGTCACAACTTTTTTTCTCGTTTTTATTTTTTTTCTAGAAGTTTTGACCAGTTTAGATTTTCTTTTTTTGGTCTTTAGTTTTGCTATTTTTTTTCTTTTAATAGCCATTCTTCATTAAACTCGAAAAGACAGGCTGTTGCTAATTTTATAATACTTTATTTTCTACTTATGATTGTACGATTACTACATCTTGTGGTTATAATAAAAATCTTTAATATTTTAATTGTAAAAAAATCAAAAAAAAAATCAGCGTTCTCATTTATAAAAAAATCAAATGGATATCAATTTTTTTAAAAAAACAAAATTATTAGATGGTGGTATGGGCCAAGAACTTTTGGCTAGAGGAATGAAACCACAAGGAACATTGTGGAGTGCTACCGCAATACTGAACGAAAAATATCATAAGCTGCTTTATGATACACATGTTGATTACATCAAAGCTGGTGCAGAAGTAATAGTAACTACCACTTTTGCTTCCAGAAAAATTAGATTGAGAGAAAATAAAGTAGAAGATAAATTTGAATATTTAAATAAAACAGCTGGAGAATTAGCAAAAAAAACAAAAGAAATATATCCAGATATTCTTATTGCTGGAGGTTTGCCTCCTCAAAATTTAACTTATAAAGAAGATAATAGATCAAGTGATGAGATTAGTCAGGACTTTTATGAACATGCTAAATTATTAAATCCTTATAGTGATTTTTTCTATCTAGATGTAATTAGCAGTGTCAGAGAACTTGAATTAGCAATCAAAAGTATTCACGAATTCAAGAAACCATATCTTATTGGGGCGCATATATCACAAGGAAAAACCATGCCCAGTGGAGAAAAAATTTCTGATATTATAAGAAATAAAAAAAATGAGAATTTACTAGGATTAATACTTTCGTGTGTCTCTCCAGAAAATTTTCTATTAAACTTAGACGAATTAAAAAATTTAGGTATACCTTTTGGTTTTAAATTAAATTCCTACATAAAAACAAATCCATTTCCTAATCTAAATGAACACGAGAAAGATAAAAAATCTGTTGATCCAAAAGAATTTTTAGGTACAAGAAAAGATTTAACTCCAAAAAAAATGGCAGAATTTGCTAAAAAATTTAAAGATAGTGGAGCAACTATACTGGGAGGTTGTTGTGAGACTAGTCCAAAACACATCCAAGAATTTTCGAAGCTTTTAAAATAAATTGATCTTTAAGAAATTATTTAAATAAAGACTTAACCCTATAAAAAGATTTTATTCCAAGAAATGAACATGAGAGCCCATAAAATCTTGCAAAATAAGCAGTTTGTTTTACTTTGTTGTAAAAGATAGAAAATATAATGGTTTTCATAATAGATTTTATAAATTTTCCTGACATTTTAAATAACGCATATAAATAGTTGTTATGTTTTTTGTAATAATAAAAAGAAGACCACATCCAATGCCAATTTCTAAACATTTCTGTTTCAATCGAGTACTCTGGATCTGTTGCAGCTGAACCCTTATGTCCCAAATGTTCTATTTTTAAAATTGAACTATTAAAAATTTTTCCATTTTTGGATTTAATTCTTTTACAAAGGTCAACCTCTTCAAAATATAAAAATATATTTTCATCAAACATATCGTTCTTATCTACATATTTAGTATCAACCAATATTGAGCACCCAACAATCCAATCTACTTCTTTTAAAGAATTTTCATCATAATCCTTTTTTCTTAAATAAGGATCATTTCTATTGTCGAATGAACCAAAGGGCCAATGATGAGTATCGTTATAATACGATGGACCGATTATAGAAAATTCAAAATCAGGTTTAAGGTAATTCTTTAATTGAATAAAAAAATCATCTTGATGAACTACATCTGGATTTGTAACAAGTCCATATCTTGTTTTTATATTTTTAAAACCTAAATTATTTCCAGCTCCATAACCTAAATTTTTATTTGCTAAAATTACAGAAATATTTGAATATTTTTTTTCTAGCTCGCTTTTAAATTCGTTATCACTAGAGTTCTCGACAATTAATATCTTTACATTAGAGTCAATAGAATCAATGCAATTAAATAAAATTTCTTTATTTGTTCTATAAGTTACAATGATAATTGTTAAATCATTTAGATAAGACATACTAGACTAATTTACAATTTATAAATAAAGATATAAAAGACAGTTGTCTATGAAAATATTCATAACTGGTATAGCTGGGTTTTTAGGAAGTCATTTAGCAAAAAGACTTGAAAAATTAGGACATGAAATTTCCGGAAATGATACTCTTATAGGAGGTGAATTATCTAATTTAGATAATAAAAAAATTAAATTTCATAACGTTGACTGTTGTGATTTGAATAAAATGACAGAAATTACAAAACACGTCGATATTATTTATCATTGTGCTGCAACTGCTCATGAGGGATTATCTGTTTTTTCTCCTCACATTATTACTAAAAATATTTATCAAGCAAGTGTATCGACAATTACTGCAGCAATCAAAAACAAAGTAAAAAGATTTATTTATTGTTCTTCTATGGCACGTTATGGAAATCAAAAAAGTCCATTTTTAGAGGATATGAAACCTGAGCCTGTTGATCCTTATGGAATAGCAAAAGTTGCAGGTGAAGAAACTCTGAAAGTCTTAGCAAATTTAAATAATATGGAATGGAATATAGCGGTGCCACACAATATAATTGGGCCTTACCAAAAATACGATGACCCATTTAGAAATGTTCTATCTATTTTTATCAATAGAAATTTACAGAATAAACCATCAATAATTTATGGGGATGGAAATCAAATTAGATGTTTTTCATATATCGATGACGTGATCTATTGTTTAGAAAAATTGGCTTTAGATAAAAAAATTAATAAAGAAATTGTAAATATAGGGCCAGATGAAGAAATGATTACTATTAATGAAATAGCAAAAATTGTTTCAAATGTAACTGGTTTCAATGGTGATCCTATTTATGTCTTAGATAGACCTCAGGAAGTAAAGTTTGCAACATGTAGTGCAGACAAATCTAGAAAATTATTGAATTACAAAACAAAAACGACTTTAAAAGAAGCTGTAATAAAAACGTGTGATTACATAAAACAAAATGGTGTTAAAAAATTTAAATATCATTTACCAGTAGAAATTATTAATGACAAAACCCCAGAAACCTGGGTAAAAAAATTAATTTGAATTATTTTGCTTTTTTTACAAAATAAATACCAACAACTACTGCGACCAATGAAATGAATACTTTAAATGTTATTATTTCTTTTAAAAAGATGTAACTAAGTATTGTTCCGAATATTGGTATCAAATATGAAACTTGAGATTGAAAAATTAAACCATTTTTTACTAAAATTTTAAATCTTAAAAGCCAAGCGATACCTGTTGAAACCAAGCCTAGATAAATTACTGAAATTGTTGAGTCAAGCCTCGGCTTTATATACCAAGGCTGTTCAATAAAAGCGACTAAAGGAATTAAGATAATCGTTGCCCAAATTAAGATTGAGCCTGTTACATTTTCATTTTTCTTTTTACTTATCTTCAATGTTAGAACTCCACCAATTACATAACAAGTTGAACCTAGTAAAATTAGTAAAGCTGATAAAAAGTTATTTTCGTCTATCAATAAATTATCTGAAAATAAAAATACTATACCTGAAAAACCTATCAATATGCCTATAGTTTTAATAAAATTAAATTTTTCGTTTTTCAGGTATAAATGACCTAGAACTGTTGAGCTAAGAGGGGTTGTAGACATTAATATAGCAGCTAGATTGCTCTGAACAGATTTAACTCCATAAGCAATCAAAAAAAAAGGAGCTACTAAATTTATAAAACCAATCATTGCGAACCAATGCCAATCATTTGAAAAAGCCTCGATCTTTATATTTTTAAAATAACAAAGCAATAATACAGGTATTGCTCCAAAGAACACTCTAAGGAAAGCAATAGTGACCGGACCGAAAGAGTATGTTGCAATTTTAATATTAAAAAAAGCGGATGCCCAAATTAATGCTAAGATAGTAAGTAAAAAATAATCAAATAATGATGGTTGCTTCATTGAGTTATATCTTTAATAAATCCATTGGTTATTTTCTTTAAATCATCAAAATTAGTTTTGAATACACAATTTGGATGTCCGGCAGCGGCATATAAATTCTCAAATCTAGCCAATGAATGATCTATAAATATTTCTATTTTATTTAAATGACCAACAGGTGAAACGCCTCCTATTGTATAACCTGTAATATTTTTTACGTCATCAGGTGAAGCCATTGAAGCATCTTTTATATTTAGAGTTTTTTTAATTTTATTTAGTGAAGCTTTTTTGTCTCCAGAAACTAAAAATAAAGTGAAAGTATTCTCTGTTTTAAAAAGTAAACTCTTCACTATCGCCCCAACCTCGCAACCCAAAGAGGAGGCTGCCTCATTTGCAGTTTTAGCTGAACTGTCTAAGACTATAACGCTCATTTCATTGTTATATTCTTTGATTGATTTCTCTGCTCTTTTGACTGGCTCCTTTTCTAATAAAGTCATTATTCAACTAATAATTGTTAGTTATTATTAAAAATTAATATTACACTCATGTTAAAATTGCATAGGTGTTATTAAGTAAAAGTGCATTATGTAGCAGGCTTTTTTTGGTAATACAACGATCTGAATTATAAAGGAGAGAAAATGAGTTCTGACAAGGTTTTAAAAACAATAAAAGACAAAGAAATTGAATACGTTGATCTAAGATTTACCGATCCTAGAGGTAAACTTCAGCACGTAACAATGGATGCCAAAATGGTAGATGAGGATATGCTTAAAGAAGGAATTTTCTTTGATGGATCCTCTATCGCTGGTTGGAAGGCTATTAACGAGTCTGATATGATATTAAAACCAGACACATCGAGAGCAATTGTAGATCCATTTACATCTCACAATACATTAAATCTCTTTTGTGACGTTTTAGATGCAATTAAAAAAGATCCTTACGAGAGAGATCCTAGAGGAACTGCAAAAAAAGCAGAAGCTTATTTAAAAAGCTCAGGTATTGGTGATAAAGCTTTTTTTGGTCCTGAAGCAGAATTTTTTGTATTTGACGATGTAAGATTTAAAAATGATATGAATGAGACTGGATTTAAAATCGATAGTAAGGAAGGTCCTTACAATTCTGGAACAGAATATCCAAATGGAAACATGGGACATAGACCAGGAATTAAAGGTGGTTATTTTCCAGTTCCACCAGTTGATAGTGAACAAGATATGAGAAGTGAATACCTAAAAGCAATGAAAAGTATGGGAATTAAAGTTGAAAAACACCACCATGAAGTTGCACCAAGTCAACATGAACTTGGAATGTACTTTGGAACACTTGTAGATCAAGCTGATAATTTACAACTTTATAAATACGCGGTGCAAATGGTATCACACTCTTTCGGTAAAACTGCTACTTTTATGCCTAAACCAGTCAAAGGAGATAATGGCTCTGGAATGCATGTTCACCAATCAATTTGGAAAGGAAACACAGCATTATTCTCAGGAGATAAATACGCCGGTCTATCTGATACAGCATTACATTATATAGGTGGGATTTTAAAACACGCAAAAGCTATTAACGCATTCTCAAATGCAACAACAAATAGTTATAAAAGACTTATACCAGGTTTTGAAGCACCTGTTCTTTTAGCTTATTCAGCTCGAAACAGATCTGCTTCTTGTAGAATTCCTATAACTTTAAGCAAAAAAGCTGCAAGATGTGAAATTAGATTTGGTGATGCCGCTGGAAATCCTTATTTAACATTTGCGTCAATGTTAATGGCTGGTTTAGATGGTATTAAAAATAAAATAGATCCAGGTAAATCATTTGATAAAGATCTCTATGCACTCTCAGAAAAAGAGGTTAAAAAAATCCCAACTGTTTGTGGATCACTAAGAGAAGCAATGGAAAGTTTAGATAAAGATAGGGACTTTTTAAAACAAGGAAATGTATTTACTGATGATCAAATAGATGCCTACATTGCATTAAAATTTGAGGAAATACATAATTTTGAACACACACCTCATCCTATTGAGTTTGAGATGTATTACAGTTGTTAATTAATTTACCTAGCTCTAGCAATTTTATTTTTGCCGGAACCTCTTTTGACAATGTAGTTTTGTGTTCCGTTTGCTCCAGTTTCGACTGATTTGATAAGAGATCGTAAAAAACTTTTTCTTTTCTCTTTTCTATCTTCGTTACTTAGCAAATTTCTAAATTCAAAGATATTCATTAAATCTTAATATCATATCTATGCATTTTGTGCAATTCAGATATGTTCAAAATGGGACTATACTTTAAATGACTCTCCGCACCCACATCGCTCTGTTTCATTTGGATTATTGAAAACAAACGTTGAGGAAAAATCCTCTTTTTTGTAATCCATTTCTGTTCCCAAAAGATACATAACTGCAGCAGAATCAATATAAACTCGGACACCTTTATCTTCTATAACTTCGTCATTAGGATTAACTTCTTTAGAGTATTCCATTACATAAGCCATACCAGCACATCCACCTGATTTTACAGACACCCTAACGCCTATAGCGTTTTTTTCTGCATCAGACATGATCTCTTTAATTCTTGTTGCAGCACTATCACTTAATTTAATTATTTGATTCATTATAAATTTAGTTCCAATTTTGCTGCATCTGACATCATATCTTTTGACCAAGGTGGATCCCAGACTAACTCTAAATCAACATCTTCAATCCCTTCAACTTGCATAGCTCCCTCTTTTACCTCTTTTGGTAAACTTTCAGCAACAGGACAATTTGGAGTAGTCAATGTCATTTTAATCTTTGCTTTTTTTTCATTAACTTGAACATCATAGATTAAACCAAGGTCATAAATATTTACTGGCAATTCAGGATCATAAATTTTTTTTATTTCATCAATTATTTTTTCTTTTAATTCCATAAAATTATTCTGTAGTAATTTCTTTTCCATCATTTTCCATAGCAGATACTAAAGTATGCCAAGATAATGTAGCACATTTAACTCTCATTGGGTACTGCTTTACTCCTGAAAGACACATTAACTTTGTTTTATCATCCTCTTCTAAAATGTTGTTTTTTAACTTAGGATTTTCTTTTATCATTCCTAAAAAATCCTCAATTATTTCTTTTGCTTCATTATCGCTTTTGCCTTTAATTAAATCAGTCATGATCGAAGCTGAAGCCATTGATATTGCACATCCACTGCCTTCGAAAGAAATGCCCTCAACTTTTCTCTGTTGGTTTAATTTCAAATACACATGTACGTTATCTCCGCATAATGGATTATTTCCTTTAGCATCTTTATTAAAATTTTCTATTTTTCCTAAGTTTCTAGGATTTTTACCGTGCTCCAAAATTATTTCTTGATATAGTTCTTTTAAGTTCATTTTAAATCAAAAATTTTTTTACAATTATTAATTCCATCATTCAATTTGTCTAAATCATCTTTAGTATTATAAACTCCTAAAGAAGCTCTTGCGCTTGCAGGTATTCCTAACTTTTCATGAAGTATTTGACAACAATGATGTCCAGCTCTTATAGCAACTCCAGTTTCATCTAAAATAGTTGCAATATCATGTGGGTGAACTCCTTCAACAGTAAAAGATAGCACACCTCCTCTTTCTTTTGGATTTCCGATTAGTTTCACAGAATTATTTTTTTTTAAAATTTCTTGACCATATTCTATAAGATCTTTTTCATGCTGAATTATGTTTTCAATTCCAATGCTTTCCAAAAATTTTATTGATTGATCAAAAGCTATTACTTGTGCTGTAGCCATTGTTCCAGCCTCATACTTATTTGGAAGTTCACCATAAGAAATTCTATCTTTTTTTACTTCATTTATCATTCCTCCACCTCCTTGATATGGTGGTAGTTGCTCTAACCATTTCTTTTTTCCATACAAAACTCCAAGTCCAGTTGGTCCATACATTTTATGACAAGAAATTGCATAAAAATCGCAATCTAAGTCCTGCATATCTAGTTTTAAATGTGGTCCTCCTTGACATCCATCTACAACTACAACGATGCCCTTTGAATGGGCTAATTGAGTTATCTCTTTAATTGGTAAAACTGCACCAGTAACATTTGATAAATGAGTTATAGCTATCACTTTTGTTTTATTTGTAATTTCTTTCTCTATATTTTCAATAGGTATATCCCCATCTTCATTTACCTCTGCAAACTTTATTTTGATATTTTTAGATTTTCTTAAAAAATGCCATGGAACATAATTTGAATGATGTTCTAATTCAGTAATTAAAATTTCATCATTTGGCTCTAAGATTGCTTGACCTAGAGTATTTGCAACTAAATTTAGGGCTTCAGTAGCACCTTTGGTAAATACGATTTCGTTTTTATCTTTAGCATTTATATACTTTTGAACTGAAGACCTTGTGTTTTCATATAAATTAGTGGCTGCAACTGCCAAATAATGAATACTTCTGCCTACATTTGAAAATTGTTTAGAGTAAAAATCATTAATTCTATCTAGAACAACTTTGGGTTTTTGAGATGAATTAGCACTATCCAAATAAACCAAATCATTGTTTTGAATTTTTTCATCAAAAATTGGAAATTCTTTTTTAATATTATTTATATTCATTCTTTTAATCCAATAATATTTTTAACTAAATTTCTAATTTCTGAATCTGTTATTTTTTCAACAACATCGAGTAAAAATCCATTTATTAAAAGTTCTTTAGATTGTTGATAGTTTAAACCCCTCGACATTAGATAAAAGATTGAGTTTTCATTTAAACTTCCTGACGCTGATCCGTGAGAACATTTTACGTCATCAGCATAAATTTCCAATTCTGGTTTTGCATTAAACTCAGAGGTTTCATCTAATAATATTGCTTTACTTAACTGATAGCCGTCAGTTTTTTGAGCTTTAGAGTCTACAAAAATTCTTCCTTGATACGCAGATTTTGAATTTTTTCCAAGTACGCTTTTAATAAGTTGATAACTTTTGGTGTTCTCGACCAAATGATTTATTGTAGATCTAATTTCATGCTGTTGATTTTCTTTTAATGAAAAAACCCCATTAATAAAAGCAGATGAATACTCACCATTTAAATTGCAATTAACTTCATTTTTAAAATAGTCTGAACCAGCAGACAATATAAATGTTTCTGAAATACTATTATCGTCTTGCTCAATATTATTAAATGAGTACTTTAAATTGTTATTTCTAAACTTATCAAGTTTATAATTTTTAAGAATTGAGTATTTTTTTAAATTAAAATTATACAAAATATTTACAAAATTTTTATCTGTATTGTCACTAAAATAGTCAATAAGTCTTAAGCAACTATTTTCCTCTAATTCAAAATTTAAACTTAAATTTATATTTTTTGACTTAATCTTATTATTTGTTGAATGATAAATTATTAAGGGTTTCTTTAAAGAATAATTCTTTTTGATTAAAATTTTATAAACTTTATTAGTGAAAGCATTATTTAAATCAATTAGAGAATTTTCATAATCAAATTCAATATTTTTTCCAATTTCGTCATTTATTTCAATTTGACTTTGATCTTCATAACTAAAATCAATTTTTTCAATTCTACCATTAATAAATATAATCTTATTGTGCTCTAAACCATCAACAAAAATAGATGGATCAATTTTATTTGGTAATGAGTAATCGTTAAAGAAGGTCAGTTCACCAATATTTTTTTTAATGATTTGACTGATATCTAAAAATTTCCAATCTTCTTGTTTTCTGTTTGGAAAGCCGTTTTCAATAAATTTTTTTAAAAAACTTTTTTTTAATTGAATTTCCTTTTCCGAAATTTTTAAAGTCTTTATTATTTTATCAAAATCTAATTGTAATTGTTCATTCATTTAATTAAAATTTTCATAACCTTTTTTTTCTAACTCTATTGCTAATTCTGCACCACCAGATCTAATTATTTTTCCATTCATTAAAACATGGACAAAGTCTGGTTTTATGTAATCTAATAATCTTTGATAGTGAGTTATTATCAAAAAAGAATTATTTTTATTTCTTAAAGTATTAACTCCATCGGCTACTATTTTTAAAGCGTCAATATCTAATCCTGAGTCAGTTTCATCTAAAATTGATAATTTCGGAGCCAACATTGACATTTGTAGAATTTCGTTTTTCTTTTTTTCCCCTCCAGAAAAACCAACATTTAATTGTCTATTTAGTTTTTCTTCATCAAATTTTAATTCTTTAGCTTTTTGTTTAACAAGCTTTAAAAATTCAATTGCATCTAATTCTTTTTCTCCACGTGATTTTCTGATTGCGTTCAATGATGTTTTTAAAAATATATTTGTATTTACTCCTGGAATTTCTAATGGATATTGAAAAGCTAAAAATATCCCTTTATGTGCTCTTTCCTCTGTCTCAAGTTCAAATAAATTTTTATTTTCAAATAAGATCTCACCAGACACCTCGTACCCTTTTTTACCTGATAAAATGTTTGATAATGTGCTTTTACCCGACCCGTTTGGACCCATAATTGCGTGAACTTCACCAGGATTTATGTCTAAAGAAAAACCCTTTAATATTGTCTTATTTTCAACGTTAGCATTTAAATTATTGATTTTAAGCATTAGCCAACACTTCCCTCTAAACTAATACCTACAAGTTTCTGAGCTTCGACCGCAAACTCCATTGGTAATTGTTGCAATACTTCCTTACAAAAACCATTCACAATTAATCCCACAGCTTCCTCAGGATTCAGTCCTCTTTGTTGGCAATAATGTAATTGTTCCTCACTTATTTTTGATGTCGTGGCTTCGTGTGCAATATTTGAGTCAAAATTCTTATTTTTAATATAAGGCACTGTATGTGCGCCACACTTATTCCCCATAAGTAATGAGTCACATTGTGTATAGTTACTGGAATTTTTGGCTTTTGAATTAATATCTACTAAACCTCTGTAAGTCATATCAGAAAATCCAGCACTTATACCTTTGGAAATAATTTTACTTTTAGTATTTTTTCCTAAATGAATCATCTTAGTTCCAGTATCTGCTTTTTGGTGATTGTTTGTAATTGCTATAGAGTAAAATTCTCCAATTGAATTATCACCTTTTAATATACAGCTTGGATATTTCCAAGTTATAGCTGAACCTGTTTCAACTTGCGTCCAAGAAATCTTAGAATTTTTTCCCTTACATAACCCTCTTTTAGTTACAAAATTATAAATTCCTCCTTTACCATTTTCATCACCTGGATACCAATTTTGCACAGTTGAATATTTTATTTCTGCATCGTCTAAAGCAATTAATTCTACATTCGCGGCATGTAATTGATTTTCATCTCTCATTGGAGCTGTACATCCTTCTAGATAACTCACATAACTACCTTCATCAGCAATAATTAATGTTCTTTCAAATTGACCTGTTTGAGAAGCATTTATTCTGAAATAAGTTGATAGTTCCATGGGGCACTTAACACCTTTTGGAATATAAACGAATGATCCATCTGTAAATACAGCAGAGTTTAGTGTAGCAAAGAAATGGTCTGTAACTGGTATTACTGTGCCTAAATATTTTTTTACAAGATCGGGATGTTTTTGAATTGCTTCTGACATTGAACAAAAAATTATACCATGTTTTGTTAATTCACCTTTAAAAGTAGTTGCTACTGAAACAGAATCAAATACTGCATCAACAGCAATTCCATTTAATCTTGCTTGCTCTTGTAATGGAATTCCAAGTTTTTTATATGTTTCTAAAAGTTTAGGGTCAAGCTCATCTAAACTTTTAGGTTTATCCTTCATACTTTTCGGTGCTGAATAATAATATAAATCTTGATAATCAATTTTAGGGTACTTTGGTTTTTGCCAATTTGGCTCTTTTAAAAGTTTTAATCGCTTATATGCTTTTAATCTAAATTCTAACATCCATTGTGGTTCTTTTTTAATATTAGAAATAAATTTGATCACATCTTCATTTAAGCCTTTTGGAGCTTTTATATTTTCAATGTCAGTAGTAAAACCGTACTTATAATCCTTTAACTTTTCTATATCTTTTTCTCTTGTGTCCATCTTTAAATTCTTCTTTCAGTATTTTCTTTGACAAGATCCTCTAAACTCTTTTTTTCAAAAAAATCATTAATGTGGTTTTCAAGCTCATCCCACAAATTATGGGTTAAACATTTTGTAGATCTGCCATTACAACTTTTTTTAGACTCTTTTTTGCACTGAACAGTTTTTACTTTTTCATCTACTGCATCAAAAATATTAGTAAGTTTAATTTCTTTAGCTTTTTTATTTAAAACATAGCCTCCTTGATTTCCTCTAACACTTAGAACAATTTCTTTTTTTCTAAGTTTAGAAAAAATTTGTTCTAAGTAATCAAGGGATATTCCCTGTCTTAGTGATATGTCTCTCAGAGATACTGGATTAACACCGTCAAACCTTGCTAGATCAACTAAAGCCATTACCGCATATCTACCCTTAGATGTAAGTTTCATAATCGTTAATTTTATTGGGTATATATAAATCCGACTAAAATAGTCAAGTATCATCTATAAAAAAAGACTAACATTTTGTCACCCACTTGTGATAAACCTAATTTTTTTTTGAGAATGATAATCAGTAACAATTATGGATAATAAAATTTTAGAAATATTCATACCTGGTCCAGCTGGAAGACTTGAAGCAAAATATTATAAAAGTAAAAAACCAACATCACCAATAGCTTTAGTTCTACAACCACATCCCCAATATGGAGGGACTATGAACAATAAAGTGGTTGTTGAAACTTTTCAAACATTTATGGAAAACGATTTTTCAGTTTGTAGAGTAAATTTTAGAGGAGTAGGAAAAAGTGATGGAGAATTTGACAATGGTCAAGGAGAACTTGCAGATGCTGCTGCTGCACTTGATTGGTTAGAAAGAGAAAATTTTGACAATTCTCAATGTTGGGTATCTGGTTTTTCTTTCGGATCCTTAATTGCAATGCAACTTTTAATGAGACGACCAGAGATAAATAGATTTATTGCTATCTCTCCTCAGCCAAATGTATATGACTTTTCTTTTTTATCTCCCTGTCCAACTTCAGGTTTAATGATATATGGCAAAAAGGATGAATTAGTTCCAGTTGAGTATATTAATGAATTAAATAAAAGATTAAGTTCTCAAAAAGGAATCAAAGTTGAATTTCAATCAGTTCAAGATGCTAATCATTTTTTTTCAAAAAATGAAAATTCATTAATGAAAGAACTTAACAAATATATCAAAAAAGAAATTGCTCTTTATTAAAAATTCTCAACTGAAATACCTCCAGTTAATGCTCCATTACATCTTGTTGTGCTTGGAAAAGAAATGGGCAATCCTTCTACAGACCTAATTGCTAAAAAAGCAAAAGCTTGTGACTCAATGTAATCTCCATTAATTTCATATTTATCTATCGGGTCAATATTTATTTTATCAAAATTATTTTTAATACGTTCTAATAAATAATCATTTTTTCTTCCACCTCCACAAACTAACCATTGAAATTTAAAAGGTTTATTTTTTCCATGAATAAAACCCATTCCATCTGAAATAAGTTTAGCAGTAAAATCTGTAATAGTTGCAGCACCATTTTCTAAAGAAAGACCTTTTGAAAAAAAAATATCAAAATCTTTAATGTCCAAAGATTTTTCGTACTGAAAGTTATTGTTGAAATTTTCCAAAGCTTGATTCAAAATTAGTTTGTCAATCTTACCAGATCTGGCTATAGAGCCTTTATTATCATACTCATTTTTTGAATTTTTTCTGATCCACTCATCTATTAAACAATTACCTGGACCTATGTCATAAGCATAAATCTTTTCGGATTGCCACAAATTATTCCAATTAACTGTTGATGTAATATTTGCTATCCCTCCAATATTCAAAATAAATATTGGAAAATCCAAATCAAATTTTTTATGTATTTTATTTGCTAAAGCATTATGAAAAATAGGTGCAAGAGGTGCTCCTTGACCGCCATTTTTTAAATCATTTTGTCTAAAATTATATACTACTTTTTTTTTTGTTAATTGCGATAACAGCTTTCCATCACCTAATTGTTTAGAAATTTTTTTTTTTGGGTCATGAAATATTGTTTGTCCATGAAATCCTATTAAATCTATATTCGAATTAAATTTTTCAATCGTCTCATTTACTGCCTTAAAATGGAATAATGTAACCTCTCTTTCTAGATCTTTAATCTCAGAAAAATTACGTCCTAAATCATCTGAATTTAAAATTTTATCCCTTATCTCTAGCAATTTTTGAACCAATTCTTTATCATATTCAAAATATCTATCTAATTCTGCTGAATACTCTTCGTTACCATCAGATTTAATTATAGAGACGTCTATTCCGTCTAATGAAGTGCCACTCATAAGACCCATTGAAGTGTAAATTTTACCCATTATTATTTTTTTTTATCAAATATTGTATATTGTAGAACTATAGACTCATGAATAAATTTTTAAAAGAATTTAAAGATAGAGGATATTTCTATCAATGTACAAATGAAAAAGAGTTAACCGAATTATTAAATAAGAAAAAAATTAAAGCATATATTGGATTTGATTGTACTGCACAAAGTCTTCATGTTGGAAGTCTTCTTCAAATTATGTGTTTAAGATTATTGCAAAATCATGGACATCAGCCAATAGTTTTATTAGGTGGCGGAACAACAAGAATTGGTGATCCATCAGGTAAAGATAAAACGCGAAAAATTTTATCGGAGAACGAAATAGAAAAAAATGCAAAAAATATAGAAAAAATTTTAAAAAATTATTTAGATACGTCAGATAAAAAAGTAAAACCTATTTTTGTAAATAATTATAAATGGCTTAAAAATCTAAATTATATTTCTTTTTTAAGAGATATAGGAAAACATTTTACAATTAACAAGATGCTAACATTTGAAAGTGTCAAAAATCGATTAGATAGAGAACAATCGCTAAGTTACATGGAATTTAATTATATGATTTTACAAGCTTACGATTTTTTAGAGTTAAATAAAAAAGAGAATTGCATTTTACAGATTGGAGGTTCTGATCAGTGGGGAAATATTGTTAATGGAGTTGAGTTGATAAAAAGATATTCTGAAAATCAAGTTTTTGGGTTAACAACCCCTTTAATCACATTGGCTTCGGGTGCAAAAATGGGCAAAACTGCGGATGGTGCAATATGGTTAGATAAAAAATTATTATCTCCATACGACTATTGGCAATTTTGGAGAAATACAGATGATAACGATGTTATTAAATTTTTAAAATTTTTTACCGATGAAAAAATAGAAAATATTCAAAATTTGAAAGATGTTAATATTAATAACTTGAAAATTTTACTAGCTAACAAAACAACTGAAATGCTTCATGGTAAAAAGGAGTCAAAAAATTCAGAAAAAATTGCTAAAGAAACTTTTTCAAATAATTCTACAGGTTCAAATCTACCGTCAATTAAGATAGATGAATCTTCGTTAAAAGATAAATTGAATATCATTGATTTAGTTGTTATCTCAAAATTTGAGAATTCTAAAAGCGAGATAAGAAGATTAATTAATGGTAAAGCGATCAAAATTAATAATGAAATTATTCTCAATGAAAAAACAGTTATTGACAAAAGTTTTTTTAATAAAAATTATCTTAAACTTTCAATTGGAAAAAAAAGACATATAAAAATTGAACTAATTTAATTCTTTTTAATTTTTTCTAAAGTTCTAGTTATAAAACGAGGAGTTAAAGTTTTGATGGGATTTACTGTAGTTTCTAACTTTTTTGGTGGTCCTTTGATTTTAAAACTTACGCCAAAAACCCCTTCCCCAGTTTTTTTTCCTACAAGAATATCTCCGAGGATTGGTATTGAACCAATGGCTTTGTTAATTGTTGTCGCTGGAACTAAAGTTCCTCTTAGACTTACTAGTTTGTTTTTTTCAATATACCCTTCCATTAAAATTGAAATTGCTGGACCGATAGCGTAAATTTCATCAATCGTCATTAGTTTATCTTTATTTTGAAAACTCATCTCAAATTCAGAAAATCCAATACCTTCTCCTGATAATAAATCCGCTATACCCTGTAGGGAGGCTAAAGTTAAAATCTTAGTCAGAGCTGGAAGTTCTTTCAAATTAAAATCATAAATCTTTAATTTTGAATTCGAAATGTCTTTAGATTTAACTGAGTAAAAATCTAATGATCCTTTTTCAAAACCTTTAATGAAATTGAATTTTTTAACAAAAGGCTTTGCTTGATCTGTGTAAAAAGTTGTTACTTTTTGATTGTTTTTACTGATTAAAGTAAAGGAAACTTTTTCTTTATCATCAAATTTAGCATTGATATTTGCATTTATTATTTTGTTATTAACAAAATTTAACTTTCCTGTAAGACCATAGACAACATCTTCATCATGTAAGTAAACTTCATCTAAATCTATTTTAAAAGAGAAGTTTTTTTTAAAAAAATTTTTATTTTTAGTATCTTCAAAAATTAAGTCTTCAATTAATTTACTTGCATTAAAAATTTTGCCAGAAATAATAATTTTTTCTCCATCTTGTTTAGCTTGGAAATTGTTCTTTTTATTTTCTACATCTGTATAATTGAAAAATGCAGATTTTAATCCTAAAATCTTCAGATCATTAGTTAATTCAAAGTTTTCTAAACTTATTAAATCAGAATTATTTTCAAATTTGATTTTTTCTAAGTGTAAAGTATTTTTATTCTTGTTGAATTTACCGTCTAATTTTAAACTTACTGTGGAATTATTATTTGATTTATAGTTTAGAAAATTAAAATTAATAGGATTTTTTATAAAATCTAACCTAGTATCAAATAAATATTCATCACCTTTTTTTTCAATTTTATAATAAGCTTTATCAAAGTTTTTTTGAATTAAAAATTCACCATTTCCTTCTAAAGAAAAATTATTGTCTTTAAAAGTAATCTCAGTTTGATGGTCTTTAAAACTAATTTCTGATTTTAAATTAGGAAAAATTTCTTTTAAATTAATATCACTATTTATTAATAATTCGTCAATGTCAAATGAGGATTTAATTTCATAATCTGAAACTTTAAATTTATTATTTATTTTAATCAAAAATTTATTTTCAGATGAGAACTTTAAATTTTTAAAGTCTAATTTTGAAAAAGGTTCCAAAAAGCTTTTTAACGATTCTTCTGATAAACTAATTTTATTACTGTTAATATTTCCTTTTATCTCGGTAAAATTATCTCTATTTTCAATTACAATCTTTTCTGAAGTAAAATCTAAATTTGAATATGACAATCTAAGATCATTTAAATCTAACTTTTTATTTTCTGACTCAAAGATAAAGTTAATCTTATCAATTTTTTGTTTATTTAATATATTTAATGAGCCATCTCTAACCAAACCGTTTATTTTAAAGTTGTCCTTTAATTTACCTTGATCGTCAAAATTTAAAACGATGTCTGCTATCAGATAACCTTTGTTTATAAAATTTTCTAATATAAAAAGTTCAGCTTTATTATTTTTATTTATAGACCTGTAAAATCCAATTACTTCTTTGATTTTAATGGATTTTGTTGAAACAAATAAATTTGATAATTGAAATTTGTTATTTATCAAATTTAATAAAGATATTTCAGATTTAATTACTTCCAAGTCAATTGATTTGTTATTATAGGAAATAACTGGGCCTAATGTCTGTGTGTTTATTTTTAAGTTAAATAAGTCTAAAATAATTTTTACATTATTTATTTTAACATCAAGTTTTGAGTCAATTTTTTTTAAATTTCCTTTAATCTGATTATTAAAACTTTTTGTTTCAAAACCAATTAAACTGAAATACCCGATAAAACTTAAAAACAAAAAAAATATTATTGCAAATAGTTTTAAGATAACTTTTGTCATTAAATTTGATACAAAGATTTTTCTAAAAATTCATCTATTTCACCATCTAAAATTTTTTTTGGGTTTGTGCTTTCAAAATTTGTTCTATTATCTTTCACTAGTTGATAAGGTTGTAATACGTATGATCTAATTTGGTGCCCCCATCCTATTTCAGACTTCGACGATTGCAATGTTTCGCTTTCCTCCTCCTTTTTTTTCATTTCATAATCATAAAGTCTGGCTTTGAGCATATTAAGACATGTTTCTTTATTTTTATGCTGAGATCTCTCATTTTGACATTGCACAACAATTTTAGATGGCAAGTGAGTTATTCTAACCGCACTATCAGTTGTGTTCACATGTTGTCCTCCCGCCCCACTTGATCTATATGTATCAATTCTTAAGTCTTTATCCAAAATCTCAACTTTAATATTTTCGTCAACTACAGGATAAACCCAAACACTAGCAAAGCTAGTATGCCTTCTGGCGCCTGAGTCAAAAGGAGAAATCCTTACTAATCTATGGATACCAGACTCTTTTTTTAACCAACCAAAAGCATAATCTCCTTCAACTTTGATAGTTGATGATTTAATTCCGGCCTCTTCTCCCTTGTGCTCACTTATTAAATCATATTTAAATTTTTTATTTTCTGCCCATTTAAGATACATTTTTCTAAGCATACTGGCCCAATCTTGACTCTCCGTTCCACCAGCTCCTGCATGAATTTCAACATAACAATCAAGAGAATCGGCTTCATTTGATAGAAAGCATTTTATCTCTGTTTTTTTTATGTCTTTTTTTAATTGTTTTAAATTATCTGTTAATTCGATAAGTAAATTATTATTACTTTCAACTTTAGCTAATTTATATAACTCTTTGAAATCTGCTAAGTTTTTTTCAGAATTCTTATAAGTATTTGTTAAATCCTCAAATAACTTTTTTTCTTTCAAGATTTTTTTAGATCTAGACTTATCTTGCCAGAAGTTAGCTTCTAGCATTTTTTCATTTAATACTTTTAATTGCTCAAAAATATTTTTTTTTTCAAAGAAACTCCTTTACTCTTAAATTAATTTTTTGAACTTCTTCTATGGAATTTAGTATTGAATTGTCCATTAATAAAATTTAAATATATTTTTTGTGTCTTTCATATTTATATTAGTATTTAAAACCTCATTATTAGCAATATCTTTTTTTTTAAAATTTTCAATAATAGTATCTTTTGTCGAAAATTTTACTCTTTGTCCTGTCTCTGGATCTACAACCATCATTATTATTCCCTCTGGAACCTTAAAAGGTCTTGACTCTGATTTTGATGTAGTTTTCTCAACAAAAGTTCTAAAAATTGGTAAAGCGGTTTTAGCACCAGTTTCATACTTACCTAAAGATTCAGGATTATCTGAGCCAGCATAAACTCCTATTACAAGATTTGAGGTAAATCCGATAAACCATGTATCTGTATTTTTATTTGTGGTTCCGGTTTTACCACCAATATTTAAATTTAAATCTTTAAGTTTTTTTCCAGTACCCCTTAATATAACACCTTCTAGAATTGAAGTCATTTGATAGGCTGTCTGCGAGGAAAAAATTTGTTTATAACTATCAGTTATTTCTGGATAATTGTCACTAGAGTAAGATATCTGATTACAATTTTTACATTTTCTAATCTCATTATTTAATATTGTATTACCCTCACTATCTTGAATTCTATCAATTAAAATTGGACTTACTAATTTACCACCATTAACAAAAGCTGAATAAGCTGATGTCAACTTTATTAAAGTTGTCTCTGCTGACCCTAGAGATATTGACAAAAGTTCATCAGGATTATCATAAATCCCTAACTGCTCCGAGAAGTTTACTATCTTTTTCAAACCTAAATTTTGGGCAATTCTAACTGTCATTAGATTTCTAGACTTTTCAAGACCTGCTCTCAAAGTTGATGGTCCGTAAAATTTTTTTCCATAGTTTTCAGGTTTCCACTGTTTTAGATCTTCTCCTTGATCTAAAACTAATGGAGCATCTAATATTAAAGTTGATGGAGAATAATCATTTTCTAAAGCTAAAGCATAAACAAAAGGTTTAAAAGCAGAACCTGGTTGCCTTAATGCTTGAGTTGCTCTGTTAAATTCACTCATTTTAAAACTGAAACCACCACTCATTGCTAATACTCTTCCCGTATAAGGATCCATCACAACTATAGCTCCATTTATTTTTGGTAATTGTTTTAAAGAAAAAAACTTTTCATCAATTTTTTTTACATAAACTACATCTCCAATTTCAAAAAGTTCATTAAATTCTTTTTTAGTCCAAGAGATATCATTATATCTTATTGTTCCTTTTTCATTATCTTCGGTCTCTACGTAAGTTGAAAATTTATCGATCTTTTTTACAATAGCTAACTTCCAGTTGATTGATTTTTCCAATTTGTAATTTAACAAATCTTTTGACCAATTTTTTTTATATTTTTTTACATTAGTTAGAGGTCCTCTCCATCCTTTTCTTTTATCATACGAAGATAATCCTTCTCTGAGAGAACTATTTGCGATCTTCTGTAACTTTAAGTCTATGGGTGTATTTATATTAAATCCTTGTTTATAAACTTTGTCATAAGTTAAATCTTCTATGATTTTTTTTCTTACATCCTCTATGAAATATTGTGCATCCTCTAAAAAAACTTTCTCTTTTTTTCTTAAAGATATCTTTTTGTTTATTAATTTTTGATAATTTTGGTTATCAATATATCCATTTTCTAATAAATTATTTAAAACCAAATCTCTTCTAAACTTTGCTAATTCAATATTTTTGTAAGGGTTATATCTGCTAGGTGCTTTAGGAAGGGCAGCTAATAATGCAGACTCTTCATAACTCAAATCTTTAATTGATTTGTCAAAATATTCCAAACTTGCAGCAGCTACACCATAAGCTCCTCCACCTAAATATATTTGATTCAAATATAGCTCTAAAATTCTCTCTTTTGTTAAGGCTCTTTCAATTCTAAAAGCTAGAATTGCCTCTTTAATCTTTCTGTTAATACTAACTTCATTAGTTAGTAAAAAATTTTTAGCCACTTGTTGAGTAATAGTTGAGGCTCCTTCTAACCTTCTTGATTTAATAATATTTGATATATTTTTAATAATTGCTCTCAAAACTCCCTTAGCATCAACTCCTGGGTGCGTAAAAAAATTTTTGTCCTCTGCTGATAAGAAAGAATTAACAACATTTAATGGTATAGATTCGTAAGGAACAAAAATTCTTTTTTCCCTGGAAAAATCTGCAACTAACGTTCCGTCCCCTGAATAAACTTTACTTGAAACGGGGGGCTTATAGTTCTTTAAGAATTTATAATCAGGAATATTATTAGAAAAACTCCACAAAATACTTAGAATCAATACTCCTGAAAGTAGTATAGAACAACTTATAACCACAATTAAATTTTTGAAAAACCTACTCATTTTGTTTCCATTATATAAAGGAATTTGTTAAATATAAGGCTTTAAAACACAAAATTTTATGCAATTTAAATTAACAAAAAAATTATCTCAAATTTTATGGAAAAAAATTTATATATTGATGCATCGCATCCAAATGAAACAAGGGTTGTTCTTAAATCAGGTGATCATATTGAAGATTACGAATATGAAGGCTTAAAGAATAATTTAATAAAAAATAATATTTATCTAGGAAAAGTTAGTAGAATCGAACCTTCACTCCAAGCAGCCTTTATAGATTTTGGAAGAGAAAGACATGGTTTTTTATCCTTTAATGATATTCAATCAGATTATTACCAGATACCTCAGAGTGATTTAGAAAAAATTAAACTTGAAGAAGAAAAAATTAGAGAAGAGTTATCAAAAAAGGTTGAGGCAATCGATAATGAAAATTTAGCTGATGGTAAACTTGAAGCTAACGATCCAGTTGAACCGCTTGAGAAAATTGAAGAAGTCAACAAAGATAATCAAAAAGAAGATCAAGAAAAAAACTTAGAAAATAGAATCGAAAACAAACCTAAGTTTAAAAGATATAAAATTCAAGAGGTTATAAAACCTAATCAAGTAATACTGGTGCAAGTAATAAAAGATGAACGTGGTCAAAAAGGAGCCGCGCTTAGTACTTTTATCTCGATTGCAGGAAAATATATAGTGCTAATGCCTAATACACCGAAAGGCGGGGGTATATCTAGAAAAATATTCAATCCTGCGGAAAGAAAAAAAATTAGAACTATATTGAATGAAATTGAAATTCCTAAAGAAATGGGGCTTATAGTTCGAACAGCTGGAAGCAACAAAACAAAAAATGATATTAATCATGATCTTGAAACTTTAAAAAATACTTGGAACCAAATTAAAAATGTTGCCATAAACTCTATAGCGCCATCACTTATTCACCAGGAAAGTGAGATTATCAAAAGGACTTTAAGAGATATGTACGACGAAAATACAAAGAATATTATAGTTGAGGGAAATGAGGGTTATAAAAAAGCTCAATCATTTATGAAAATGTTAATTCCATCACATGTAAAAAAAGTAAAAAAATATAGGGGCAAAATACCACTTTTTATCAATGAAAATATTGAGCAAAAATTGAGTCAGATTTTTGAATCAGAGATAAAATTAAATTCTGGTGGTTATCTTGTAATAAATCCTACTGAAGCTTTAGTTTCAATTGATATCAATTCTGGAAGTTCTATCAAGCAAAAGAATATAGAAAGCACAGCTCTTGATACCAATCTTGAAGCAGCTGAAGAGATAGCTAGACAAATTAAAATTAGAGATCTATCTGGTTTAATAATAATTGATTTCATAGATATGCTTAATTATGGGAATAGAAAATTAGTTGAAAGAAAACTAAAAGAGAAATGCAGATTAGATAGGGCCAGAATTCAAATTGGTAGAATAAGTAATTTTGGATTACTAGAAATGTCAAGACAAAGATTGAGAGAAAGCGCAATCAAATGGAAAATCTCTTTAACAGATGAGTCTTTTGCCCAAAAGATTTTAAAGATTGTAGAAATCAAAGCAGTTCTCAATAAAGCTAAATTTGTTGAATTAAAAGTTTGTGAAAAAATTTCAAATTTTTTAAAAGAAAACTTTATTGAAGATTTAACTTATTTTGAAAAAAAGAATAAAATTAAAATAGATATTATCAGTGAGAATACTCTAATTATTCCTGAGTATATTATTGATTTAAAAAATAAATCAAAAAAGACATTAGAATTAGTTGAACACTATGAAAAATTAAAAAATCTTAATCAACAAAAAAAAAGTGGAAATATTATTGAATTCAAAGAGAAAACAAAATTCAAAAAAAAATCATTCAAAAAAAGAAAATTTTTTAAAAAAGCTAAATAATACCTTTAGTTGGTGACGATGGTTTTCCCATCAAATTTTTTTCGATTCTGCCTGAAAGATAAGACTGTCTTCCTGCTAATACAGCATTTTTAAAAGCCAAAGCCATGTTAAAAGGCTTTTTTGCTTTGGCAATTGCAGTATTCACCAATACTCCATCACAGCCTAATTCCATTGCAATTGTTGCATCTGATGCTTGTCCTAAGCCTGCATCAATTATTAAGGGCAATTTAGTTTGTTCTCTTATAATCTTAATATTTACAATATTTAAAATACCTAAGCCTGATCCTATGGGTGCTGCTAGTGGCATTATTGCAGAAGCACCTACATTCTCTAATCTCTTTGCCATCAAAGGATCATCGTTACAATAAACCATCACTTTAAAACCCTCTTTTGCTAAAATCTCAGTTGATTTAAGTGTCTCAATCATTTCAGGAAATAAATTTCTTTTATCACCCAGAACCTCTAACTTAACCAATTTCCATCCTCCAATTTCTCTTGCGAGTCTTAAAGTTCTAAGCGCTTCTTCTGAATTAAAACAACCTGCTGTATTAGGTAAATAAGTAATTTTTTTAGGATTAATATAGTCCATAAGAAGAGGTTTTTTTTTATCTGAAATATTAACCCTTCGAACAGCTACAGTTACAATATCAGCTCCAGATAATTTTACAGCTTTAGCACATTCATTCATATCCTTATACTTTCCAGTGCCAACAATTAACCTAGATCTAAATTTTTTTTTTGCAATAGTGAATTGATCTTTCATTTTTTTTAACCACCTCCAATAAAATGTACAATTTCAATTTTATCATTTTTTTTGAGTTTTATTTTATTAAGTTTTTTTTTATCTAAAATTTCTTGGTTTAATTCTATGGCTACATTTTTAATTGGTATCTTTAAATCATCTATTAGCTTGTCAATTTTAAAATCTTTAGGTATTTGCTTCACTTTTCCATTTAATTTAATTTTTATTTTTTTTATTTTTTTCATCGTATATAAGAGTTAAATGAATAATAAAATTATTATTATTAATGGTCCAAATCTTAATCTATTAGGAGAAAGAGAACAATCTCAATATGGATCAATTACTTATACAGAATTAAAACAAAATTGTATAAATGAGTCAAAAAAATTAGGCTTAAATATAGAATTTGCTCAATCTAATATTGAAGGTGAAATAGTGAATTTAATTCAAAATTCAATCAAAAAATTTGATGGTATGATTATTAATGCTGCAGCTTTTACCCACACCTCAATTGCGATTAGGGATGCCTTGAGTATATTTAAAAAACCGATAATAGAGCTTCATATATCTAATATTTATAAAAGAGAAGAATTTAGACACAAGTCTCTCATTAGTGATATTGTAACAGGAGGAATTTTTGGTTTAGGTAGTGATGGTTATATTTTAGCCATAATTTCAATGCAAAAACTTTTAAATAATGAAAATCAATAAAAAAATTATTAAAGAACTAAGTGATTATCTTGATGAATTTAATCTTACAGAGCTAGAATATACTGACAAAGACACAAAAGTAAAAGTCTCAAAAAATAGTATTCAAATAAGCAATCAATCACCTTCTTCAAATACAAATCTTGATCAAATTTTAAAAGATAAAGATGATAATATTCAAGATAAACCTGGAATTAAAGTAACATCACCAATTATAGGGACAGCCTATCATGCACCTGAGCCTGGAGCAAAAAAATTTGTTGAAGTTGGAAAAAAGATTAAAAAAGGTGACACCGTTATGATTGTCGAGGCGATGAAAACAATGAATCATGTTCCTTCATCTTCAGATGGAATTGTTAAAGAGGTTTGTGTTGAAGATGGTCAACCAGTTGAGTTTGGTCAAACAATAATCATTTTAGAATAATGTTTAAAAAAATCTTAATCGCTAATCGTGGCGAGATTGCAGTTAGAATAATCAGAGCTTGTAAAGAATGGGGAATTTCTACAGTAGCTGTCCATTCAGATGTGGACAGGCAAAGTATGCATGTAAAATTAGCGGATGAAAGTGTCTGTATAGGATCTCATCAACCTACAAATAGTTATTTAAATATTCCAGCTTTATTATCAGCCATCGAATTAACAAATGCAGAGGCAGTCCATCCAGGGTATGGATTTTTATCTGAGAATGCAAATTTTGCTAAAATTTTAGAGGAAAATAAAATTAAATTTATTGGTGCATCCTCAAAACATATAGAAATGATGGGTGATAAAATTAAAGCAAAAAAAATTGCAAAAGAACATGGTTTACCAATAATTGAAGGGTCTGAGGGTGGTATTAATGATATCGCTGAAGCAAAAACACTATGTAAAAAAGTTGGGTTTCCTGTTTTAATCAAAGCAGCTGGTGGTGGTGGTGGAAAAGGTATGAAAGTTGTAAAAAAAGAGGAAGAGTTTGAAACTCTTTTTTCAACAGCAAAATCAGAGGCAAAAAAATATTTTGGTAACGATCAAGTTTATATAGAAAAATTTTTTCAAAATCCAAGACATATAGAAGTGCAAATTTTGTCTGGAAAAAATAGGACAGTACATTTGCATGAAAGAGATTGTTCAGTGCAAAGAAGACATCAAAAATTAATTGAGGAAACGCCCAGTCCAGTGTTGAACGATGAAATAAGAAAAGATCTTTTTGAAAAAACAGTAAATATGGTAAGTAAAATCGGTTATGAAGGTGCGGGCACAGTTGAATTTATTTATGAGGATGGGAAGTTTTACTTTTTAGAGATGAACACAAGAGTTCAAGTTGAACATCCTGTAACAGAAATGGTTACAGGTATAGATATTATTAAAGAACAAATATGGATTGCATTCTCTGGTGAAACAGCTCTTAAACAAAGTGATATTAATCCTAGAGGCCATTCAATAGAATGTAGAATAAATGCAGAAGATCCAGGCAAAAATTTTCAACCTTCACCAGGCACAATTGGAATGTGTCATCAGCCTTCTGGATTTAGAACAAGGGTAGACGGAGCAATATTTCAAGGACTTAAAGTAACTCCTTATTACGATAGTATGATTTGCAAACTTATTTGTCATGGTAGAAACAGGATTGAAGCGATTCAGAGAATGAATAGATCTTTGGATGAGTTTGTAATCGAAGGCATAAAGACGACAATACCGCTTCATAAAAAGTTACTAAATCATAAAAAATTTTTGGAGTCCGATTTTAATGTTAGTTGGCTTGATAATGAAAAAATAATTTAGTCACAGCCAGTCAGCCAAATATCATAAACAGGGTGATCAAAAGGGTTAATTGAAGGACTAGATGAGAACATCCAGCCGTTAAAAACATATACCTCATCATTTTTTTTATTACTTAAATCTCTTACCTGGACATAGGCAATAATTTCTGGATCATCATCAAATTCAGAATGTTTGCATTTAATACTTTTAATTTGTAGATCAGAATACTTAAAATTTTCTCCATTAATAAGATTTACAGAAATATTTTTTGAACTAATTTTGTCTAGTATTTTAATTTTTGTATATTTTTCAACTGTCTTTTCTTTATCTGATGCAATTGAGTTTTGGGTAAAATAAAAAAAAACTAATAAAAAATAAATTAGAAAATTAATTTTTCCAAGTTTTATATTTTTTTGAAATTTCATTATTATTTTTGTTTGGGTAATAAGCCTTTTTTGTACCAGTTAAATTATATTGATGAGGCTTTTGCCAATTATGTTTATTAGGTTTTTGATTATTTTGTAGATTATTTGGTGTATGATGAATCCATGAATACCACTCAACCGGAATTTTAGATGCATCAATTTCATTTGAGTATATAACCCATCTTTTTCCTTTTTTATTTTCGTAATATTTATTTCCGAAATTATCTTTACCAACAAATTTTCCAAAAAAAAATTGTTTGAATTCTTGTTCCAAAGGTGTCTTGATTCCACCAAGTGAAAATTTTTTTAAAAAATGTCAACATATAAAGTTAGTAATGTTCAATTCTAAATTGTATAAATTAAATTAGACTAAAATTTGAATTTGTATATAAATAATTTGATTCATTTTCAAAATAAATTAAAAATTGAGGTCACATGGCAAAATATTTAGTCGAAACTTATTATACTTGTACGTTTAAAGTTAATCATTATTTAGATGATATTAATGAAGCTGAGCTCAAAAATCTTGAAAAGAGAGATGATGGAAAATTTGAGGTCTTAGATGTCAAGCTTGACAATAGAAAAACAAAAAATTTAGATCCAAAAAATAATAAAGTTATTGATAATCAAAATGAAATTTCTAAAAATAGTCAAAAAAACCAAAAGAATAGTTTAGAAAATATCATTAAGTCAAAAAAAACAATTTTAGAAAATAACGGCAAAAGATTTAGTATGCCAGATAGAAGAAAAGGATATATTCAGAAAGCTACAATTGGAGACCATAAGGTTTATTTGCATACAGGAGAATATGAAGATGGTAAAATTGGAGAAATTTTCATTGATACAAGTAAAGAAGGAGAGTTAGTTAAAGCATTGATGAACAATTTTGCTATAGCAGTTTCTTTGGGTCTTCAATATGGAGTTCCATTAGATGAGTTTATAAGTGCGTTCGTAGGAACAAAGTTTGAGCCTTCTGGCAAAGTTCACGGTAACGATAGGATTTTGACTGCATCATCTATTCTAGATTATATTTTTAGGGAGTTAGCTATTTCATATCAAAATCGAGAAGATCTTGCCCATACACCTGCAATCGGATCTTCGGATAATTCTACGCTGGGTGAGCAAAACTTAGATGACCAAAATAATTTATTAAAAATTGTTAAAGATATAACAAGTAAAGGGTTTGTTAGAAATAATTATAAGAAGAATTTAGTAGACCTTTCTGATGTTAAAATAAGTCTTAAAGGAAAAAAATAAATCATTTTTTAAACTTTAAAGATAAATTTAGTTCCTTCAGCTGATTGTCGCTTACATCAGATGGAGCATTCATCATCAAATCTTGAGCATTTTGGTTCATTGGAAACATTGTTACTTCCCTTATATTTTTTTCGTTAGCTAAGAGCATTACAATTCTATCAATTCCAGGAGCTATCCCTCCATGGGGTGGCGCACCATAGCTTAATGCATTAATCATGCCACTAAATTGTTTATTCACTTCTTCTTTGCTATATCCTGCAATTGAAAAGAGCTTATACATTAATTCAGGTATATGATTTCTTATGGCTCCAGATGAAAGTTCTATACCATTACATATAATATCATATTGATATGCTAGAATATCTAATGGCTTTTCAAAATTAATTTTTTTTAGATCGCCCTGAGGCATAGAAAATGGATTATGACTGAACTTAATTTTATTACTTACTTCATCTTTTTCATACATTGGATAATCAACTATCCAACAAAAAGCGAAATTATTTTCATCAATCAATTTTAAATCTTCAGCAAGTTTATCTCTTGCTAAAGAGGTAATCTTTTCTACCTCAGTTTTTTTTCCACATGCTAAAAAAATGCTATCACCTATTTTTGCTTTAGTTTTTTTCATTATCTCTTCTAAAGCCTTTTTAGAAAAAAATTTTCCAATTGGTCCTTTTGCTGAAATTCCCTCATCAAAGGTAAAATAGGCTAGTCCTGAGGCACCTTGTTCTTTGGCCCATTTATCAATACTGTCAAAAAAACTTCTAGGTTTATTTTTCGTATTTTCAGTAATAATACATCTTACTTTTGATCCTGATTTCACAAGTTTTTTAAATAAGTCAAAAGATACATCCTCTCTCATAAAAATTTCTGTAATGTCATTAATGATTAATGGATTTCTTAAATCAGGTTTATCAGTACCATATTTTAGTAATGCCTCAGAGTACGAAATTTTAGGAAACTTATCTGTGAGAATTTTTTTTGTAGAAAATTTTTTAAAAGTATTAATTAATAATTTCTCAACTACGTTGAAAACATCTTGTTGTTCTACAAATGACATCTCTAAGTCTAATTGATAAAATTCTCCAGGACTTCGGTCAGCTCGAGCATCTTCATCTCTAAAGCATGGGGCAATTTGAAAATATTTATCAAAACCTGAGACCATTATTAATTGTTTAAATTGTTGTGGAGCTTGTGGGAGAGCATAAAATTTTCCTGGATTTAATCTACTCGGTACAAGAAAGTCTCTAGCACCTTCTGGACTTGACGAGGTTAAAATAGGTGTTTGAAACTCTAAAAAACCCATTTTATTCATTTCATTTCTTATAAATGAAATTACATTAGATCTAAGTAAAATATTTTCATGAATCTTTTTTCTTCTTAAATCTAAAAAACGATATTTTAATCTTATTTCTTCGGCATATTCTTGATCACTAAAAACAGGTAATGGTAACTCTTTGCATTTACCTAAAATCTCATAACTTTTTATAGACACTTCTATTTCACCAGTATCAATTTCTTTATTAATCGTTTCAGTCGATCTATTAATTACATTTCCATTAATCTTAATTACTGTTTCTAATTGAATTTTTTCAAGATCATTAAATTGTGGATTTTTTTTATCAATTATACATTGAGTAATTCCATAATTGTCTCTTAAATCTATAAAAAGTAAATTACCATGGTCTCGCTTTTTATTAATCCAGCCTGACAACAAAACTTCATTACCTACGTCTTTTTTTCTTAAGGCGTTACAATTGTGACTTCTATATTTATTCAATTAATCTCCCAGCGCTTCTTTAATAATCTTAAAATCAATAGATTTTTTTTTTTTTAAACTTAGTTGATCAATTGTATATATGAATTCCGATATATTGCTATAAGATCTGTCTATACGTTTTATTATGTAATCAATTAATTTTTTATCAATAGATATTTGTCTATCTGACAAATTTTTTAAAACTAAAGCAAAAATTAAATCATCATCAGGATTTTCAATACTCGTGAGTGTAAAGTTTTTTGATCTAGATTTCAAATCAGTGAGTTTGAAATTCATATCAACAATAGATACATCAGAAGTTACTATTAAACTTTTATTTTCAGCTTCAACAATGTTTATTAAACTATAAAACAATTGTTCGTTAATATTGGATGTAATGTCTTCTATTATAACATTTTTATAAAACTTTATTTTTTTTAAATAATGATTATTCAATTCATCTGAATTAATCTTAAGACCTTTATTTTTTTCTAAAAAAATATTGATAAGATGAGATTTGCCACAAAATTTTTCACCGATGATATTAAGAAATTTTTCGTTTATCGTTTGCCAATTATTCATTAAATTAAAAACATGAGCATTACTTTTAGATACATAAAAATCTAAATTTTTAAAATTTTGCTCATGGTTAAAACTCAAAATTAACTGATTTAGATTGCTCATTTTAAAACCCAAATTTTATTTTTAATATCCAAATCGTAACCTGATCTTTTCATTTGAAGGATAAATGCTTGGGGAGTCCCATTGAAAATTAATCTATAATAAATATTAATTTTATCTAACTTAAATACATGAAAAGAAGATACTAAATCAAATTTTTCTATTGTTTTTTCGAAATCTTCAATTTTTTTTTCATTTAGAATATTAATTGCAATCGTCAAAGGTAATTTGATTGATGTGTTAATTTGATTTTCTCTTTTCCAATAATCTTCGTAAAGCAATTTTAATTCCCCAATCACATTTGAAACATGTTTATAAGTAAAGTTTTCAAAAACTTTATTATCCAAAACTATTTTATCAGATAGTTTTATTTTAGATAGAACTCTTAAATCAGTGCTATTTTTATATATTAAGCAAATTATATAGTCATCTAAAAAGTATTTATCAACTATCTCTTTAAAATCATAGTCTTCTAAATATTCATATTTCAATTTTATTATTTGAATATCATCTAAATCATCTGTTGGTAAAACATAAACTAATTGTTTTTGATCATCATTGTTAACTAACCAGTTTTGATAAAACTTATTTTCAGAAAATAAAATAATATTTTTTTTCTCTTCCTCAATTACTACTGGGATAAATAAAACTTTTTTTTTCTTTGGTTGGGAGGGAAAAATATTTTTTTTCTCTAGAAAAGAAAAAATTTTTTTTTTATTAAAAGATACGTCTAAATTTACATAATAAATATTGTCAATAAACTTTTCTTCTTTGATTGAAAAATTATCTATCATTGCTTTAATATCAATTAGAGATAAATCTTTTAATTTGGATTGGTCTTTTGATTTTGTAATATTTAAAATTAAATTATTATAAGCAATTTTAAAGCCATCATCTAATGCATCGTTTCTATGAAAATTCATATTAAATTGCTTTGAAATTTTAACATTTTTAATATCAAAGCTTTCTGCAAAAGAAAAAGTTGTGGAAAAAAAAAATTTTAGTAAAGCCAATGCAAATATAATCGGGTATAAAATTGATTTAATTAATAACATTTTATTTTTCATATATATAAACTTTAATGAATAAAAAAAATTTAACCTATAAAAAAAGTGGAGTAAACATTAGGGCTGCTGATAAATTCGTAAAATACATATCATTATTAAATACAAAAGATAAAGGCAAAAAAAAGTTCACTAATATCGGTGGGTTTGGATCAATTACAAATATTCCTAAAAATTTTAAGAAACCGAAAATAGTAGCTTGCACTGATGGTGTCGGTACTAAACTAGAAATAGCAAATTTGCTTAACAAATTTGACACTATTGGTATTGACCTTGTTGCAATGAGTGTAAATGATCTTATTGTACAAGGGGCCAAGCCTTTGATATTTTTAGATTATATATCTGTTAATAAAATTACCACTCCAAAATTAAATTCAATTATCAAAGGTATCTACAAAGGTTGTAAAATCTCTAATTGTGAATTAGTGGGTGGTGAAACTGCCGAAATGCCAGACACTTACGAAAAAAATAAATTCGATATTGCTGGGTTCGCAGTTGGATTAGTTGAAGAAAAAAAAATTTTAAAAAAAAATAAAATTAAAAAAAATGATTTAGTTTTAGCAATACCTTCTAGTGGGCTTCATTCTAATGGATATTCACTTGTAAGATACATATTAAAAAAAAGAAAAATTAACTTAAGAAGAAATAATAAATTAAAAAAAGATTTATTAAAACCAACAAAAATTTACGTCGCTGAAATTCTTAAACTCAACGATAAAGGTTTAATTAATGGGTGTGCAAATATCACGGGTGGCGGTTTGGTTGATAATTTAAAAAGGGTTATTCCTTATAATCTAAATATTGAAATTGATTTACGTAAAATAGTAACTCCTGAAATTTTTAAGTGGATAAAAAAAAATAATGTCTCTAATAAAGAAATGCTTAAAACATTTAATTGCGGGGTTGGTTTTTGTATAATAATCAATCCAAAAAACTTAGCAAAAGTTAAAAAGTTTTTTACAAAAGAATATAAACCTTATGTTATTGGGGCAGTTACAAAAGGTCTTAATAAAATAAAACTACATGGCAATATTAACTGGGAATAAAAAAATCAAAACGGCAGTATTTATTTCAGGAAAAGGAAGTAATTTAAAAAATCTTGTTCAATTTTCAAAAAGAAAAAAGTCGCCATTAATAATCAAAATAATAATTTCTAACAATTTAAATTCAAAAGGGTTGAGATTTGCAAGGATATTTAAGATAAAAAAAAAAGTTTTTAAATTTAAAAAAAAGAGCTTTGATGAGAAAGAAATACTAAAGATTTTAAAATTTGAAAGAATAGATTTAATCTGTCTGGCTGGTTTTATGAAAATTTTATCAAAAAGTTTTATTAAAAATTTTAAAGGTAAAATATTAAATATTCACCCATCACTTCTTCCTGATTATAAGGGTCTTAATACCCATGAAAGAGTACTGTTAAATAAAGAAAAATACACTGGTTGTACGGTACATTTTGTTTCACCAAATTTGGATTCTGGAAAAATAATATTACAAAAGAAAATAAAGATTAAAAAGAATGATACACCAAAAAAACTTGCCAAAAGAGTTTTGATTGAAGAGCACAAGCTTTACCCTAAAGCAATATTAAAGATATTTAATCTTTAAAAAAAAAGTCTATTTCTATCTTCGCATTTTCAATACTATCAGAGCCATGAACAGAATTTTTATCAATAGAAATACCATATTTTTTTCTAATAGTGCCAGTAGCCGCATCTTTTGGGTTAGTTGCTCCCATCAACTCTCTATTATCTAAAACTGCATTTTCTTTTTCAAGTACCATAACAACAATCGGTCCAGATGAAAGATAATTACATAAATCGTCATAAAATGGCTTGGTTTCATGCACTTTGTAGAATTTCTCTGCTTCAGACTTTTCTATTTGAATTTTTTTTTCTTTTTTTATTAAAAAACCTTTGCTTTTAAAAATTTCTTTTATTTCATTATCCAAATTTCTTTCGATAGCATCAGGTTTTATTATTGATAAAGTTTTCTCTAAATTATTCATAATAATCTTCAATAAGTTGATTTAGCAGCCTAACTCCATAACCGGTTGCTCCACCTGAATTTAATGCACCTCCATACTTGGAGAAAGCCATTCCTGCAATATCTAGATGAGCCCAAGGTGTTTTATTTAAAATAAATCTTTGCAAGAATTGAGCGGCTGTTGTAGATCCTGCTCCTCCAACATAATTTATATTTTGCATATCTGCATTTTTAGAATTAATTAATTTATCAAAATTTTTATTTAAAGGCATTCTCCATAGTTTTTCCTCAACCTTTTCACCAGCATCAATTAATTCTTTCGATAATTTGTCATTATTAGAAAAAAGCCCTGCATATTCTGAACCTAAAGAAACTATAATAGCGCCTGTTAAGGTCGCTAAATCAATCATAAATCTAGGTTTAAATTTTTTCTCAGTATAAGTGATGGCGTCTGCTAAAACTAATCTACCCTCTGCATCAGTATTTAATATCTCTATAGTTTTGCCACTATAGGATTTAACAATGTCACCAGGTCTTTGAGCATTTCCACTAACCATATTTTCTACAAGTCCAACAACCCCAACAGCATTAACCTTTGCTTTTCTTATAGCTAAATTTTTCATTAAACCTACAACTGCAGCTGAACCTGCCATGTCGTAAGTCATATCTTCCATGAATTTTGCTGGCTTCAGCGAATAACCACCTGTATCAAAACAAACTCCTTTTCCAATAAAAGCTAATGGCTGAGAATTATTTTTTGCACCTTTCCATTCTATAGTAACGAGATATGATCCTCTTACACTTCCTTGACCAACTCCAAGTAAAGCATTCATTCCCAATTTTTTCAATTTTTTTGTATTGTAAATGTTTACCTTTAAACCATTCGTCTTGAGAGATTTTAACCTTTTTGCATATTCATCTGGATGTAAAATATTTCCAGGCTCAGAAACTAAATCCCTTGCAAAAAAAGTTCCCTCCTCTAAAGCCTTGAATTTTAATTTTTGATCGGCCTTAAATTTATTTTTATTTCCAATTATGTTGAGTGTTATCAGTCTTGTCTTATTTTTGGATTTATATTTAGTAAATTCATAAGATTTTAATTTTAATCCATGAAGAAAATAACCTATAAAATTTTTTAGTTTACCAGAAAAACTATCAGAATTTATAGAGTACTCACTATTCTTACCATAGTTTACACTTTTATAAAACTCTGCTCCTAAATTTTCTACATTTGAAAAAGTAATATCTTTTTTAACTGAAACTAAAACAATTTTTTTTTTTGAATTTAATTCAAAAATAAGCAGATTTTTTTTCAGATCGCTTGTTTTTAACAAGTCATTAATATAAAAATATTCTAACTTTGAAATATATTTCTTAATAGAGCTTAAGCTGAATTTATCATCTGTAAATAATACAAGATTATTTGAGATTTTTTTAAAACTAATGTTTTTATAATTTATTTTTACTGTCATATTCTAAAGTTCTTAAAGATTTATCTTTATTTTAAAATAAATGATATTTATCATAATTTTTTTTTACAATCTGTGCGTGATAATGTTATATAAGTGCTTATACTTTAAATTCAATGAAAAAAACAATATTTAATAATCTCTTTTATGAAGTCATTCTTTTTTTCTTCATATGCTCATTGACACTCACGTTAATTGTCTGGATTATTCAAGCAGTAAATTTTATAGATATCATTTCAGAAGATGGGCACAGTATAATTACATATTTTTCTTATGCTATTCTAAATATTCCAAAAATATACAGTAAACTTTTACTGTTATCTTTTTTCCTTTCTATCTATTATATTTTAGGAGTCTATGAGGATAAGAATCAATTAATTATTTTTTGGATAAATGGAATATCTAAAGTAGAGTTTTTAAATAAGTTAATATTTCTTTCATTAATTTTTGCAATCTGTTCTTTAATACTATCTTATTTAATAGTTCCTTTCACACAAGATAAAGCTAGATCATTTATAAGAAACTCAAATCTTGATTTTTTTCCCTCATTGATAAAACCTAAAAAGTTTATTGATACTGTTGAAAATTTAACAATTTTCCTAGATGAAAAAAAAAATGACTCTATGAAAAAAATATTAATTAAAGACTCAAGTATTGCTGGAGGATCGCAACTAATAATTTCTAAATCTGGAAAAATCGCTGGCAATGAGAAAAACAAATATCTAAGTCTTAACGATGGAATAATAATAAATTATGGAGAAAGTAAAAAATTAACCTCTTTTAACTTTGAACAATCAAATTTCAATTTGAGTCAATTTAAAACGAAAACAACTGTTACTCCTAAAATTCAAGAGACAAAAAGTGGCACAATTATAAAATGTTTAAGAAATCTTAAATCTGATATGAATAAAAAAACTTTAATTGATAAACTAAATTGTGAAAAATCATTTATCAAAAATTTAACTCAAGAAATTTATAAAAGAACCGTTTTGCCATTATATATTCCAATATTATGTATAGTTGCATCTCTAGTTGTTCTTAAGTCAAGTAATAATGATAGATTTAAAAATTTTAAATTAAAAATATTTTTGAGTGGAATTTTCATAATTATTTTCTCACAAATTTCAATTAATACGGTAAGTATCAGCATACCAACTGCGATTATTACTTTGTGTGTACCATTTATTTTATTATCTATTTCATATTTATTTTTTTTAAATAAAAACAAAAAATTTTAAAAAATAATGATTCTAAAAATATATCAGAAATACCTTATTAAAGAGTTTATATTCACAGTATGTAAAATCACTTTTATTTTTTTAATTTTGGGATTGATTATGGGATTACTAGAAGAAATTAATTTTTTTTCAGATTTTAATGTTAAATATTTTTATCCGATTTATTTAGTTATATTAAATGTCCCTTCACTAATATACGAAATTTTCCCTTTTATTTTTTTACTATCCTCACAACTCTTATTCCTAAAATTAATTGATAATGGTGAACTTAATACCTTTAAAAACAATGGTTTAGATAATTTGAAAATTTTAAAATTAATAACTTCAGTTTCACTGGTTATTGGAATTTTTATTGTAATAATATTTTATAATTTATCTGCAATAATGAAATTTGAATATTTAAATATAAAGAAAAATTTTACAAAAGATAATAAATATCTAGCAACTATTACTGAGAATGGCTTATGGATTAAAGATGAAATTAATGAACAAATAAATTTTATAAATGCTAAAAAATTTACAATTAATAGCATGCGTGATGTAGATATTATTCAACTTAATAAAGATTTCGAATTTCAAAATAATATCAAAGCAGAAAATGTTGATATACAAAAAAATAACTGGAATCTGTACGGTGTTAAAATTATTGATAGGAAAAATAGTATAGAAACGAAAGATGCGTTAAGTTTTTTATCTAATTTTAATTATGAGGAAATTAGTAATCTTTTTTCAAATCTTGCATCACTTACAATCTGGAATTTATTCGAATTGAAGAAAAACTATATTTCAATTAATTATTCCACTACTGAAGTAGACTATCACTTGCAAAGAATTATTGCTTATCCTTTTTTAATTACGATTATCACTGCATTATCTGCTATTTTAATGTTAAATCTAAGTGTCCAAAAACCTAAACTTTTTTTTATTGTTATAGGAATTCTACTTTCTGTTATTATATATTATATAAATTTCTTTTTTGGGACTCTGGGAAAAAATGAAAAGATCCCGTTATTAGTCTCAATATGGACACCAATTATAACATTAAGTATAATCTCATTAATAGGAATAGTAAGAATAAATGAAAAATAAACTTATATTTTTAGTCTCAATTTTTTTTTTATATGTTTCTGAAGTTAATACTTTTGCTGTTGAAGACTTTATATTCGAGAGCAAATCAATTGAAATTGAAAAGAACAATAACATAATTGCTAAAGATGGTGTAAGAGTTAATACATCTGATGGTCTAGAAATATTTGCAGATAAATCTGAATACAATAAAAATACTCAAATTTTAAAATTAGATGGGAGTGTTAAGATTTTTGATAAAATTCAAAATTTTGAGATAAATAGTGACAAAATTATTTATGATAAAAATTTAGAAAAAATAACCTCAAAAACTAAAACAAGAATTATAATTGATAATTCACATGTTATATCTGGTAATGATATTATTTTCTTTAAATCAAAATTAGAAATACAATCTAATCAACCATCAACAATTAAAGATAAATTTAATAACGTAATCAAATTAAAGGACTTCAATTACTCAGCCAAAAATAAAATACTCAAAACAAGTAAAATGGAATTAATTGATAGAGACTCAAATATTTATAAATCCAATAATGCAATTATAGACTTAGGAAATGAAAGATTAGCTGCAAAAGATATTCAGATTTATTTTGCTGAAGGTGAATTAGGAGAAAATGCTAGATTAAAAGGAAGTTCATTACTATCAGAAAATAATATCTCGATTATAAAAAATGGAATTTTTACCTCTTGTAAAATTAGAGATGACTGTCCTCCTTGGAGTTTAAAATCTGAGGAAATAAAGCATGATAAAATAAAAAAATCAATAAATTATAAGAATTCATGGTTACAATTTTATGATATTCCAATTTTTTATTTTCCAAAATTTTTTCATCCTGATCCAACAGTCAAAAGGCAGTCTGGCTTTTTACCACCTACACTATTAACCTCCTCTACAAGTGGTAGTTCAATTAATATACCGTACTACAAAGTAATTTCTGACAATAAAGATACTACTTTTACGCCAAGAGTTTATTTTAATAATGACTTTTTAATTCAAAATGAATATAGACAAGTTGAAAAAAATACAAATCATATATCTGATTTAAGTTTAAAAAAATTGGGCAAATCCTCAAAATCACATTTTTTTTCTAATACAAAATATGTATTACAAAATAACTTTGATTTTTCAGAGATTGAATTAAATTTGGAGAAAACATCTAGTGATACTTATCTTAAAGGAGAAAACATAATTAGTAAGACTAGAAAAACTAACAATCAAAGCTTATTAAATTCTTATTTTAAATTTGACGCCAGTAGTGAGGATTTAAATATATTTGCTGAGTTAGCTACTTATGAGGATTTAACAAAGGAAAAAAATTCAGATAAATTCGAGTACATATTACCAAATTTTACTATATCAAAGTTATTGAATAGTAAAACAAATAGTAAAGGAAGACTTAATTATAAAATTTCTGGTTCAAGTCAAAAAAAGAATACAAACGTTAGTGAATCTAAACTAATTAATGATTTGAATTATGAGTCTGATTTCTTTTTTTCAAAATATGGAACAATTTCAAATTATGAACTTGAATTTAAAAATACTTTGAAAAAAGGAAAAAACTCAAGTCTCTACAAAAATAATACTCAATCTGAGAACTTTTCTACATTATATTTGAATTCTTCTATACCCTTAAAAAAAAATTATAAAAATTATACTGGAAATTTAAGTCCAAAAATTATTGCTAAATATAGTCCTAACAAATCTGAAAATTTGTCTAATTTAGATAGAAAGATTAATATAACAAATGTCTTTTCAAACAATAGACTAGGAATAAACGACTCTTTAGAAGGTGGTAAATCGTTAACTATTGGTTTTGATTATGATTTAAAAACAAAGGATAATAACGATTATTTGGGCTTTAGTTTGGGACAAATATTTAAAGATGTTGAAGATAAAAAGCTTCCGTTATCGTCAAAAATGCAAAATAAATCGTCTGATGTGGTTGGAAATTTTAACTTTCAACCTAGTAACAAGCTTAAAATAAATTATGACTTTTCGTTAGACAATAACCTGGATGCAATAAATTATAGTAAAATTGATACTCAATTAAGTATAAATAATTTTATCACCTCTTTTGACTTTCTTGAAGAGAATGGTGATATAGGATCTGATAGTTACTTACTTACCGATGTAAAATATAATTTTAATGAAAAAAATTCAATTTCATATAATACAAGAAGAAATCGAAAAATAGATTTAACAGAATATTATAATTTGATCTATGAATATAAAAACGATTGTATGGTGGCTGGAATAGAATATAATAAGCAATATTATCAAGATAGAGATTTAAAACCGTCTGAACAAATCTTTTTTTCTTTAACATTTACGCAATTTACAACGATTTCCACCCCAAGTTTTTAATTAGATGATAAAAGTTTTTATATGTGCTTTGATAATATTTTTTCAGCTTATAATAAATGTTCATTCAAATGAAGTAAAAATTTTATACAAAGTTAATGATAGTATAATTACCAATTATGACATTTTTGAAGAGGTAAATTATTTAGTTTCATTGAATAAAAGTTTGACAGAACTAAATAAAAAGCAACTTTCCTCAACCGCAGAAAAATCTTTAATTAGAGAAATTATAAAAAAAGATGAAATTAATAAATTTTATGAAGTCAATTATGAAGAGGAGCTCGAATCTGAAAAAATTAATATTATTATTGAAAATTTCAGTGAAAAAATTGGTTTTAAATCAAATCAGGAATTTCAAGATTACTTAAAGATAAAAAATATCAACATCAATGATCTAAAAAAAAAGTTTATAATAGAGCGTTTTTGGAACCAATTAATATTTGATAAGTACAGAAATTTAGTAAAAATAGACAAAAACAAAATTGAAAATGATTTAGATGAATTAATTAAAGATAATTCTAAAATTTTAAGTTTTAACCTATCAGAAATAATTTTTATTGAGAAAAATAAAGAAGCGATAGAAAAAAAATCCCAGGAAATAATGACTTCAATCGAAAACGTCGGTTTTAAAGATGCTGCTGTGATACACAGCATATCTGAAAGTTCAAAATTAGGTGGCGAAATAGGCTGGGTTAATCAAAATCAAATACCAAAAAAAATTTTTCTCGGAATTAAAGATTTAGAAATAGGAGAGTTCTCAAAACCAATAACAGTCTCTAGTGGTATAATTTTTTTAAAGGTAAATGATAAAAGAAAGGTCGATGCTCAAATTGATAAAGAAAAGGAAATGGAAAGGTTGTTTTCATTTGAAAGAGATAGGATATTGAATGAGTATTCAATAATTTATTACAAAGAAATTGAAAATAAAGCATATGTTGAAAAATTTTAGACCTATATTAGTAATTGCAGGAGATCCAAAAAGTGTCTTTTTAGAAATTTATTTTAAGTCTTTAAAAAAGAATAAATTTAAAAAACCACTTATTTTAATTGTTAATGAAAAAATACTGTCAGAACAAATGAGGGCTCTCAAATATAATTTTAAAATAAACAAAATAGATATAAATAGCTTAAATTATAAAGACCTCAACAACAGAGAAATAAATATTATTCATATACCTTTAGATAAGAAGTTTATATCTGAATATATATATCAATCGTTTGAAAAAGCTTTGTTGTTAATAAAAAAAAATAATAAGATTAATCTAATTAATGGTCCAATTAATAAAAAGAAAATTTTAAAACAACGTTTTCTAGGTATTACAGAATATTTAGACTTTAAAACTAATAGTAAAGGTAAAACAGTGATGTTAATTTACAATAAAAATTTATCAGTAAGTCCTCTCACTACTCATCTGCCTTTAAAAAAAGTTCATAAATATATTAATAAAAGAAAAATAATAAATCATGTGCAACAAATTTCAAACTTTTATAAAAAAAAATTTAATATTTTGCCAAAAATTGGTATCACAGGTTTAAACCCTCATTGCGAAAGTAATTTTCACGACAGTGAGGAAGAAAAGATCATAATACCGGCAATTAAATACTTATCAAAAAAAAAATTTAAAGTTTCTGGTCCTTATGCAGCAGATACTATTTTTTTGAGAGATAAATTTAAAAAATTTGATGTTATAATAGGGATGTATCATGACCAAGTTTTAGCTCCTATTAAATCAATATTTGGGTTTAATGCAATTAATATAACTTTAGGACTTCCTTTTTTGAGAATCTCACCAGATCATGGGCCAAATTCAGAAATGTTCTTAAAAAATAAATCTAACCCAGATAGCCTGATTGAAGCAATAAAATTTTTAGACAGATAAGTGCTAGTAAAACCAAAAAAAAGCTTAGGACAAAATTTTTTAATTGATAAAAATGTAATAAAAAAAATAGTATCAATATCAAAAATTTTAAATAAAGACGTACTTGAAATAGGTCCCGGTACAGGAAACTTAACAGAATACATTCTAAAAGGAAAACCAAATAAAATATTCTTAATTGAAAAGGATAAAATTTTATGCGACCAACTACGATTAAAATTTCAAAATAAAGTAGTAATAAAAAATGATGATATTCTTAAAATAAATGAAAACGATATTTCTGATAATAAATTAATAGTTTTTGGTAATTTACCATATAATATTTCAACTAAAATAGTTTGTAATTGGATTTTGAAATTGGAGCAAGATTTTTGGTTTTCAGAGTTGATATTAATGTTTCAAAAAGAAGTGGCTGATAGAATAATTTCTAAAATAAATAGCTCAAATTATGGGAGATTAACAATCTTTCTTAATTGGAAAATGGATATAAAAAAAGTTTTTGACATAAGTCCTAATTGTTTTTATCCAAAACCGAAAGTTCATAGCACATTAGTCCATTTTGTACCAAAAAATAATTATCTAGAGCTGAAGGAAAGTAAAAATTTAGAAAAAATAACTAGAGTTTTTTTTAATCAAAAAAGAAAAAAAATTAAAAATCCTTTAAAACAATTATTTCCAAATTATCAGGAAATATCTAAAAAATTGAAGCTTGATTTAAATTTAAGACCGCAAAACTTATCATTAAAAACATACTGTAATATTGTTAAAGAATATGAGAAATTAATTAATTAATTCTTCAATATGTTTTCTGATATATTCCTTATCATAATCTTTAGGTCCATCATTTATCTCAGCATCAATTAAACTAGCAATCTTATCATAGCAATTTTCTAAATTATCATTGATAATGACATAATCGTAATTAATCCAATGAAGCACATCTCTACTAAATTCTTTCATTCTATTTTCAGCAATTAGTTTGTCCTTCATGTCTCTATTAGATAGTCTCTCAAAAAGTATTTTTTTACTTGGGGGTAATAAGAAAAATGTTATCAATTTGTAGTCTAATTTTTTATTTCTTATTTGGTCTGCACCTTGCCAATCAATATCAAAAATTACATTTCTACCTTTTTGAAGGTTGCTAATTACAGGAGATCTGGTTGTGCCATAAAGATGATTGAAAACTTTTGCATATTCTAAAAATTCTTCATTTTGAATAAGTCTCCTAAACTCAATATGATCGACAAAAAAATAATCTTTGTTTTGCACTTCGCTCTCTCTCGGTTTCCTGGTTGTATGAGAAATAGAAATGATAAAATTTTTTCTTTTAGATAAAAGTTTTACGAGGGTTGTTTTACCTGCACCCGATGGAGATGATAAAATCACCATTATCCCATCATTTTTTAATGGCATTAAATTTTTTTAGTTTCTTTTGCCTTCAATAAATTTAACAGCATCACCGACTGTTAATATTTTTTCAGCCTCACTATCAGAAATTTCAGAACCAAATTCTTCTTCAAAAGCCATTACTAATTCAACTGTATCTAAACTATCAGCACCTAGATCGTCAATAAAACTAGATTCATCTGTAACCTTTGCTTCATCTATTCCTAAATGATCAGCAACTATTTTTTTAACTTTGCTTGAAATATCGTCAGACATATTAATCCTTTGTAGTTATATTTTGTTCTTAGATGAAATTGTTTTTTTGTCAACCTAAATACAGTCCGCCGTTAACATGAATTGTCTCGCCATTTATGTAGTCCGATTTGGATGAAGCTAAAAAAATCACAGCATTTGCAATATCTTCCGCTTTTCCCAATCTACCGGACGGTATTTTTGATATAATTGATTCTTTAAATTTTTCGTCGATTTTTTCAGTCATCGCAGTGTCAATAAATCCTGGTGAAATGCAATTGACATTAATATTTTTTTTTGAGTATTCAATCGATAAACTCTTAGACATTGCAACGATACCTGCTTTTGAGGCAGTGTAATTTACTTGTCCTATATTTCCAGTATGGCCAACCACTGAGGTAATATTTATAATTTTTCCAGATTTATTTTTTAACATCTTTTTGATTGCAAATTTACTCATCAAAAATGTTGAGGTAAGATTTAAATCAATAACTTTATTCCATTCCATTAAATTCATTCTAATCGCTAAATTATCTTTAGTAATACCTGCATTGTTTACTAGACAATTTAAATCCTTACCTAATAATTGATTTGCTTCATCAATAAATCCTTCAATTTTATCATGTTTAGAAATATCAAAAGGTAATGTTTTTATTTTACTAAATTTACTTTTTAATTGATCCAATTTGTCTGTTCTTGTACCAGTAGCTAAAATATTTGCACCGGCCTCGTAAAGATGCTCAACAATTGAACTACCTATCCCACCAGAGGCTCCTGTAACTATAATATTTTGATCTTTTAAATTTATCATGAAATATCTAAATTTTTAATATCTTCCTCACTATTAATTGATTTAACATTTACTTGTCTATTAATTCTTTTTATTAATCCTGACAAAACTTTACCTGGCCCAATCTCAATAAAGTTTTTTACTCCGTTATTTATCATATTAACTATACTTTCTCTCCATCTAACCCTGTTTTCAATTTGTTTAATTAATAAATCTTTTATAACAGGAATATCCTTTACTGTATCAGCTGTTACATTAGACATCAAAATATTATGGCCTTTGTTAAAATCAATCTTATTTATTTTATCACTCATAATTTTTGTGGCATTACTCATTAATTCACAATGAAATGGGGCACTTACTGGAAGTTTAACATTCCTTATATTCATAGATTTTAAAATTTCTGTTAAAATATCTAAATCTTTCAACTTTCCACTAACTACTATCTGGCCCTCAGAATTGTCATTTGCTATTTGGAAATTACAATATTCTTTGTTCTTAAATATTATATCCTCAATTTTTTTAATATTAGTTCCTAAAATTGCAATCATTCCTCCAATACCTTTTGGTACTGCATTCTGCATTGCTTCCCCTCTTGCTCTCAAAATTTTCAAAGTGTCAGAAAATTTTATATACCCAGCACAAGATAATGCTGAATATTCTCCCAAAGAATGACCAGCAAAAAAGTTAGCTTTATTTAAGTTAATATTAAACTCTTTTTTTATAACATTGAAAATTGAGTAACTTATCAAAAAAATCGCTGGTTGAGTGTTAAATGTTAAATCTAAATCAGATTTTGGGCCTTCTAATATTAGCTTAGATAATGGAAAGTTTAAAGTTTCATCAGCCTCTTTAAAATAATTTTTTACCAGATCATATTTCTCATAAAAAGTTTTTCCCATTCCCACTTCTTGTGAGCCCTGTCCTGGAAAAACTACTGAAAACATTATAAATTCTTTATTTTTAACTTATTTAGCTATTGTAATTAAATTATTATAATAGTATATCCACTTTTTTTTATATAATAACAAATATGAATTTATACGAACATACAATTATTGCTAGACAAGATACCTCGCCAAATGAAATTAAATTATTAACAGAAAAATACTCAAAAATAGTTGAAAAAAATAAAGGTGAAATAATTAAAACTGAGAATTGGGGCTTAATTAATTTATCTTATTTAATTAAAAAAAATAAAAAAGGAAGTTATATACACTTCAAAATTAAAGGTGATGGTAAAATGATAGATGAACTTGAGAAAAATGAAGCTATCGATAAAAAATTAATTAGATACTTAACTATAAAAGTAAAGAAATTTGATTTAGATACAAACTATTTTAGTCCAAAAAATGATGATATTGAGAAAAAAAAAGATAATTAATATTAACTATGCCTAAAAGACAAAAACAAAGCGGTAACAAAAAAGGAAAGCAAAGCAATTTTGCTAAACTAAGTATTTTTCAACCAAATAAATATAAATTTAAAAAATCATGTCCGCTCTCAATTAAGGGTGCTCCAGAAATAGATTATAAAAATATAAAATTATTAAAAAAATATATGTCTGAGAATGGCAAGATCTTACCATCTAGAATAACGAATGTTTGCCAAAAAAAACAAAGAGAATTATCTCTGTCTATTAAGAGAGCAAGAAATCTTGCGTTGTTATAATGAAAGTAATTTTATTAGAAAATATAAAAAGAATTGGCTCTATAGGTGAAGTTATTGATGTTAAGAGGGGATTTGCGAGAAATTACTTAATTGCGAACAAAAAAGCTCTTTATGCCTCAAAACAAAATATTTCTGAAGTCGAAAAAATTAAGACTGAGCTCTCAAAAAAAGATAACGAAAAAAAACAAGTTGCAAAGTCTCTTTTAGAAAAAATTAATAAAAAACAGTATAATGTAAAAAAATTAAGTACAGAAAATAACGAACTCTATGGATCAGTAAAACCTACTGAAATCTCAAAGATGATATTTCAAAAAGATAAAGTTGATATTAAACCTTCAATGATACAGCCGATGAATGAGATTAAATCATTAGGTAAGTTTAAAGTTAAAATTTATTTACACTCAGAAGTTGATGCTGAAATCTATGTAAACGTTGAGTCGTCAGAGACAATTCAATAATTATACAATTTTTTCCCCAAGTTGTATTGTTAATATTTTTTAATCAAAATTTTGATATAAATAATCATGGAAGGAAATCTTAGTATTGTAAAAGACAATTTTAAAGAACTTCCTAACAATATTGAAGCAGAACAAGCAGTCATAGGTTCTATATTAGTTTCCAACGAGTTATTTGATGAAATTAATACCATTGTATCAAGTGTAAATTTTTATGACCCAATGCATCAAAGAATTTTTAATTCTATTGAAAGTTTAATATATAAAGGATTGTTAGCAAATCCAATTACTCTTAAAAATTACTTCAAAGACGATAAAGACGATTTTAATGTGGCAGAATATTTAGTCAAAATTACTAAATTTTCAACTTCAGTAAGACAAGCAATAGAATATTCAAAAATAATTTACGATATGTTCGTAAGAAGAGAATTAATAAAAATTTCTGAACAAACTATTGATAGTGCAAAGTTAGCAGACCTGAATACAAGTGGGCAAACAATTATTGAAAATTCTGAGAAAGAATTATTTAAATTAGCTGAAAAAGACTCTTTTGGTTCAACATTTATTAAATTTGATAAAGCGTTAAAAGATACGATTGATATGGCATCTGCTGCCTATAAAAATGACGAGGGAATTGTTGGAGTTCCAACTGGACTAAGAGATTTAGATGACCGTCTAGGTGGACTTCATAAATCTGACTTAATCATAATTGCTGGAAGACCAGGGATGGGTAAAACGGCTTTAGCAACCAACATTGCTTTCAATGCTGCCAAAAAACTACAAGAAAGTGGAAAAAAATCTTCAATTGCTTTTTTTTCTTTAGAAATGTCGTCTGAACAATTGTCAACAAGAATATTAGCTGAGCAATCAAGAATTAAATCTAATGATATAAGACGAGGTAGAATTTCTGAAGAACAGTTTGGTAAGTTTATAGAAACTTCAAAAGATATATCTGAACTTCCATTATATATAGACGAAACACCTGCAATAACTATCGCAGCAATGAGCAATAGAGCTAGAAGAATTAAAAGACTTGAAGGCCTTGATATGATTATTGTTGATTATATTCAACTTATGAGAGGAACCACAAATTACAAAGATGGCAGAGTGCAAGAGGTATCCGAAATTACCCAAGGTCTTAAAGCCATTGCTAAAGAATTAGCTATACCTGTTGTAGCTCTTTCACAATTATCGAGACAAGTTGAACAAAGAGATAATAAAAAACCTCAACTATCTGATTTAAGGGAATCGGGTTCAATAGAGCAAGATGCGGACGTGGTAATGTTTGTATATAGAGAGGCATATTATTTAGAAAATAAAGAGCCTCAGCCCGCAACAGTAGAGCATGCAGAGTGGCAAGCAAAAATGAACGAAGTATCTAATTTGGCTGAATTGATTATAGGTAAACAGAGACATGGCCCAACTGGAAATGTGTTCCTTGAGTTTGAGGCAATGTTTACTAAATTTAAAGATACTCAAAATACCTAAATTAAAATATAAAGGGCTTAATGTTTGCCCAATTTTATCAAAATATTATTTTGAGAAATCCTAAATCAATATTTATTATATTATTATTAGCGCTATTTAGCTTTGGTAACTACTCAAAAGATTTTAGATTAGATGCATCGTCAGAAACTTTATTAATCGAGGGCGATCCAGATTTAGAGTATTTAAGAGAAATTACTGATAGATACGGATCAAAAGAATTTTTAGTTCTAACATATACGCCTAATGAAGAAATGATATCTGATAATTCAATAAATAATTTATTGAGTTTAAAATATAAAATTCAAAGTTTAGATTGGGTTCACAGTGTTGTCACTCTCTTAGATATACCACTTTTGAATAGTTCTGATGAATCGCTCCAGGACAGATTAGAAAATTTTAAAACTCTCAAAGACGAGGGTGTAGACAAAGAAAGAGGTTTTAAAGAAATCTTAGATAGTCCTGTGTTTAGAAATTTTGTTATAAGCGAAGACGGTAAAACTAGTGGGATTATTGTAAATTTAAAAAAAAGCAAAGAACTAAAAGACATTAAAAATAAGACAAGAAAAGAAATAGAAGACTTTAAAGATGACATAAAAAAACAAAACCATAAAAACATAATTGAAATAAGAAATGTAATTAAAAGCTATGAAAATATTGGAAAAATTTTTTTAGGTGGAATTCCAATGATTGCTGATGACATGATGACGTTTATAAAAAGTGACATTATAGTTTTTGGTTTGGGTGTTTTTGTATTCATTGTTTTTACCTTATGGTTTGTATTTCGAAAATTAATTTGGATTATTGTTCCAATATGTAGTTGTTTTTTTTCCGTCATAATAATGATGGGAATACTTGGATTACTTAATTGGAAAGTCACAGTAATTTCATCAAACTTTATAGCTCTTATGTTAATTTTAACTATGGCAATGAATATTCATATGAGTACCCGTTTTTTACAGTTAAGAGAAAGCTTTCCTAAAAAAAATATTTTTGAACTAATTTCATTAACTACAGAAAAGATGTTTTGGCCTATTTTATACACAGTTCTTACTACAATAATTGCTTTTTTATCTCTAATATTTAGTGAAATAAAACCTATTATTGATTTTGGATGGATGATGACGTTTGGATTAATAACTTCTTTTATAATTACTTTTACATTACTTCCTACACTAATTAATTTTGTTCCAGAGGGAAATATTTCTCTGGATAAACATAAAGACTCAAAAATAACTAGTTTTTTCTCGAAAATTTCACAAAACAATCAAATAACAATTTTTATTATTACTGGAATAATAATAATTATAAGTTTAATCGGTATAAGTCGTCTAGAAGTTGAAAATAGTTTTATCAACTACTTTAATAAAAAAACTGAAATATACAAAGGTATGAAGCTAATAGACGAAAAACTAGGTGGAACTACACCACTTGAAGTAATTTTAAAATTTCCAAAGCAAGAGGACATAAAAAATGGGGAAGATGATGAGTTTGAGGATTGGGAAGACGATAATGAAAATGATAAAGAAAAATATTGGTTTACCAAGGATAAAATAGATAAAATAGCTTTGGTGCACAATTATCTAGATAGTCTTCCACAGATAGGTAAGGTTTTATCTTTTTCCTCTATAATTGATGTTGCAACAATACTTAATAATAATAAACCTCTAGGAAGTTTAGAACTAGGTGTTCTATATTCTAAAATACCCGACAATATAAAAACAGAAATTGTTGATCCATACATCTCTATAGATGATAATGAAGCTCGAATTAGTCTAAGAATAATTGACTCACAAGAAAATTTGAGAAGAAATGATTTATTAAAAAAGATTAACTACGACCTCAAAAATAAAATTGGATTAAAGGAAAATGAATTTAAGCTTGCGGGTGTTTTGATCTTATTTAACAATCTGCTTCAGAGTCTCTTTAAGTCCCAAATTTTAACTTTGGGTTTAGTCATGATTGGTATATTTGCAATGTTTTTAATTCTTTTTAGAAACATTAAATTATCTTTAATTGGAGTTGTGCCAAATTTTATAGCTGCATTTTTTATATTAGGTATAATCGGTCTGCTGGGGATCCCGTTAGACATGATGACAATTACAATAGCTGCAATTACTATTGGTATTGCTGTAGATAATAGTATTCATTATATTTATAGATTTAAGGAAGAATTTAATGTTTTAAGGGATTACAAATCGACTATTAAAACTTGTCACTCTACGGTAGGTAAAGCTATTTTGAATACTTCAGTAACAATAGTTTTTGGTTTTTCAATATTAGTTTTATCTAAGTTTATTCCAACAATTTACTTTGGCATCTTTACAGGTCTTGCTATGTTATTGGCGATGGTATCAGTTTTAACATTATTGCCATCTTTAATACTTTTTATAAAACCTTTTGGAAAATAATTATCGATGATTGAAATTTTGAGGGAATTTTATAATTCCATATCAATTATAGACTTAATATACTTAATTTTAACAATTTTATCTCTAGTCAAATGTTATAGAAAGGGATTTGTACTTAGTATTTTGGCAATGAGCAAATGGTTATTTGCATATATCATTACACTAATTATTTTCCCAAAAGCAAAACCCTACGTAAAAGATATAATTGATAGTGAATATATTTTAGATATTGTTTTAGGCCTTCTGATTTTTGTAATTATAATATTTCTTGTATTACTTATTAGTAAAGGGATAAGTAAAGCAATTAAGTATACAGGACTTGGAACGTTAGACTCTATATTTGGATTCTTTTTTGGGTTTGTAAGATCATATATAATAGCTATTTGCCTATTTTCAGCTATTCACATAGTCTATAACTATGATAAATGGCCAACTAATTTAAATAAATCATACATCTTCCCATATTTAGAAAAAGGTAGTAATTATTTACTAAAAGAATTTCCTAATGAAAAAAGTTATCAAGACTCAAAAGAAAAAATTGAAGAGTTTTAACTCAAAATTTAAGGAGGAGTGTGGTGTATTTGGTATAAGTAATGCTAAAGATGCTTCAGCCTTGACTGCGCTTGGACTTCATGCTCTACAGCATCGTGGACAAGAAGGATGTGGTATAGTTAGTTTCGATGGTGAAAAATATTACTCAGAAAAAAGATTTGGTTTAGTTGGTGATAATTTTAATAAAGAAAGAGTACTAAACAATCTTAAAGGTGATTATGCAATTGGTCATAATCGATATAGTACCACAGGTAATAATACTCTTAGAAATATTCAACCTTTTTTTGCTGATACAAACGCTGGTGGTATCGGAGTAGCGCACAATGGAAATTTAACAAATTCAATTTATCTAAGAAATAAACTAGTTGAAGATGGTGCAATATTTTATACTACCTCAGATACTGAGACTATTGTTCAATTAATTGCTAAATCAAAAAGATCTAAAACAATTGATAAGGTTGTAGATGCAATATTTCAAATACAAGGTGGATACGCTTTAGTCATGTTAACACAAACTTCTTTAATTGGAGTGAGAGATCCTTATGGAATTAGGCCACTAGTAATAGGCAAACTAGGAACTAGCTATGTCTTAGCATCAGAGACCTGTGCTTTAGATATTATTGGAGCAAAATTTATAAGAGAAGTAGAAAATGGTGAAATTGTTTTAATTGAAAATAATCAACTATCAAGTATCAAACCTTTTCCCCCAAAAAAAATTAGACCATGCGTATTTGAATATATTTATTTTGCAAGGCCGGATAGTCTCATAAATAAAAAAACTGCTTATGAACATAGAAAAAATTTAGGAAAAGAACTTGCTAAAGAGAATGATATTGATGCGGATATCGTTGTACCCGTGCCTGACTCTGGAAATGCAGCAGCTTTGGGATTTTCTCAAAAATTAAAGATTAATTTTGAACATGGATTAATAAGAAATCATTATGTTGGCAGAACTTTTATTGAACCAAGTCAGAAGATTAGAAGCTTAGGTGTTAAACTCAAGTTAAACGCTAATGAAACAACAATTAAATATAAAAAAATAATTCTGGTAGACGACTCTTTAGTTCGAGGAACAACATCTCTTAAGATTGTTAAAATGCTTTATGATGCTGGAGCAAAAGAAGTGCATGTGAGAATAGCTTGCCCAGAAATTAAATACCCAGACTTTTATGGAGTTGATACACCAACTAAAAAAGAGTTATTAGCTGCAAATAAATCAAATGATGAGATTTGCGAGTATATTGGGGCTAAGTCTTTAAAGTTCTTATCTATAAATGGTTTATACAGAGCTATTGGCTTTGATAAAAGAAATGAAACTTATCCTCAATTAACTGATCATTATTTCACAGGTGACTACCCAATTAAGCCTGTTGATGAACTTGGTGATAGCAAGATTACTCAGTTATCTTTACTAAGCTCGGTATCAAACAACTAGATAATGAAAAAAGTTAGTTTTACAGAAATGAAAAAAGGAACCAAGGAAGACTACCTTTTTTTAGATAAACATGAAAAAGATTTTGCAAATAAAACTGCTGAAAGGATCTTAAAATTTATGTCAAATCTCACTGAAACTTTGGAGGGTTATCAAATTTCTAGATTGGAGCATTCTCTTCAAAGTGCGACTAGAGCTTATAAAAACAAAGAAAGTGAGGAGATGGTAGTTGCAGCTTTATTACACGATATCGGAGATGAATTAGCGCCAATGAATCATTCTGAGTATGCTGCTGCAATTTTAAAACCTTACGTTTCAGAAAAAACTCATTGGATAATAGAAAAACATGGTGAATTTCAAATGTACTATTATGCTCACCACTTAGGGGGCAACAGAAATAAGAGAGATAAATATAAAGGTCATAAATATTACCAAGACACTATTGATTTTTGTGAAAAGTACGATCAAAGTTCCTTTGACCCAAATTATAAATCACTTCCTTTAGAATTTTTTAGGCCTATGGTAAAAAAAATTTTTTCTAGAAAGCCATATTCTTTACTTTAAATCTATTTATAAAGTATTATTAAGAAAAAAATGATTGCCTCTAAAGAACAAATAATCAAATATTTTAAATCTGGAATAAAAGATACTAAAAATTTCAAAATTGGAATTGAACATGAAAAATTTTTATTTAACAAAATAGATAATAAAAGAATTAATTATTCGAAAATTAAAGAGATGTTTAATGCTTTGATGGAATTTGGCTGGAAGCCAATTTCTGAAAGAGGCAATATAATTGGTTTAAATAAAAAAGGTAAAAATATTACACTCGAACCTGGAAACCAAATTGAATTGTCTGGAGATAAATTAAATAATATACATGAAGCGTGCGCAGAGTCTCAGGACTATCTATTTGAATTGAGGCAAGTGACAAAAAAACTAAATATAAATATTGTCAGTGCTGGTTTTGATCCAATTTCAAAACTTAATGAAATTCCGAATAATCCAAAAGAACGTTATAAACTAATGACTAAGAGTATGCCAGAAGGTGGTGAATTAAGCCTGGATATGATGTATCGAACTTGTGGGACACAAATTAACATTGATTATGAGTCTGAAAATGACTTTATTAAAAAGTTTAAGATTGTTAACTCGATTGTGCCAATCACTATTGCTTTATTTGCTAATTCTTCAATCGTAGAAAAAAAAAAAAGTAATTATTTGTCATATAGGTCCAAGGTATGGCAAAACACTGCTAGAGGTGGTTTACCAAAAATTTTTTTCGAAGAATTAAATTTTGAGAAATATGCTGATTTCGTAATAAACTTTCCAATTTTGTTTATTAAAGATAATGAAAAATATATATCTGGTAAAAAATATGTCTTTAAAGATTTTATGAATGGTAAAATTAATGAAATTAAAAATAGAATACCGGATGAAAATGATTTATCTACACACTTAAGTACAATCTTTACAGAAAATAGATTAAAAAAATATATTGAAATGAGATCTATGGATACGTGTGGTTGGGATTGTTTATGCGCTGGCCCAGCATTTAACGTTGGAATATTGTATGGTAATATTGATGAAGCTTTTGAAATTGTTTCTAAATGGGAAAAAAATAAAATAATCAATGCATATCTAGAGGTACCAAAAAAGGGATTTAATACACAATTAATGGGCAAAGATCTTCTTTACTGGGCATCAAATTTGTTGAATTTATCAAGAAAGGGATTGGAGAACAGAGACAAACTAAATAAAAGCAGAAAAAATGAGGCTATTTTCTTAAATCATTTACAAACAATTATTGATAATAAAGTAACAAACGCAGATCATATGATTAATAAATTTTCTAAAAATGAAGATTTAAAAGAATTATATGATAAATAAAATTGTAGCTATTCAAGGAGATCATTTTTCTAAAATTAATCCTAATACAGACACTAGTATTTTTTTAGCCCATGAAATTCAGAATAAAAATTATAAAGTCTTTTACTATGAACCTGAAAATTTATCTGTCATAAATTCAAAAGTTGTTGCAGAAGGTTATTTTGTCAAATTTAATTATAGTAAAAAAAAATTTTTCAAAATATTTAAGAAACACAAATTAAATCTTGTAAATTGCAAATTTATTTTAATTAGACAAGATCCTCCATTTAATCTCAAGTATATCTCAACAACATATATTCTTGAAACTATTAAAGATAAGGTAAAAATTATAAATGATCCTAGCTCTATAAGAAACATTTCTGAAAAACTTTATGCTATCAAATACCTAAAGTATATGCCCCCAACTATTTTTTCTCAAAATATTGATGAGATCAAAAAATTTTTTAAAAAAAATAAAAAAGTGATTTTAAAACCAATCCATAGCTTTGGAGGAAACGACATTCATTTATTAAGTAAATTCGATCTTAAATTTATAAAAAAATTTATTAAAAGACATGAATACATAATTTGTCAAAAATATTTACCAAAAATAAATAAAGGAGATAAAAGAGTTTTTTTAATTAATGGTAAAGTTATGGGCGCTATATCAAGAGTTCCAAAAAAAGGATCATTCTTAAGTAATATGAGTAAAGGAGCAAAACCAATAAATACTCGGTTAACAAATATTGAAAAAAAAATATCTAAACTGGTTGCCAAAAATTTAAGAAATGAAAATATTTTTCTTGCTGGAATTGATTTTATTGATCAAAAATTAAATGGAGATATTAACGTCACCTCACCTACTGGATTAAAAACATTTTATGATTTATCAAATATTAATTTGGCTAAAACTTTCTGGAAAGAACTTAAAGCTTGAAAAATTTGACTGATCAACAGAAAGGTTCGTTACTTGCATTTGTCGCAGTAATGTTTATTACACCGGACTCATTATTTATCAGACTCTCAAGTGTAGATACCTGGGGACTTGTTTTTTACAGAGGAATTATACCTTTTTTTGTAGTTTTTTTTGGGATGATTTTAATTTACAGATTAGGTTTTTTCAAAATTCTTATGACGAGTGGTATCCATGGCATAATCTATGTCATCACTTTTAGTATAACAAATATTACTTTCGTTGTTTCAATTGAAAATACAAACGTAGCAAACACTCTTGTCATGATTGCTACTGCTCCTATGTTATCAGCTATTTTAGGTGCGATTTTTTTAAAAGAACCTCCAGATAAAAAAACACTTATATCAATTATCATTACTTTTCTGTCAGTAATTTATATTTTTTTTGATTCCCTTAAATTAGGAAATTTTTATGGAGATATTTTAGGTTTCATTACTGCTATCGGATTAGCAGTAGGTGCGGTGACTATACGCTCAGCAAAATCTAAAAATTTGGTTCCAGCAGCAGTTGTTGGAAAATTACTTGTGGCGACCTTTTCTTTATTATTTGTTGAAAATTTTGCACTTATAAATCAAGATCTAATCATCGTACCTTTAATGTGCATTCTTTGTGTGGCTATACCATTTGTCTTGGTAACTATAGCCCCAAGATTTATACCCGCTGCCGAAGTTAATTTATTTTTTTTATTAGAAACTATAATAGGTCCAATATGGGTTTGGCTGGTAATTAGAGAACAACCAAGTGTTGAAACTTTGTTTGGTGGGGTTGTTATTATAATTACTATAGCTATTCACTCATTTTTAAAGCTTAGAAATGCTTAAGCTTGTCACAATTAAGACTTGATTTAATAATACATCGCGAATAACTACACCAAATTTATGAATAAAGTTTTAAAAAACTCGTGGGCACTATTTCTTGGAATGGGTTTTATTATGATGGCCTATGGTTTTCAAGGATCTCTTCTTGGAGTTAGAGCAGTTCAAGAGGAGTTCAGTTTAACCTCAACCGGCTTCATGATGTCAGGATATTTTGTGGGTTATTTTATGGGTGCTGCAACTATTCCAAGTATCATATCAAAAGTAGGTCACATAAGAGTTTTTGCAGCTTTTGCATCTTTAGCTTCTTTAGTTATTCTTGTTCACTCGGTTCTTGTAAATCCATTCATATGGTTTTTATTAAGAGTCTTAACAGGAATAAGCATGGTGTGTATTTATACAGTCGCAGAGAGCTGGTTAAATGATAGATCAAGTAATAAAAATAGAGGAAGCGTACTTTCAATATATATGGTTATACTTTATGGATCGATTGGCATTGGCATGTTTATGCTCAATTTTAATAGCCCTAAAAACTTTCAACCATTTATTTTAATTTCTGTAATAACATCTGCTGCTTTATTGCCAATATTGTTAACAAAACAAAAACCTCCTACTTTTAAAAAAATTAAAGCAATGTCTTTGAAAAATCTATATGAAGCATCCCCTTTTGGAATGGTAAGTTCTTTTTTTTATGGAACAATTCAATCTGCTGTTTTTACTCTTCTAGCAGTGTATGCAACTTCGATGAATTTCACCATATTAGAAATATCAATAGTTACATTTCTATTAGCAATTTCGGGTGCAATTGCACAATTTCCTATAGGTAAAGTTTCAGACTTATACGACAGAAGAAAAGTTATCATTATGAGTACATTCGGTGCTGCTATATTTTCAATAATATCTATAATTGTTTCTAAGCAAATGTACCTACCGGGTGGATTAGCAACTAGCAAAACTTGGTTTTATATTTCGTTTATCATTTTTTCATTTTTTAGTTTGCCAATGTTTTCATTAATTTTAGCACATACAAATGATTATATTTCTAAAGATAAATTTGTAGCTGCCGGAGCTGGTCTACAATTTGTTTTTGGTTTAGGTGCAATAAGTGGCCCTTTTTTGTGTTCTATATTTATGGATATAGTTGGTCCAAATGGTTTTTTTATTTTTTTATTTTTCTTTCACACGATAATTGGAGTATTTGGAATTTATAGAATGAAAATAAGACCAACTGCAGAAAATCCAGACTCTCAGTTTGTTGCAATGCCTCAGACAATTACACCTGCTGGAATAGAGCTTAATCCTACGACAGAACACATTGAAGAGCCTTATTCTGATAAAGTAAAAGAAATATTGGAGAGAAAAGGTGTTGAGTATAAAAAAAGAGACAAATATACCGAAAAAAGTTAAGCAATAACTCTTTTAGTTGTTCAAATAACACTTTCAGGTTGTATCTACTGTGACCAAGTATGACTGTTAAATCAAAATTTTTATTGAAAAATTTTTTATATTTAGTGAAATAAACTTTAAAAAAATGACTCGAAAAAAAATTAAAACAAAAAAAACTCTCAAAAGCAATAGTCTTGGAAAAATTGCAAGTCTAACAACAAAATCAATTGGTAAAGCATTCGCAAATTATAAAAAAAATAAAGAGCTTCAAAAAATTAAGTTAATCAAGTTACAGAAATTAGAAGAAAAAAATGAAATTTTAAAAGAAAAAAAAGAACTTAAAAATTGGGAAGAAAAACTTAATAAAGAAAGCAATAAAATTAAAATGAATGAGGAAGATTTTAAGATAAGAGAAAAAAAGATAAACTCATTAGAGGAAAAACAAAAAATAGAGGCAGAAAGATTGGTAAAAAAAGATGAGCACTTAATTCAAGTTGCTAAGCAATTAACAATAAGAGAAAAAGAATTGAATCTTCGCCAAGAAGAGCAAAATAGGAAAGATATAGATCTTAAAGCAAGAGAGGAAGAACAAAGACAAAAAGAGCTTAAAGAGCAGAGAAAAAAAACAAAAGAGTTAAAAATTTTAAAGATGGAAGAGGACAGAAAAAAAGAGCTTGAATACATAAAAATAAAAGAATGGGAAGAAAAATTTGATAGAGAAAAAAAATTAAAAGAACAAAGGGAAATTTTAAGAGATCAAAGATTAAGAGAAATTGAATTAGAAAAAATGAGAAAATTTGATGAATTAGAAAATCAAAAGAATTCGATTGATTACGGATTAAAAAATCGATCAATTAATACAGAAAAAATTAAGCAAAAAGAACTTACTAGAACGTTAGATAATTTCGATATTGATAAAACGAAAAAAAATTAAGTATATCAATGCTTAGAGCTTAAATTAGCCAAATTTCTAATAGTTAGAATTGTTAAAAATTGTCAAAGTTATTGTTTAGGAAAATAATCTTTAAGTTCTCCTTCTCTAAATACATCTGCGGTGCAACAGTGTAAACCTCCTCCAAAAGCATAAGCCTCTCTAAGGTCAACAGGGATTACTTCCATTCCTAACTTATCAAGTTGTTCTGCTTGATATTTTTCACTTTTTTCAACACATACCGTTTTAGGATCTAAAACTAAAACATTCATAGAGAGCCAAACAGATGAATAACATAGTGGTGGTGGTTCATTGTGAGCTGGTTGAGCAGCATCAATGATTTGCCAACCATTATTTTCAAATAATGTTCTTTGTTCTTTAGGTAATCGTCTTTGAGGATTATTAATTATAATTCCCTCTTTAATTGGCGCAAATGTTGCATCAATATGAATTGGATAAGGATCGCCAGGAAAATTTACAGTATGTATTCTGTGATTTGTGAAATGTCTTTTTAACCACTCAATTCCTTTCAAATTTGTAGTGAAGCCGTGTTGTACAACTAAATCTTTACCAAAACGCAAAATATCAGCTGCATCAAAAAGAGGTTCTTCCTCTGTAGTAACAAAATATTTCTTTTCAGTCCAATCTAACCTTTTTTGAACGCCTATTTTATCAGACAAGTAATCCTTTCTATAGTCAGCATCTGTTAGCCTTGGTTTAGGTGCACTTTCGTGTTTCATATTTCTATCCTCGTTGAAATATTTTTGAATCAAAGGTCTATAATTTAAATATTCAAACCATCTACATCTATAGCTCATAGTGGCCTCCAACATCTCATTTCCTACAGTCAAAATTATATCTCTAGCAGGCATACATCCAAACATACTTTTAACTTCCCAGTCAGGAGTGGATATTTTTTGATTATGATTTATCGGAATTGGTCTATCAACTTTTATGTCTCTTTTTTCCAAAATCGATGCGAAGTTATCTAATAATTCATTGGCTTTAGCTACAGTTTCTTTTGTGCGAGGGCCGTATTCACCCTTCATGTCAGAGTCTTCAGGCACCTTTGCATCTAATGCTGGTTCTGGAGCAGGTATACAGCATCCATCTGCTCTACCAACTATTACATGCTTAAGTGGATCCCATTCATTCCAACTATTGACAATTTTTTTTTCTTTAATCATTAAAACTACTTCTTAATTCAACGCTATAAATCTTCTATTAGTTCTCATGACCAAACTGTAATAAGTGATAGATATAAAAAGAAAAAATCCACCAATTATTGTATTTGTAGATGGAATTTCATTTATACCAAAAATTGGTAACCACACCCAAAAAATTCCTCCAATAACTTCGGTTAAAGATAATAATGTTAATTCGGCTGCTGGAATAGCTCTAGAGCCAATAGAATATAAAATCAATCCAAAGCAAACTAATACTCCATGTAATGAAAATAAAGTACCGTTGTAGCTAGTGGAAAAAAATAATTGATCTTTACTCAAAATAAATATTGAGGCAATGACAAAACAGAAAAGTCCAGAGACAGCAACAGTAGTAAATTTAGGTGTCTCTTTTCTCCATCGTAAAGTTACGGAAAATATTGAAAAACCTATTGATGATGTCATCCCAAATACAAACCCCAGTAAAGATGCTTTTCCAGTATTACCCAGAGCAATAATTATTATTCCAACAGTTGCAAGAATTATAGCAATCCAAACATTCACGCTTATTCTTTCTCTCAAAAAAAGGAAGCCCAATAAAGCTGTAAAAAAAGGCATTGCAGCAAGACATAATAGTGTTATGGCAGCAGAAGTATTAGTAATTGAGTAGATAAAACTAATCATCGCAATACCTAGCCCAACTCCACCTATAATACCTGATACACCAATTTTCAGGTAATTTTTGTAAAACGCTATTCCCTCTTCAAAAAATAAGTAAAGATTCAAAATTATAAAGATTGTTAACCCTCTTCCAAAAATATACTGCCAAGGTACTAATTCTGGTTGATCCATGTATCTAACGACTAGTGGGCCAAACGACCAAAGAATTCCTGCAAATAAAACGACTGGTACTGCTAGTTTATCATTTTTTATTTCTATCATATGATAGTATTTAATTCTTATTAGTTCCAACTACAACAAAATTAAATTCTTTGTATAAAATAATTTAGGAAATTTAAGTATCTTATTATAAGATCTTATTTAAATTACATAAAATTTATGTCTTAAAAATTAATGGATTTAGAAATATTACAGATTGCTTCAAAAAATAATAACCAAAAATTTCTTGAAAATCATACTCATAATTCAAGATTAAAAAATTCATTATGTGGTGATGAAATACAAATTAAAGTAATAATAAAAAAAGATAAAATAGTTGATTTTGGTTATCAAGGAAAATGCTGTATTTATTGCCAAGCATCTGCAAGTCTTTTATCAAAAATTTCAATAAATAAAAATAAACTTAAAGTTGATGAAATATGCGATGATGCAAGATCTTACTTTGAGGGTGATTTTGAAATAATGAATAGAAAATGGAGAGATTTAGGTAAATTATTTAAGAAAAAAAATCTATCACGTAAAGAATGTATCCTATTACCTTTTAAAACCCTTAAAAAAATTGTATCTGATTAATTTATGGATAATATTAAACAATCTTTTTTTGCAGGTTTTTTTTCAATTATCACTATAGGTATATTAACTCTTCTAACTTATAAAACAGAGTTTGGTGTTTTTTTGATTGCATCTTTTGGATCATCAATGGTTTTATTATATGGTTACCCAGAAAGCCCCTTTGCTCAACCAAAAAATATTTTTTTTGGACACCTGCTTACAGCTACAGTTGGTTTATTTTTTTTATACTTGGTTCCGCTACCTCTATACTTAATTATACCTGTCGCAGTGGGTTTTGGTGTAGGTTTAATGATATTATTAAATGTAACCCATCCACCTGCTGGAGGGAACCCTATTATAGTCATTATGGGAAGTGTTTCGATTGATTATCTTTTCAATCCAATCATAACTGGCTCAATAATAATTCTTGTTTTTGGTATAATAATTAATCGATTTATCCTAAAAAAAAAATATCCATCGTTAAAATAATTTAATTGATAGCAACTTAAAAATAATGTTAGATTAGTTTTTTAATAAATACATTTTAAGATACAGGAGATTAAATGAAAATATTGTGTATATTATACGATGATCCTAAAGGGGGGATGCCAAAATCCTACGCTTTATCAGAATTACCAAAAATAGAGAAGTATCCGGATGGAATGACACTTCCTTCACCTAAAGGGAGAGATTACACACCAGGTCAATTACTTGGATGTGTGTCAGGTGAACTTGGTTTAAGAAAGTTTTTAGAAAGTAATGGACATGAATTTGTTGTTACAAATAGTAAAGATGGAGAGGGTTGTGAAGCAGATAAACATATAGTTGATGCAGACATAGTTATTTCTCAGCCATTTTTTCCTTATTATTTAACAAAAGAGAGAATTGCTAAAGCCAAAAATTTAAAAATGGCAATAACAGCAGGTATAGGATCAGATCACGTTGATTTACAAGCCGCAATGGATAACAAAATTGACGTTGTTGAAGTAACTTACTGTAACTCGAGATCTGTTGCTGAACACATTGTTATGATGATTGTTTCAATGGTAAGAGATTACCACAATCAACATAGAATTGTTAATGACGGTGGCTGGAATATCGCTGATGCTGTTCAAAGATCATATGATGTTGAAGGTATGCACATTGGTACTGTAGCAGCTGGAAGAATCGGATTAGATGCATTAAGAAAAATGAAACCATTTGATACACATTTGCACTATTTTGATAGACACAGGTTGCCTGAAAGTGTTGAGAAAGAACTTAATTTAACATTTCATGAAACTGTGGAGTCTATGGTCAAAGTTTGTGATGTAGTAACAATTAATTGTCCACTTCATCCAGAGACTGAAAACTTATTCGACGATGCTATGATAAGTAAAATGAAAAAAGGTGCTTACATAGTAAACACCGCTAGAGGTAAAATTTGTAATCGTGATGCAATTGCAAAAGCTCTAAAGAGCGGTCAGTTGAGTGGTTATGCAGGAGATGTTTGGTTTCCTCAACCAGCACCAAACGATCACGTATGGAGAAGCATGCCCAATCATGGTATGACACCTCACACGTCTGGTACATCTTTAACAGCGCAATCAAGATATGCTGATGGTGTTAGAGAAATATTAGAATGTTTCTTCGACGGTAAAGAAATTAGAAATCAATATCTTATTGTAAAGGATGGTCAGCTTGCAGGTATGGGAGCTCATTCTTATAGTAAAGGTTCTTCGACTGGTGGATCAGAAGAAGCAGCAAAATATAAGAAAAAATAAATTCTTTTCATATTATTAAAGGTAAGCTACATCACGTAGCTACCTTTAATAACATAGACTTAGCATAAATTTTTTGTATATGATAATTTATGCGATTACTAATATTTCTAGTTATTAACTTCTTTTTTATTTTTTCTTCTTTAGCTGATGAAAAAGAAAGAGCCTACTTTGCGGGTGGTTGTTTCTGGTGTGTTGAAGAGTCTTTTGAAAAACTTAATGGTGTAGAGGAAGTTTTTTCTGGTTATTCAGGTGGTACAACTGAAAATCCTACTTATAAAGAGGTAACTTACGGTAGTACTGGACATTTTGAGGTTGTTGAAATTATTTACGACAAGAAAATTATTTCATATGAAGAATTGCTAGATAACTTTTGGATAAATATAGATCCTTTTGATGCCTACGGACAATTTTGTGATAAAGGATATAGCTACAGGTCAGTTGCCTTTTATCAAAATAGTACTGAAAAGAATTTGATTGAGAAAAGTATACTTAAACTCGAAAAAAAATTTAATAAAAAAGTTGTCACTTACGTTAGAAAATTTGATAAGTTTTTTATGGCAGAAACTCGTCATCAAAATTATTATAAAGAATATTTATTAAATTATGTAGCTTATAAAAAGGCATGTAGAAGAGAAGAGATTTTAAAAAGAATTTGGAGTAAATAGTTTTTTATGAAAAATGGTTTAAATTGGAATTTTGATAATTCTTACTCTAGACTACCGGACTCATTTAAAGAAACAATTGACCCAGTAAAAGTAAAAAAACCTGAATTAGTTTTATTTAATAAAGATTTAGCAAAGAACATAGACTTAGATTTTTCAAATATCAAAAATGAGGAATTATCAGCTTTATTTTCTGGAAATTTATTGCCCAAAAACAGCAACTCAATTGCTCAAGCTTATGCTGGACATCAATTTGGTCATTTCACAATGCTTGGCGATGGAAGAGCAGTTTTAATTGGCGAACATCTATCTAAAAATAAAAAAAGGTATGATATTCAATTTAAAGGTTCGGGTAAAACTGCTTTTTCAAGAAACGGTGATGGTAGGGCAGCTTTAGGTCCAATGTTAAGAGAATACATTATTAGTGAATCGATGCATCATTTAAATATACCAACTACAAGGAGTTTAGCGGTTGTAAAGACTGGTGAAAGCGTAATGAGAGATACTGAATTAAAAGGTGCTATCCTCACCAGAGTGGCATCAAGCCATATTAGAGTAGGTACTTTTCAATATATTGCTGCGAGGAAAAATGAGGATGAACTTAAAATGCTTTTAGAGCACGTTATTAAAAGACATTATCCAAATATTGATAAAGCTAAAAATAAGTCAATAGAAATTCTAAAGATCGTTTTAGAAAAGCAAGTTGATTTAGTTGTACACTGGATGAGAGTTGGTTTTATTCATGGGGTGATGAATACTGACAATATGAGTATTTCGGGTGAGACAATAGATTATGGACCATGTGCTTTCATGGATGTTTATGATCCTAAAACTGTTTTTAGTTCAATTGATAGAACTGGTAGATACGCATATTGCAACCAGCCTGTTATCACAAAATGGAACCTAGCAAGGTTTGCCGAATGTCTTATACCTTTAATTGATAAAGATCAGAATAATGCAATTAAAATAGCTACAGAAATTATAAATTCATTTGAAAAAAAATATGAGGAAAAATGGCTTAATATGATGAGAGACAAGCTCGGATTATTTGGAGATGAAAAAAATGACCAATCTTTAATTTTAGATCTACTAACTTGGATGCATGAAGTCAAAGCTGATTACACCAATACTTTTTGTTATTTAATGGGTGAAAAAATTGAGTTGAAAAAATATTATGAAGATAAAAGATTTCTAAATTGGATGGAAAGATGGAAAAATAGACTAAAGTTGAATAAGAATTCATCCGAAAAATACTTACAACTAATGAAAAGTGTCAACCCACTCGTGATACCACGTAATCATAAAGTTGAGGAGGTACTTGACTCAGCCAACCAGAATAATTTTCAGCCATTAACAAAATTAATAGAGATATTATCTAAACCTTATCTTCAAAACCAAAAAATAATTGAATATCAATTACCTTCTAATCAGAAAGAAAAATATCAAACTTTTTGTGGAACTTAATCAAAGGACATAGGGTTCATGTCTTGCTTTTTTTCCTAAAACCCTTTCAACTGCCATATTTGAAATATCAATTGATTGATACGAACCAGTCGTAATTAATTCTGTTAAAGCTCTTCCAATTCCGGGTGCTTGCATTAAGCCTCTTCCTGTAAATCCAGTGGCTAAATAAACATTATCAAATTTTGGATGTTTCCCAACTACAGCATTATTATCCAATCTGTTACAATCATAATATCCAGCCCACCCACCAGTTAATTTAAGTTCTTCAAATGCTGGCACTCTTTTAGCAAGAGCAGGCCATACCAACTCTTCAAAATCATTCCAAGCAGGTTCTAAATCCTTAGCGTCAAATACAGATTTGGGTGATCCTGCTAAATACTCATTACCTTCTGGCCTCCAGTAAACTCCTGTTGTTAAATCTCCTGTCAATGGCATTTCAGGAATATGTTTTGGGCACTTAACCCTAAAGACAGTGTGTTTTTGGGGCTCTACCGGAATATCTTCTAATAATTCTTTAGTCCAACATCCTGCAGCAGAGATAATTGTTTTAGCTTTAATTTCTGAGATGGATTTTACCTCTCCTTTTATAAAATTTGCACCTAACTCGATTGCTTTACTTTTCAAAGCACCATGAAACATAAATGGATCTATCCACCCCTCACTTTGATTATCTGTAAAGGTGGCTGTTTCAATCCCATCGCTATTAATGTATGGGAAAAACTTTATTAGTTCTGAACCCTTTATGTTTTTAGTTCCAGCCTCACAAGCTTTATGATTTTCAAGTGCTTTGTATTGTTCCTCTGCATGCTCTGGTCCAAACATTAATAAATATCCGTTGGTTACCATGCTTGCTGTAGGTTTAGGATTTTTTTTTGTTTTTAATAATTCTGAAATTTGAAAAATAAACTCTCTAGCAAACTTTCCAAGTAAAATATTTTCCGTTTGATAGAACTGTCTTCTAAAACCACCTAAAGATAAAGGGAAAGACGCAGATTTATAAGACGGATCTCTTTCAATTACTTTTACTTTTCTTCCTTCTTTTGACAAAAAATAAGCAGCTGATGTGCCTATTATTCCGCCGCCAATTATAACAACATCATCCATTTTAATTTAATAGAAACAAGTTAAAGTTAAGAAATAAAGCATAGCTGCACCAAAGTAAATATGGAATCATGAGATAATAGCTCACTAAATTGACACGTTTAAACCTCAAAATAAGAACAATTATAAAAAAAATTAAGATCACCAAAACAATCATTGCTAAAAAAATTTGATGGAGACCAAAAAAAACGATGCTCCAAGTTGTATTAACAACGATATGAAGAAAATAAATGTAAACAGTATTCGTGTCTTTGTTTTTACAATGCCAGAATATCCATATAGCAAAGGTCATCATTAGATATAAACTTGTCCAAACAGGCGCAAAAACCCAGTCTGGAGGATTATAATTTGATTTAATTGTCTGAGAATACCAGGGCTCTTTATAATTAATTGTAATAAACGCCCCTATAAATGATGCCGAAAAAGTAATTATTAGGAAAAATATGAATGATAAAAATTTATTTTTTAACATTTAAGTATTATACATTTTAAATAATGAATAAAAAAACAATTTGGATAACTGGTGGAAGCACAGGTATTGGAAAAGCATTAGCAATAAAATTTGCCAATGAGGGTTGGAATGTTGCTATATCTGCAAGAAGAGAAAGTCTGCTTAAAGAAATTGTAGAGAATCACCAAAATATAAGCTCGTTTCCATTGGATGTCACAGACAAATCAAAATGTCATGAAGTATTTAAAGATATTATCAATAAGTATGAAAATATTGATATTTGTTTTTTTTCAACTGGAACATGGGATCCAAAAAAGGAAAAGGATATTGATGTAGATCAAATCGAAAATGTATTTAAAGTGAATTTTTTTGGAACTTTAAATACTATTAAAAGTGTAGAAAAATATTTTAAGGATAAAAAAAGTGGTACAATAAGTATAGTTTCGTCCATAGCTGGATATAGAGGTTTACCAAATTCAACAGGCTATGGACCATCAAAATCAGCATTAAACAATCTTGCTGAAAGTTTATATTTTGATTTTGGTAGATCAAATGTACGTATTTGTTTAGTTTCACCAGGATTTATTAAAACACCCATGACAGATAAAAATGATTTTAAAATGCCTTTTTTAAAGACAACTGAATATGCAGCAGAAAAAATCTATGATGGCTTAGTAAATAAAAAAGTTTTTGAAATTCATTTTCCTAAATCTTTAACTATTTTACTTAAAATATTTAGTTTTTTACCAAGTAAAGTTTATTTTGGTTTAGTCGGAAGAATGACCAAATATCAAAAGAAAAATTAATCTTTCACAAACACTACTGTCAATTCAGCAACCTTAAAACCAAATTTAGTCATAGTAGCTCTATTTATAGCTACACGATCATCTTGTTTGAAAATCCAATCATCAAAAGTGATTTTAATTTCTTTTCCTTTGACTGGAACTAATAAAACATATTCAAATTTAAATGCAGGGCCGTACGAAAATCCTTTTGCTTTTCCTACAACATCACCTGCGGTACCTTCATAATTATTTTCATCAATTTTTGTTATCTGCCATTGTCTTGTTTGAATTTCTCCATCATCCCAATTAAATTTTTCATCAAGAATTAATTTTTTTCCATCCCATTTTCCATCCAAATCAGCAGAAAATTGTCTTGTTACTTTACCAGATCTATTTTGAAGCACACCCCACGCTTTAACGTTACCAGACAAGTAATTTTCAATAATTAATCTTGGCTCTTTATTTTTAAAATCTTCTGGTTTCATTGCACTATTTTTTGAACAGCTTGTAATTAAGATTAAAGAAATTATCAATAAAATTGATTTGATTAATTTAGAGAATTTCATAAATCACCTCTTATTTATTTGTTTTGTAAAGAAAATTGAATTAAGTCAATATTTTTAGATTTAAATCCTGCTTCACAATAGCATAAGTAAAATTCCCACATTCTTTTGAAAGTTAAGTCGAATCCCTGTTTTTTGATTAAGTCCCATTTAT